>JBEKTF010000244.1:0-7553 GCA_049516355.1 Bryobacteraceae bacterium | reverse complement strand
TCCCTCGATCTCCGCTTTCTGACTCGCGCTCAGGGCAAGCGCGGGCGCCGGACTGGGCATGCCCCAGTATAGGGCGATCCCGGCTATATGTAAATAATTATATAAGACAGGACACTAGAGCAGCGGCGGCTGAAGGGAATGGGTCTGCTTCGGAAAGGCTTTAACCAGAGTGAAGTGGCGCGCCGATTGAAGGTCTGCAGCCAAACGGTGAGCCGGTGGGCAAAGACGATTTCCGAAAAAGGCGAGAAGGGCTTGAAAGCGGCAGGTAGAGCTGGCCGGAAGCCCCTTCTGGATGTAAAGCGACGTGCCCTGTTGACATCACGGTTACTGGAAGGGCCGGAGAAACTCGGTTATGAGACGCCGCTTTGGACCTGCCCCAGAGTGGCGGATCTGATCGAACGCGAGTTCGGCATTCGTTATCACGCCGGACATGTCTGGAAACTGCTCCGCCAACTGGGCTGGAGTCCCCAGCGGCCCGCTGGCCGGGCACTGGAGCGCAACGAAGAAGCCATTGGCGAATGGAAGCGGGGCATGGCCGGCGATTAAAAAAAGCCGAAAAAGAAGGGCGCACCATTGTCTTCATCGACGAAAGTGGGTTGAGCCAGCGTCCCCACCGGTGTCGCACCTGGGCTCCGCGGGGGCAGACGCCGGTGCTCCAATACCATTTCAACTGGAAAACCATTTCCGTTGCCGCCGGGATGACAATCTGGAACTTCTACTTCCAGATCTTCGACAAAGCTGTCGGCAAGGAAGAGACGATCATCTTCCTGGCTCATCTCCTTCGACACTTGAGATCTCCCCTGTCAGTGCTTTGGGACAGGCTCCCTGCGCACCGCAGCCGGCTGGTCGGCGAGTTCCTCGATTCCCTCGGCGTCCAGATCGCCGTTGAATATCTTCCGCCCTATGCGCCGGAACTGAATCCGGCTGAATATCTCTGGGGCTACTGGAAACACCACCAGCTCCCCAACGTCTGCGCAAAAGATCTATGGCATCTCAACGACCGAGCCCGCCAGACATTGCGCCGTTTGCGCCGCAGACCTCAACTGATCACTGCCTTCTGGAAACAGGCCTCTCTGTTCTTATGATTTCTCTATATTATGCGGCACTCAGTAAGCGGGATTCGTCGTGTCCGGCGAACTCCGCTGTCAAGTTCCTGACACCGGGAAGGCAACGATTCGTTTATTGACGCGTGCCGCGGCGAGAAACGCGTTTATTCTCAACGTGAAAGTTCGGAACGTCGGTTGCCATGTCCCTTGTATGAAGGGTGTGGTGCGCGTGCGCGAAAGCAGTGGGGCTTTGCTGCAACTCTCCGTGGGCGAAGCTGTCGCGGAAGCCTCGCAGAACCTGCAGCGAGGCGACGATGCGCGGGCTCTGCGGCTGCTGGAACAAGCGGTGCAGTATGCGCCCGGTATTCCAGTCGTCCGTTACCTCCTTGGCGTGGCGCAGGTCAGGCAGAACCGCTGGGAGTCGGCGATTTCCAACCTGGAGAAAGCCGTTCGCGGGGACAAAGACAACGTTGATTATCTGATTTTTCTCGCGGAAGCCGTCATGGCAAGGCAGCCAAGCGATGCCATTCCGCATTTAGCGCGGGCTGTGGAACTGGGCTCGAAGAGGCCGGATGTCTTCAGCAGGCTGGCTGCGCTGCTGATCGATGCACGGCGGCCTGAAGACGCCCTGCGCATTTGCGACCAGGGAATGGCCGTGTGCGGCGAACAGCCCGAAATCCTCGGCAATCGCGGCGTGGCGCTGAAGGAGATCGCCCGCTATGAGGAGTCGCTGGATTGCCTGCTGAAGACGGAGGCTCGGCTCCCGCAGGACTACCGCGTGCTGGTCAGCCTGGGACATGTCCTGATTAACATGGGACGGCTTGTGGATGCCCGGCGATACCTCGAGCGCGCCTGTGCGCTCGAGCCCGAGAGCGCGGCAGCCCACTACAATCTTGCTCTCACTCTATTGCTGGCAGGCGATTACCGTGAGGGTTTTCGTAAATACGAGTGGCGATGGAAGACTCGCCAGTTTGCCGGTCAGGCACCAAGTTTCGCGCAGCCCCTCTGGGATGGATCGAGGCTCGATGGACGCCGTGTTCTGCTCTGCTTCGAGCAGGGCGCCGGAGACACCATCCAGTTTGCCCGCTATGGGAAGCTTGCCAAAGACTCCGGCGGAAGCGCAATCATGAAGGTGCAGAAGCCGCTAGTCCGTCTCATGAGCTGGCTTGCGGAGGGCGATATCACGATTTCGGATACGACGCCCGCGGAATTCGATGTCTATTGCCCTCTGCTCTCGCTGCCGCGTCTGGCGGGAACAGATCCGGATACGATTCCGGCGCCCGCGCGGTTTGTGATTCCTCTGGAAATGAAGCGGAAGTGGAGCGACCTCCTAAAGGAAAAAGCGGCAGAAAAGAAAGGAATCAGAATCGGACTCGTGTGGGCAGGTGCAGCGGGCCATCTGAATGACCGGAACCGCTCCTTCGCCTGCCGCCTGTTCGCGCCGTTGCTGGAGACTCCGCGGGTGCATTGGTTCAGTCTGCAGGTGGGTCCGGCCACGGCCCAACTCGCTGAACCTGCTACCCAGGGGAGGATCCGGGACCTGGCGCCGGAATTGACCGACTACGCGGAGACAGCCGCAGCCATCTCGCAATTAGATCTGGTAATCACCGCCGACACCTCTGTGGCGCACCTGGCCGGATCTCTCGGCACGCCGGTGTGGATGCTGACCCCCTTTGCTCCGGATTGGCGCTGGCTGCTGGAACGGAACGATTCGCCCTGGTACCCGAGCATGCGTCTGTTCCGCCAGCAGGTCGCCGGCGACTGGGAAAGTGTCATACACGCCGTTGCAGTCGCGCTCTGTCAATTGACTGGGGCGAAGCCGGAAGCCCAGGCCGCGATTCCATCCGTTCATGGTCAGACCGATCTCGCCCGCTGGTCGGATGCGGCCAATCTTAACGTCGCGTGGAACGAGCGCGCGCGTCTGGCGGCCGATTTCGTCCCTGCCGGCGCGCACGTGATGGACCTGGGATGCGGGCGCATGGCGTTGGAGACTTATCTTCCGCCTGGGTGCCGCTACACTCCGTGCGATCTGGTCGCTCGCGATGAACGGACGCTGGTTTGCGACTTTAACTCGCAGGCTGTTCCGCTGCCCGCGGGCGTGACACACGTCGCCGCGCTGGGTGTGCTCGAGTATATCCACGACTGGCGGGGCTTCCTGCGCCAGTTACGCGCGTTCGGGCTTCCGGTGGTGTTCAGCTACTGCCCGACCAACTTCACTTCACACCTCGACCGCAAGGCCCTCGGATGGATCAATCACCTCAGCCTGCAGGACCTCTGCGAGGGATTTACAGAAGCCGGTTTCAACCTCCAGACTTCGCTGCGTCCGGACAGCAACCAGATGCTTCTGCGGATCCTGCCGGCCGAGACACGACTGCCGGTGCGGCGCCGGGTGCTGGTGATGTCGTACAACAATGTCGGCAACTTTGGTGACCGCCTCGGCTTCCACGTAATCAATTCGCTGCTGCCTGCAGGCGCCGAGGTTCACCACGGGCATTTCCATCCCTGGAATGTTCCGCCTGGCGATTTCGATCTGTTGGTGCTGGGCATTGGCAACAGCGTCTTCCACCCGATTCTCACTGACCAGCTTATGGAACTGGTACGCAGGATCCCGCGTTCGGTCGGCATATTCGGAACGCAATACCGCGAAGCCATCGATCGCCACCGGGTGTCGGAGTTGATCGACAGCCTGACTGTGTGGTTCGGGAGGTATGAGGAGGATCTGCTGCTGTATGGCGGCGGGCGAAAGAACGCCGTGCATCTCGGCGACTGGCTGATCAGTGCCTTCCCCATGACGCGCTGGAATCGGGATGAAACTCTGCATGTCGGGCAGGAAGTCTGGAATGACCTGCCGCTCGACCGCACCATTCAGAATATCCAGAAGTATCGCAACGTTGTTTCCGAGCGGATTCACCCACTGCTCTGTGCGCTGACGTCGGCCGAGCGAGTGGCGTACCGGGAACAGCGGGAAGACGGCAGCGGAATGCTCTCAGGCAAGTTCCGCTCGTTGCTGATCGATATTTTCGGCCGAACCTGGCCTGAATCCGACTTCTTTGAGGTGCCGCGCGAGGCGGTGGCAGCCTACCGCGCGCGTTCCCTGCGCGTAATGTCGGGGATGCCGCAGATGTTCAACCAGTTGCTGGGACTGGACGCACCGGCGCGTTAAAACAGCCAGCCTGTTTTGGCGTGAGCTTCAGCAGACATTCCAGAGGGTTCTGGTGCAAACTCAAACCAACGATGAGATCGGTCAGACTTCGGCTCATTGAGTGATGGCGAAAGCACTTCAGGCAGCGAGGCTACTTCCGCCCGGCCCGTAAATCAACAAACACCTCCAAAAAGTACTGGGGTACTTCAAAATCCCCGGTCCGTGTGGCTCTGATACGGCATCGCAATCGCTGAGCGATGTTCTTCAGGCTGCCCCCGGTCACGCCTTCTACGCGCTTCGGCTTACGAATCGAACATCGCGCCTGGATGGTCGGCCTTCCGTCCCCTACTAACATTTCCTTTAGATCAGGCCGAAACGCTGATTCGCGCTCCGGGGTTAACTGCGGGCAGAGGCAGGGATAAGGAATACCGTGATCGGCTTGCGTCCGGAATCACCGATTCGGCTTCTGCGGAATCCTCACCAGCCCGCACGCCGGAAGTCTCTATAGAGACTTTTTGCAAACATTTGTCCGACAGTTGTTCGGTGTCTGGATTTTTTTATTTTTTGAGACTGCGCGCGGGGAGGATAAGCTATATCCATGACGGCGCGGCGGGGGCACCGCCACCCCCTGTTTTAGGAATTGGTCCTGGAGTCCAGACCCGTGAGACGCCCGAGCCCGCCGTTGCCCAGACCGGCGTCCGGCTCCTGTTCCAGCAGCTCGTACCGGTCGACGTTCTTCTCCCTGCAGGCTGCGACCATGGTGGGGTCGAGCAGCAAATTGGTGACGTTATTCGCGAGCGACCGGCCGATAAGGAACTCCATCGAGAGGTAATAAACGCGCTTCGGATCCACGCGATCGTAGGTTTTTCTGGTTCGCAGCCAGCGCAAAGCCAGGACGTCACGCAGAGATCGGGCGACGGCCTCATATCGCTCGCGCGGAGTGGCGGTGTCAGGATCGATCGCGTAATCGAATACGAGGTGCCTATCGTAGAGCGCGTTCGGGTCTCCGTGGAAAACAACAGGACCGTATTCGGCGAGGTCGGGGTGCATACCGTCAATTATGCGCGGGGAAAATAACAGTACGATGTCAGGGGAAAAATCCGTGCGGCCGCGCAAACCCACTCACGACGCCATTGTAAATAAAGGCAGTTCCGTGGTATTCTAGGGAAGCTTTTGAAACCCAGTACATCGTTTGGAACCTCACACGATAAGCGTTTGCCTCTCGCTGCACCGTCTCATTCGAGTCTCGGGAACTTCATTGCTGGAAAGAGAGAAGTATGAAAGAGACAGGAACAGTAAAGTGGTTTAACGCCGGTAAGGGATACGGCTTCATTTCCCGCGAGAACGGCGAAGATGTTTTCGTGCATTTTTCCGCCATTGAGGCCAGCGGTTATCGCTCGCTCGAAGAAGGCAGCAAGGTTACGTTCGTTGTGAATCGTGGCCCGAAGGGTCTGCAGGCGGAACAGGTTACACCCGCTTAATAGCGGCTGCCTCAGAGGTAAAAGCTATCCGGTGAAGCCGCACGGCGAACTTCCGCGCGTGCGGCTTTTTGATTCGTTTCAATCTCCGCCCGAAGGTGCGGTAATGGATGCAGTTGGTTTACATGGGGTTCACTCAGGAAGCCGGCGTCCGCTGCTTCCATTTTCAGCGGATATTGACGCAGGCGCGTCTAGCCAATGCGCCGAAGATGGTGCAGTTTACGTTGAAGGCGGACATGTCGTTGTTCATGGAATATCGCATCCCCGTCCAGGACGGGCCTGCGATTTGTCTCCAGATCCTGACGGACGCGCTGGCCGGATTTGAGGAAAACGCGATTGCGCCCGCTTCATTCGCCGTGACCATCGAGCATCTGTCGACTTTTGCTTCCGCCCGGACAGCCAGCGAAGAGGCGAAGACGGCCCGGCGGAAACAGCGCACGCCCTTCAAACCATCAAGTTCGTCACAGCTAAAGTTTCCGCCGCGAAGCAATTAGCGGCTGATTGCGTTTCATTCGAAAAATGCCGGCGAGGGCGCCAGCCGCGGGTCAGGGACCCGCACCACAAATGCCGGCGCGACACTAACCGAGCTTCGTTTTGGACGTGCCCGCCGAGGCCGTGCCTTCCGACTTCACCGGCTTCCGCTGGGCGGAGCTTTGAAACCGGCGTAACTGGTCCGTTACGCATACCAAAAACATCGGCTGCTTTGCGTTTTTCAGGACATCGATCACCCGGTCCGGCTGATCTTCAAGGTAGATATTCTTGCCATCGGTAATCAGGTGGACGTCGCTGTCTTTTGCGACGGCATCGCTCAGCCGCTTTCCCATTTCCTTTTGCAGAAATCGCAGGACGCGACGAATTTTCTGGAGGGAGAATCCTTTGCGGCGCAACTCCGCGATGACGGAAACTTCGACGACCTCCTGGGGAAGGTAAACTCGCCGATGCCCCTCCTGGCGGGGCGAAACGACGTTGCGCTCGTCCCACCACTGCAGCTGGCGAAGGCTGACGCCAGCGATGCGCGCAACATCGCCACTGGTGTAGCGGTCATCCCCCGATGCGGTAACAGGCAGTTCCCTTTTTGTTTTGAACATTTCGCGATGCCTCTGTGTTCCCGAGTATCTAGAATTTTACCAGATCCGGGCGGGCGCAATACGGGCCGAATTGGTGCAGAGCCTCCACACGGAGAAGCAGACGCATCAGGGCAGTGAGACCATCCCGACCCAGTATAGACTTCTGGTGGCACTGGTTTCCATGTCGTACTTCCGGGCGAACTCAAGCTTTCCGTCATCGCGCACCCGGAATAGCGCCATGCTGGCTGGAACCGTGCTCACGCCGGCCCGGTCGCGCACGGAAAGCGACGACTGATTGGCAACGGCGAGGAAGCTTCCGCTCGAGTCCAGGGCGAACGTGCGGGGCTGGAATCCATGCGTATCGATGCTTTGAATGAGCGTCGGCTCGCCTGTCTGCTGGTTAATCGAGAACACCGCGATCGTGTTCTCACCTCCGGCAAAGACCTGTTTGCCCTGGACATCCACTGTGTCCATCGCGCGATTGGCGACATACACGAACCTGCCGCTCGGATGTACGTGAATGGACGCCGCAGTCTGACCGGCTCCGACTTTGGCCGGATGCATCAGAGTGTCATTCAGAGTTCCTTTGGCGAACAAGGGACTGGTGCTCAGCGTGCCATCCGCCATTCTCCGGTAGACGTGGATCTGGTTTTGCCGCTCCAGCGTGACGAAGGCCCACTTGCCGGAGGGGTGAAAATCCAGATGGCGGACCTGATAACCGAAGCCTCCCCCCGGAGCAATCGAAAGGCGGTTCGCCAGCACTCCGTTCTTATAACTGAAAACCTTCAGCGCGCCCGGATCTTCGGCTTTCGCGGCGGTC
>JBEKTF010000243.1:0-7641 GCA_049516355.1 Bryobacteraceae bacterium | reverse complement strand
TCGAGGCTTCGCCCAGCGAGATGAAGTTTTCCGTCATGCTGGGCCACATCATGACAAGAGCGGCCGGGATGTGTCTAAACTTAAGGGTTGGTGGTCGTTATGTTGGCGGCTCGAAGCCGAGGTCCTTCAGTATTCGCGAGATTGCAATCCTGATGACCTCGGTGTCCTGGCGGGACTCGTCGGCCAGCTTTTTGATCGGCGTGCCTGCGCATTTGTGCAATACGGCCCACTTGAAACGCAATTCCTCAGGGAACTGACGCTTTCGCCGTTTCGGCACAGCCTCGAGCCCGGCGTTTTCAAGCTCAATCTTCGTCGCAGCGATGTATTTGTCTCTGAGCTGTTTCCAAGCACGGTTTGCGCGGACAGCGTATGCGGTCGGCGACTCCTCACGCGGATTCCAGGACGGTAGCAGAAATGCGCGCGTGCCGTTCCCGGGGTGCTTCGACCTCCACCAAGTGCCAAAGGCCTTTAGCGGGTCGATTCCCTTGTGAGCATAGGTTATCGCGACGACGACGATTTCCCAGGCTTCCTGAACAACCCAGCCCACCTCGATATTAAACTCTCTGGCCCAGCCCCGTATCGCTGCAAAGATTTGAGCATAGAACTCGCTGTAATCTGGTGAACCTGACTGTGGCAGCGAGCCGTGACCCTCGATCCGCTCACGGACAATCGGAAATGCCGCTTCGAAAAGCGAATCAGCGAAACGAGGAACATGCAGAGCCGCCGCATGAAGGAATTGTTGTCTGTTCTGGAGATCCCAGAGGTTCGCCGGGTCCTTCGGGTCGTAGTAGATGTCGGCGTAATCGTTGGAGAACGGGCCTCCCATAGCTACCATCGATTATGTCGCTGATGGTTTACCATCTTAAATTCGGGGCGACATCGTGATCTCCTCCCGCGAAATCCGTCCCCTGGGATTTGAATGCGGTGCCCCGACATGCACCAGGCGGCAACGTGCGGTAAGTGTTTGATTCCACGACAGGGTCCGAGGCCGATCTGGCACCCTGAGGCAACGCCAACCGCTGCCGTGGCTGCACGTTGGCTGCATGGCGATCCGCAAAAGGCGTCCAAGTGGAATCACGCCCACATTTCCCCCACGGGACTTCTGTCCCGCTCGACGACCTCAGACCCTATTTGTGTTTGCCAGCCCGGTTCTTGAAAAGCTTGGGCCGACCAGTCTAGGAGTGTGTCCGAGTATTCAGAATTCGCATGCTTAGACCACAATTACTGGTAGTATCGGCATGCGCCATCCACAACATATGACTCATAAAATGATTTCTCGGACACACTCCTAGGAAATTGTGTCGCCGCCCGACCAGCCGTCGCCGGTTTCCGATAGGGGCCAAGCGCGTCGGACCAGTACGCGCCGACGCCATTGTGAAACGGTGCTAACATCTCTTCGAGGTGTCGCAATGGCAACTCTTCTCCTCCTCGGGAGCCTGTTTCTCTCGTGGTGTACGTTCACGCGCAAACGCGCATTGGCTCGATACGGCCGATCTGAAACCATCGCTGCCAAAATTGACGCCGGCCTGTTCGATCTATGTGTAAGCCTTGCCGACGCGCCCATCTTTGGGGCTAATCCGCCTACCTTCGGCGGCGGATCAACCGTCACGTCATGTACATGTACTACCTACGTCAACGGCGTTGCCGCCTCGACATATCCGATTCCCGTGGGCACGAGTTGCGGCGGGCAGATATGCCGGTAGTGGGGAGACCGCAAGACCGTTTGAAAGACTTTCTCCAGTCAGCTTTCGCGGTGGCATGCGTCATCGGCTTTTTTGTTTTCCTTCTGTGGGTGATTCCATTCACATGGGGTTGGTCTGACCGCTTCGCCGCGTTCGTTGACCTGCTGGTCGGACCGGTCATTGTGATCGCACTATGGCTGGCAGTCGCGTTCGTGGTGCTAATGACGGGCATGGACGCTGTGAATCGGCCCAACCCGATGGGCGTGCTCGATTCAAGCGGATTTGAACTCGACCGTATCGGATCGGCCCTAATGGCGGGCGCCACTGTGCCCATCGCGGCGTTCTGGTACTGGCTCGGCGTGCCCCCGACGACCGAGCACAGTTTTTTCGGAGTCAGCTTCTTCTATGCCGAATTCCTGACAGTAATCGCGAGCATCATCGGTTGCGCGAAATTGCGGCAGCTCGCACATCGTGGAGGCGTAATTAGCCTCATCGGCTTCTCGGGCATGGTCGGATTGACCTCACTGTTTTTTGCGGTGCCCGTCGCGTGGACGATCATCGATGCGCGTCACGCAATGGCATTGCTTCATCCGACCGATTTCGCCCCGCTCCCTTGTGCGTCTTCTCCTGATAGCGTTCTGATTGCGCATATCAGCGATCTGCATATCACCGATAAGAACGAGACCCGCGATGGCAAGCATCCCGGAAACAGCCGCCTAACGACACTGGTCCGGCAGATCAGCGCACGAAATCCGTCGTACCTGTTGGTGTCAGGCGATCTGACCGATACTGGCGATGCCGCACATTGGGCTATCCTAAGGAGCATTCTGAAAGACGCCGCACCCACATTGAAGGTGGTGATCACTCCCGGCAACCATGATCTGAACCAGTTTTTCGGCAAAGATCCGTCTTACTATGATCTTAAATCCAGCGACGCGGAACTCACCCAGCGCTTTGAGGTGCTTCCTCGGATCGCTAGGGTCTTATTCTTCCAGAGTTCCTTTCTGCCTGCGATGAGAGGCAGTGACAACCGCACGCTCGCAGAACTGGCTGACCGTGTGCCGACCAAGGCTACGCTCGACCAGTACCATGAAGAGATACTGAAATGTGCAAAGGACTGTGCGGAACTCTTCCAGGGATCGGAGGACGCGATAAAAGCGGATATCGGCTGCTATTTCCGGTGCAGCAAAGACTGGCGGGCCATGCGCTTCAGGTATTTCAATACATTCGAGAACTCGTTTCCGTGGCTCTATCTTGACCTGCAACGGGACGTTGCGTTTGTGTCCCTGGCCAGCACGCTTGGAAAGACCTCGACAGCTGGCCAGAATGCAATAGGGTATGTCGATGACGATCAGATTGATCGTCTGAAAAACACGCTCCAAGGGCTTCCGAAGAGTATCAACCTTATTGTAATCACCTTGCATCACCCGCTCTTTCGCGAGAATCCGCCCAGCATCCCCTCAATGGCCTGGCGCGAACTCGCCCACCCTCTCTCCCTTTGGGACCGGATCTACTCAAGCGAATGGTTCATGAGCATTTTTCTGCAAAACAATGCCGTCCAGGCTCAAAAACTGTACGCGGTGCTCTCGGCGGAACTACAACGCCGCGGGGCCGCGTCGGCGATTATTATGTTCGGGCATCGGCATGAGCGTTCGCTATCGCGGATTGGCGACATAATCCTGGAGGAAGCTCCCAACGTCGCCACCGAGAACGCGAAGGATTTCGGATTTTACAGTGTTTCCCGCGAGTCAGATTCCTCTGTGGCCGTACGTTGGTGTGCGAGTACCCAGTAATCGCGGCTCGGCTCGCTCTATCGCAATCTGGATTTTTTCCAGAAGATCGAAGCCTGCGTCGGGAATGTCATCGGCTCCGGTGCGGTTGAGTTTGACCGAAGTGTTCGCGCGGCCTTAAGGAAATGGTCGCCGTGATTCGGGAGCGATCAGAATTTGATAAACACGTGAGACAGGGGACTTCGCTGGACAGATACATCAATACGCTTGTTTCCTACGAGGCGTATGGGGCTGCGCTAGCGATTAACGAATTGATTCCGGAGAAGAAGGTCGTCGCTCAGGAAAGGTTTGGCGGTCCACAACTCACAGGTAGTAGTGATTTCCCAACGCAAAAACAATAACAAAGACGGCGATACCGCCACCAACGCTAAACCCAAGCGGGCTGTCTTTAAATATCGGTATTTTACCGGACGCCACGGCGCTTCCACCGAGGAACGAGAATGAAGCCGCGACAGCAAGGGACATCACGATCACCACAAGATAGCGAGAGCTTTGCGGAACCTCCTTTTGAAACATGCTCGCGATGGTGAGGGCCATGAAAAACAGGATGGTAATTCCGAGGGATATGAACCCTGCGACAGGGAACCAAGGGGGAACTGCTTTCTCGTCATCTCTTGCCATAGTAATTGCCCTGATAGTCAGTATTAGATTTGCGGTTTCAGTCTCGCCCGCTGCAACGAGTTCGGCGTAGTACGCTTTGATAATCCGGCCCCGCTCTGTGGGATTCTCATCTATGCGGCGCAACAACTCCTGCGTGGCCTGCGCGGCAGAAAGGGCCATTTACGCAACGTGCCGCTTGAATACAGGAATAATGTCGGCTTCAGCAGTTTCGAAATAATTGTTAGATCGGTCGGGAAGCTTCTCTGGAATTTCGCTGGGATCTGGAAATTCCCCATCCGCAAGTACTCCGTTTGGAGTCAGAACCCTAAACACTTGTTCCAATACACCCGCTTTGACAAGTGATTGGATCGCCGAAGCCAGCTGCTCCGCTTTCACATCTGGCCATTCTCGGGCTAGTACGCGCGGATCGAGCGAGGATCGACCGTGCGCCCCCAGCCACTCTTCCAAGCGCTTCAGGACCGCCCTGTACTCAGGACGATTTGCGTATTGATCGAAGCTGCTCTGTGACATGGTCAAGATCCTGCGCAGTACAGTGCCCGATAGCGACGATCTCGTTAGCGCGCTTGGCCTTCAAGATGGTGCGCAATTCCTTGGGTGGCGTTCTGTTCGCGTCTGGAAGCCAGGTTACGGTGAGGCCATTACAGGAACTGTCGGCACTCATGAAGTCTTGTATTGAGCGTTTCGCTGAGACACTGGCGAAAAGGTTGCCAGCGTCTGAAAACGTGTTAAAATTCGCGTGCACGCCGCCACCCTCCCCATCCACTAGGCTAGCATCTCTAAATTCGTAGACCTTTCGGTTTTTCTCTTGCGCAAGAATTAACTGCTTCATTGCGTCTGAAAGATCCCATTCCTCAAACTGCTCGCGGACGAGTGCCGGTTTCAACATCTGCCACACCTGCGAAACCCATGCATCGATTCGGCGACGCGACTCATCTCTTTGCACTCGAATCTCAAGCAGATCGGGACTGTTCCATCGGGCAATCAGCACGATCCGAAGAGGCTCCTCAACAAATTCCCGCCAGACGACATTATCGCCCCGGCGCTCCGCCTTCCCGGTTGCTCTAGTGATAAGCGAATCCCCGTATATTTTAAGTAGCCAATCCCTCGGCTTTCTTGGATTTGGCCTGTGCAAATCTGAATATTTAAAATCGTTTGGTTTTAGCCGTATTGCTGGAAAGCTTGCTGTGTGTCTTTCCCAATTTGCACCCCATAATTGCTGGCCGAAAAACTCTCGATTCATTGCGTCGTTGAGTTTCTTGGTTCGTGAGCGAAAATAAAATATATGCTGGTTGCCGTTCTCCTCGGCTTCCCGGATCAGATTGAAAACCGCATCAAGAGGAATAGCGCGCGCCTCAATTGCGGTTCGCAGGTTTCTTCCAATCAGGTCGTCTTTTGACTCTGCCGTAATGCGAACCTGATCCGTGCCCTTTCGTGTGCGTAAGAGAGATTGGATCTGCTCGGACGTGCAGAGTTCCCCAACAAGACCCAAGGCATCTTCTAATTCCTTATAGTCCGCCATTTTGAATGGTAGCTATGCTATCACCATTCGGATGAAATCGGCCAAAAAGAATGTGGTCCCAACTGTAATTCAGTACTATTTTTTGCGCCGCGTTAAATCGGGAAGCTGAACGACTGCGTGTTGCCGTTTCCGGGGGAGCACGCCGACCCCGAGTTCAACCTGCGCCGCGGTTGCCCACGGTTTGTCGCCTCCCGCGCGGACCCAGTTCGATTGCCTGCACGCCGGATATCTTCCCGGCTTCCACGGTAAATCGCAGCAGGGTTCGAACCAGATGCCATCCGTTGTGGCCGCAGGCGCCGGGATTCATGTGAACGAGGCCAAGCGCCTGGTCGCGCATGACTTTCAGGATGTGGGAGTGGCCGCAGATGAACAGGCCCGGCCCCAGCCGCCGAAGCTCCTTCCCGGCACGCCGGTCGTAGTTGCCGGGATACCCGCCGACATGGGTCATGTAGACGCTGACGCCCTCGCATTCCCAAACGAGATCCTCGGATAGATCGGCGCGGAGTTCCGCCCCGTCAACGTTCCCGTAAACTCCCCGGACCGGTTTAAAGTCTCTGAGGCGATCGAATATTTCCGGCAACCCAAAATCTCCCGCATGCCATACCTCATCACACTGGGCGAAGTGATGGAACACAGCGTCATCCAGAAAGCCATGGGTGTCGGAAAGCAGCCCGATTCGCAATCTCCATCGTATAGACGGTCCCGCTTCCGCCTACAAGCTCGCCCACCAGCCTGGAAGATTCGCGATCGAATCCAGTACGGCAAATGGTCTGACCGATCCATTCAAATCGGCTGGACGAAATTTTCCGGTCCTTACCAGCGCGCCCTTGAGCCCTGCCGCCTGTGCGCCGCCGATGTCAACTTCAATATCATCGCCGATCATGAGTACCTGCTCGGCGGGCAGCGCCAAACGCTCAGTGCCCGCGCGAAAAAACACCTCGGAAGGCTTGCCGAACACGACTGCCTTGCGCCCGGTTGCATGTTCAAGGGCGGCAACGAACGGCGCGACATCCAGCGAGAGTCCGTCCGCCGCCAGCCAGTAGCGGGTCATTCCCAGGGCGATCAGCACCGCCTCAGGGTTTTGGTGGAGCAGCCGGAACGCGCGGTTGAGCGTTCGATAGTCCCAACGCTCCCCCATATCGCCGATGATCACATAAGAAGCCCCGGCCTGTGCCTCTTCCGGCAGGTGGGAAAGATCAGCAAACTCGCCGCGCGTGGACGGTGGCACGAACAAAGCAATCGCCCCGGAATCCCCGGCCCGCAGCCAATCGGCCGCAGCGACTGCCGGGGTGAGAATTGCCGATTCCGTGACAGAAAATCCGAACGACATTAGTTTCTCGGCCAGTACGGCACGTGATCGGGACGTTGTGTTGGTAACGAAAAGGTGCGGTATTTGCTGCTGCTGCACCCAGGCAACCGCCTCGACTGCTCCATCTATGAGGCAACCGGAATTGTAGAGCACACCGTCCAAATCGAAGAGAATGCCGCCGAGGGGTTCCTTGCCCATACGGATGATTCTAGCGGCGCTACCCGTTGATGGACCTCCTTTGATGGTGCAGAAAAGTTAGCGATGTGCGGAATCGTGGGCGAATCAACGTCCTTTTCTTGCTCGTCACGCTCGCGGATCGAATTGGCAAATGCCGTTAGCACGGTCAGCCCCGGCAGCTAGAACGTTTTGGCAGCCGGGATCTGAATGCGTTACCCCGGCCCGCACCGGGCAACAATACGTGCTCAGATACTCCCACTCAAAGCAATTATGGCCCAGCAATTATGGCCCGAAGTAGCCGTTCGTATCGATGACCACATCCGTCGTGTTAGTTACATACACATCTATCGAGCCGTTACCACCCGCCGGAACGATCGCCGCGTTCGCCACGACTTGGCCCTTGAATGCATTGAGGGTAGACACTACAGGCTGGGCTGCTCCGGTGGGCCATGTCGAAAGATAACCGAGAGCACCCTGCGGAACCACCGTAATATTCAGCGAGTATGCTTGTCCCGCCGGTGTGCCTGGTAATCCACAGGAGCC
>JBEKTF010000242.1:0-7872 GCA_049516355.1 Bryobacteraceae bacterium | reverse complement strand
ACCGGTCATCCGGCTGGAAATTCGCCCCGCGGGATCGAGCACCAACACCGTGGGAATCGAGCTGATGATCATCCGTTGCGCCAAGCCGGCTTCAAAGTAGCCAGGCTCCCATCCCTGCTCCTTCACGAAAGGAGCAGCAAGGGATAGATCGTCGTCAGTATCCACCGGAACAAACACAACGTCTTTCGCGTCTTCAAAAAGCTTCTTCACGTTCTCGATCAGGGGTTGTTGCGCGCGGCACGGTGCGCACCAGGTGGCCCAGAAATCCATCACCACCGTCTTGCCCTTCAGCGACGAAATCGCGAGCGGCGGTGTGTCCTCCTCCACGGCGGGCAAAACGAAATCTCCGATATTCGCCGCCACGGCATTGGGATCTTTCGCCTTCAGATTCTCCCGCCTTTCGCTCATCAGGGCCGCGGTACGGTCGTAAGCCTGCAGGATCGTATCTCCAAGGCCTTTCTCCGATCCATTCAACTTCGAATACAACTCCCCCAGCCGCTTGCGGTCTCTCGCTCGATCGTCTTCCGTGGTACGTGAATCTTCCAGCGTAAAGGCGTTGGCGTAATATTCGATCGCTTCCCGATTACGATCCAGCTTGATCAGCCAGTATGCGACCTCGCGCGCGCCTTCCCCGGTCGGACACGCTTCCCACGACTGCATCGCAATCTTCAGGGCCTCTTCAGGCCCTTCCATGTTCCCGGTTGCCAGGGCCTCGAGCGCCAATGCCCGCGCCATCGCTCGATCCAGCTCATCCGACCATTGCCCCGGCGTCAAATGCCCAGGCGGAGTTTGCGTCCGCAGCGCGCGCAAATCGCTTTCGTAGCGCTTTGCGTAGTCGAGCGCTTTCTTCGTCTGCGCAGGGTCCCTCGAATCCAGCAGCGCGCGCGTCACGCGATCGATCAACCCCGGATCGTCCTTCAAATTTTTCTGCTGCAGGACTTTCTCGCCGTAAAGAATAATGCGGGCATTATCGTTGGAATCGAGCGCCGCTTTGGCCAGACCCTGTTCGATCGCCCCGCGCTCCTTTGATGCCGGATACTTCTTGAGATGCGCTTCGAGGGCCCGAATCACGTCAATCGGGCTCTGCCCGGCTTCGCGAACCGCTTGAGACAATTCGTACTGCTCCTGCAATTCCGGATCCGGCGCGGGCTCCTGCGCCGCTATCGGAAGCGCAAACAGACCGATCAGCGAAATTGCGGCCAGAGCTTTCATTTCGGCAGCGCCCGTATACTCTCGGCCAATGCGGCCGCCCTTTCACGTGCCATATGCAAAAAGCTCTCGTTCTTCGCCACGCGGTCGAGCATCGGCAGGAACTGCTCCGGCGCAATGAGTTGCTTCTGGTCCCGGATAACCTCGATCCGCAGAATCGCGTCCTGTACCCCCAGTTTATCGAACCGGACGGCCGTTTCGAGCTTGATCAAACTCCGCTCACTCTCCGCGATCCGCTCAAACCAGTCGGCCAGGGCCTTTCCGTCGAGATCTTCCGTGTAATTGAATTTGACCTCGGTAGCTTTTGTCGGATCGGACGCGTCCGCCTCATAGCGGAAGGTCTTCAACCCCATCTTCGCCACTTTAAGTTTGGATTCGAGGGAATGCGAGAAATGGTCCAGCCTATCGGCCAGACCGAACATCTCGCCCGCTTCCGCTTCCGTGAGTTGGAACTTCACCGGATCTTCGTCCTTCGGATCGTCTTTGTATTGGCCGGCGCCGCTTTTATCGACGGTAATCTCTTCCCACGGGGGAAGGCTGCCAGGAAACGATTTCGAAAACGTCAGGCGCGGTGAAGCCGCCTGAGCGGAAAAAGCGGCGATCGCCAGCAGCGAGGCAGCGCAGGCTGAAAAAGTAAGGCGCAGGCCAAAAGGCCTACTCCACACAAGTCGTAAGCTGTTGAGTTTTCTTGTGGAGTAGGCGTTTTCTCCTGCTTTCCCGGCTTGCAAAGATACTTCTTCAGCACCTTGTTCAGCCTGTGAGTGCTTCAGCCTCAAGCCCGAGCCTCCAGAGCCAGATACGCCGCCTGCGTGGCATGGCAGATCGCAATAGCCAAAGCGTCGCTCGCGTCTTCGGATTCAAGTGGCGCCGCCAGCCGAAGCAGCGACGCGACCATCTTCTGCACCTGCCGTTTTTCCGCGCGCCCATAGCCGACGACGCTCATTTTCACCTCAAGAGGGGAATATTCCGCGAACCTGATCGAAGCTTCTGCGATCAGCAGCAGCGCCACGCCGCGCACATGCGAGAGCTTCAGAGCGCTCTTCGCATTGACGGCGAAGAACACTTCCTCCACGGCTGCCGTGTCCGGACGATACTCGGCTATCAGCGTCCGCAAACTTCCCGCGATATTAAGGAGACGCCGCTCCAGCGGATCTCCCGCCGAAGATCGGATGCATCCGGCTGCCACCATACGGTGGGCCCGGCCATCGCTGTCGATAACCCCGTAGCCGGTTCGTTCGGTCCCGCAATCGATACCTAAAACCCGCATTCGCCGGGCGTCCGCCTTTATGGGGAATTCTTAAGCCAGTGCTGCGACTTCCTCTTCGTTGACGTCGAAGTTCGAGTACACATTCTGCACGTCGTCATGCTCCTCGAGCGCCTCGCTGAGCTTCAGCATCCCCTGCGCGGCTTTGCCTTCGAGTTTCATCAGCGTACGCGGCACCATCGCCACTTCTGCCGAAACGGTTTCGATCTTCGCGTTCTGGATCGCCTCCAGCACTTTCTCGTGCATCGAGGGATCGGAGATGACCTCCCACGAATCGCCGCTGTCTTTCAGATCTTCCGCGCCGGAATCGAGAACCAGCGTCATCAGCTGATCTTCAGTCGCCTTTTCCTTTTCGATGACAATCTGGCTCTTCCGGTCGAACATCCATGCCACGCTGCCCTGTTCGCCGAGGTTCCCGCCGTTTTTCGAGAACATGTGCCGGATCTCGCTGACCGTGCGGTTGCGGTTATCGGTCGCCACGGAAACCAGCACCGCCGCTCCGCCTGGCCCGTACCCTTCGAACATCACTTCGTCGATCTGGCCGCCTTCCAGCTCGC
Organism: Bryobacteraceae bacterium; assembly: GCA_049516355.1. Taxonomy (GTDB): domain Bacteria; phylum Acidobacteriota; class Terriglobia; order Bryobacterales; family Bryobacteraceae; genus BOG-234. The sequence goes on along the minus strand of JBEKTF010000242.1, from coordinate 4,842 downwards.
CGGTACCCCGCATGATCGCCTTTTTGATGTTGTCCGACGGCATGGAAACGTTCTTGGCGGCAAGGATCGCGGTGCGTAGCCGCGGGTTACCGTCCGGATCGCCGCCCGTGCGCGCGGCGATCTGAATTTCTTTGATGAGGCGCGTGAACGTTTTTCCGCGCTTGGCGTCAAGCGCGGCTTTCTTGTGCTTGATCGTCGCCCACTTTGAATGACCTGACATTAGAGAAAACTCCGAGAGGTGGGAAATTCCTAAACTGCCAGCATATCAAATCAAGCCTGGCCTGACCGGGAGCGCCGGTCGACCGTGTTTGAAGGCGGGTAACGCCGGCGGTCTTTGCCGCCGGTTCCGTTTGCCCCGCCAGTTAAGGGAGTATATATAAAGAAGGCAGGGGTTGAAGAAATCATTCCCCGGGCGTGAAGGCTGAAATTCAGTTAAGGGTCCTATATTGAACACTGTCGAAAAGGCGGGCGCCCCGGATCTGATTTCGGCTTTGGTTGAATCCGATGAAGGCACCCGCGAACTCATAAAAGCCACTCTGGATGCGCTTCCCGACCCCCTGATCGTCTTCGACATAGCTGAGAGCCTCGTCTTCGCCAACGCCGCGGCCAACCGCTATCTGGCCGCGCGCAACTTGCCGCTGGGCAGCTCGCGGGAAGGGCTCTTGAACAGCCTCAAAGTTTTCGATTCGGTGACTCAGAACCTCCTTGCACCCGAACAATTGCCGGTGTCGCGCGCCCTTGCAGGCGAAACGATCGATCGGGCCGAATATGCCGTCCGGCCGGTGCGCCAGGGAGTTCCTTTCTGGATCGAATGCGGTGCGCGGCCGTTGCGCGGAGTTGCCGGAGACGTTCGCGGGGCGGTCATCCTCTTCCACGACATCACGGATCGCAAAAACCGCGAGCTTGCGCTGGAATCGTCCGACCAGTTGCGCGAGTTCATTTATAGCGGAAATATAACGGGAATCGCGCACACCACCATCGACGGGCGAATGCTCGATTGCAACGATGCCCTCGTGCGCATGTTCGGATATTCTTCCCGTGAGGAAATGCAGGGCGTTCGCGTACCACAGCTTTATTTCGATCCGGCGGAGCGCGCGCGCCTGCTCAATCTCGTCAGTACCTCGCCCGATGTCCGGGAATTCGAAATCTCTTTTCGGCGTCGCGATAATTCCCAGGGCTGGGCTCTCATCAGTACCCGTTTGCTCGATCCCCGGCCTGGGCAGGTGGGCGGCACACTGGTCTCTACGCTCGTCGACATTACGGACCGCAAGCTTTGGGAAGAAACGCTTCGGCAAAGCCAGCAGCGGTTCGCCGCCTTCATGCGCTATCTTCCCGGCGTGGCATTTATCAAAGACCTGAGCGGGAAATACGTCTACTACAACGAGGCATCGTGGTCCTGTTTCAGGAAACGCCCGGAGGATATCGTCGGCAAAACGGATGAAGAAGTCTGGCCTCCGGAAGACGCGGCGCGCTACCGTGCGAACGACGCGGCTGTCATCGAAAGCGGCCGTCCGATTGAATTTATGGAGCCGGTAACGCATGCCGACTGCGTCCATACCTGGCTCATATTCAAATTTCCCATCATCGAAAACGGTAAGACGGCCCTGGTCGGCAGCATCGGGATCGATATCACGGAACGCCAGGTCCTCGAAGATCAGCTCTCGCAGGTACGGAAGATGGAGGCGCTCGGCCGCCTTGCCGGCGGGGTGGCGCACGATTTCAACAATCTGCTTACCGTGATCTCCGGTTACGGACAGCTTGCGCTCGAGGGGCTCGGCACGTTGCCTGACGCGCGCCTGACCGGTTACCTGCAGGAGATCCTGAACTCGGCCCGGCGCGCTTCCGGATTGACCAGCCAGCTTCTGGCCTTCAGCCGCCGCCAGTCGGTTCAGCCCCGGGTATTCGATCTATGCGCCCTTTTGCGGAGCGTCGAACGCTTGCTGCAGCGAATGATCGGCGAACACGTCGATCTGACTGTGCGTTGCGGCCCGGAGCTTTGCCTGATACGCGCCGACGCTCATCAGATGGAGCAGGTGCTGATGAATCTCGCGGTGAACGCCCGGGATGCGATGCCGCTCGGAGGGACACTCGATATCGAGTGCCGCCTTCTCCCCGAACCGATCGAAAGGCCCGGCCACCCGCCGCTCAATATCCTGCTCGAAGTGCGTGACACGGGGGTGGGCATGGATGAAGCCGTCAAGGCCCGTATGTTCGAGCCCTTTTTCACTTCGAAGGACAAGGGTAAGGGAACGGGACTCGGCCTGTCCACTGTCTATGGCGTTGTTGCCCAGGCAGGCGGCGAGATCCAGGTCGACAGCGAGCCGGGGCAAGGCAGCCAGTTCAGAATCTACTTCCCCTCGGCGGTTGCGGAAGCCGAGGAAGCTCCCCCTGCCGCCGGCGGCGCCGCACCCGGCGGATTGGAGACGATCCTTCTCGTCGAAGATGAGGCCGGGGTTCGCGCGCTCACCGAGACGATTTTGAAGAAACTGGGCTACAAAGTCCTGGTGGCGGATTCCGGAAAAGCCGCCCTCGAAATCTGGCGGGACCGGCAGGATTCCATCGACATTCTCCTGACCGACGTCATCATGCCCCACATGAGCGGCGGCGACCTGGCGCACAAGCTGCGCGAGCAGAATCCCCGGCTCAAGATCCTGTTCATGTCCGGCTATACCGACGACATCATCGCCAGCCACGGCGTCCTTGCCGGTGAAACGCAGTTGATTCAGAAGCCGTTCACCGCCGAAGCGCTGGGCCGCAAGCTCCGCGCTGTGCTCGACACGTAAAATAGTCCCACATGGCCCTTCGACGGCTCCTGTCCGAAGATCAGATCCGGGAGCGTGTCCGCGAACTGGGCGCGCAGATTGACGCCGATTATCCCGAGGGAACCCTGTTCCTCATTTGCATTCTGAAGGGCGCCTGCTACTTTCTCGCCGATCTTTCCCGCGCCATCAAACGCGACACATTCATCGACTTCATCGGCATCTCCAGTTATGGCCGCGGCCAAACGAGTTCCGGCGAAGTGAAGATCACCAAAGATCTGGATATCTCGCTGGAGGGGGCCGACGTTCTCATCGTCGAAGACATCATCGACAGCGGCATAACCCTGCATTACCTGACGGGTTTATTGAATCAGCGAAAGCCGAAAACGGTGCGCATCGCGACCCTTCTCGATAAGCCGGAAAGCCGCGTGCGGCCAGTCGACGTCGCCTATGTAGGATTCCGTATCCCGGACGTGTTCGTGGTCGGATACGGACTCGACTTCGCCGAGAAATACCGGAACCTGCGCGAGATTTGTATTCTCGATCCCGACTGAAAGTCACCTGAAGACCGTGGCGCACGCACTCGTGCGTGCCGCGTCGGCACTCGTGCCGACGCCCGTACCATTCGCAGAAACGGGTGTCGAGAAGACGGTGGGACTGAACCCGGCGATGGATGCTAAAACTGGTACATGCCACTATTGTCCCGGCAGCGAATTCAGATAAACCACCAGGTTATTCATATTCTCGGCCGAGAGCTTTGGCCAAGCCATCCCCTTCTCCAGCATCTCTTGATGCATTGCGCGCGCCGGTCCCCAGCCCAGTACGACCATCGAATAAGGCGTGAACTTCTCCCCTGAGCGTGGCCTCATGGGTGCGCCGCTCGCCGGGCTCCTGTGGCAACTGATGCAGCCGGCGTCCTCAAATACGTGCTGACCCGCCGCCTGATTTCCCTGCGGGCCTTGATACTGCGCTTCCCACACCCATGCCAGAATCTTCCTCATTTCCCCTGGCGGCAACGCCGGCGCGGACTTCATCAGCGGCTCATGGTTCCACATGGCGGCGCCCAGATCCATCCACGTCTGATCGTGCACCCGGTTTTCCAGGGCCATGGGGCCGGTATGGCACTTCTCGCAATTTTCCGCGAAGGCCACTCGCCCTGTGGCAGCATCCGGCAGCGAGAGCCGGCTCTCCGGCGGCAGCTTCGCCACATATTGCAGGTATGCCGTCAGATCCATGAAGTCCCGCCCCGTCATGATCGGCCGCTGCTTTTTCCGCCTTGCGAATTCCGTGCTCATGCTCGTCGAGTGGTTCCACATCTGGTCAACGAGCATCACCGGATCGTCCAACCGCGCCCACGCCGGCGCAGCCAGGGAATGGCACGCCGAGCATCCTTTGCTCTGGAACGCCGCCTTGCCGCGAGTTACCTCGGCCGGTCTCTCGGAAAACTGCAGCGAGTAGAGATACGCGAACACATCCGCCCATTCCGCGCTCGTCGCATCCGGCATGCCCGTTTCGCGCTCCGCCATTCTCCGCCACATCTCGGGCGTGTGGTTCCAGACTGCGCTCGCAAGAGCCGAAGGCGTGTACGCCGGCGTCAAGCTGTCCGCCAGATCCGGCGCCCCTGTCCCGATGGGTAGCTCGTGGCCCGTCCCCTGTGCCCTGATCGCATGGCATTCGAGGCAGCCCTGTTTGCTCAACACCAGAGCGCCATTTTGCGCGTCGCCCGCCCATGCGCACATGCCCACCGCGGAAAGAAGCGACAGTATCCGGATCGTTCGCATACGTCCTCCTGCAAATAAATGGTTCCGAGCCGCGACTGTCAAGGAGCGGTAACGAAATGACCGGAGCATTCACTAGCCTTTCTCAGGAGGCGGGAATTTCTTGAATACGTCCGCCACGGCTTTTTCCAGCTTCTTTTCGTTCTTCTCCGGGTTTTCGCTCAGCGTACCGGTACAGACTCCGTGCCAGATAACCTTCTTTGACTGAGAATCGAATATATCGATATGGAGCGTGCCGACGGGCATCCGTTCGATCGTCGTGGTAGCGAATCCGGGACCGCCGCCGATCCACCAACCCCGGTGAT
>JBEKTF010000241.1:0-7930 GCA_049516355.1 Bryobacteraceae bacterium | reverse complement strand
CGATTGGCTTCCGCGCGCCTCCAGGACAACCGCCAGGCGCGGTATCCGGACATTGTTGCGAGACTCGTCCCGCTGGGACCACAAGATCTTGGGGCTACCTGAGTCAAGTGCATACCCAGTTTAAGTAATAACGCCCGTCAAACCGCGGTCAAGAAACCCGCCACTTGCGATACAGCTTCGAGCCGAAAAGATAAAGTAATTGTTAATAGTGGAAGAGCACCCGACCGTTCGTTCCTTATCCTCGTAACTTGTTTCCGACGAATCCCTTGCTGTGTATCTGCGCCAATCAGGGCGTGACCCCTATTTCCAACTTTCCGTGAAAATTAGCGTGCAGCAAGTGATTTCAATCCGGAGATTTTGCCAGCGAACGGGCCACAAACGCCGCAGGGCAAAGACATCGGGGTCCGACCAAGTCAACGTTGAAATCCAAATAAAATCTCAATAAGTTTCCCACCAAGCCGCTATCAGCTTTTCGCGATGAGGTGAATTGCCAGGTTGTCAAGTTGAGATGCGCCGATCTACTTATTCAGCGCAGCCATCCAGTTCACAACCATAGTTATCGAAGACCCGCCCGATTCTCCATCGCCTGCGGTGTCGATGATGAACCTGCCGTCGAGGATACGACGTCGGTTACCCGGATTATTCGTTGGTACTTGTGGTGCACCCTGCAGGTCCCGTGAATCCAGATGAATTCATTGGTTCTCAAGCCGTCGCTCAAGCAGGGCTTTCGGAATTCAAGCTGGTTTATGGGTCACATGGTGCAGTGGCGATGTCAAAGTTAGCCGAAAAGCCGTTAGGCGAACCATTCACGAAGATCAATATGCCAATACTCTGCCCGACAAAGGGCGAATTGGAGGATAACGGGAATTTCAGAAGGTTTGAAACAAAGTTGCCTGCCCCCGGACTTGGGATGTCAAAGGCCGCTACCTGAGCGAACCCCGGCCCAGCCGTCAGATATACCCTGACGGTTTGCGGCCAACCGGCAACCGGCGATATTCCATCGGGCTCGGTCTTCGGCAAACCGGCGTAAAAGTTCAGGAGATACGTTTGACCGGCCACCCAGTTCAACGACGTGTTTTGCCGAATTACGCCCGATCCCGATAGAACCGTAGGGCTGGAGGAACTGGTCGGGAACAGCGGTCCGCTGGGATACTGGGCGGTTCCCGGAGTGTAAGAGGCGACTCCGGGCGCGGGGCTTCCACCGCATATCCAGCCCGTGGGGCAACTTCCGGCCGTCCCCGCAAACTGAGGGTTCGTGACACCACCCGCGATGTCAGTAGGCGGGTTCACCTTAATGATGCAGGCCGGCGCCACGGAATGCACGGTGGGGGTGCCAGGGGAGCCCGGGGGGAAATGCAATTCATTGATGATGACAGGGGAAAAGTCCACCTCACTTGTGTCCAGGTAGGAAGGGAAGAAGGGATTGGGTGGTGCAGGGAAATCGGTATGCGTATTGGCCGTCAACTCATCCACCAGCGGTGGTGCCGCACCGTCATCCGTTCCGTGGACGAGATAGAAGGGAGCAGCGGGAGCAACTAAGCAGACGCTATTAGCGGGCAGGGGAAGTGTGGGTGTTGGGGAATAGCCGGCGCACGGGCTCCAGATTCCCCCGTTCTGCGTCAGGTTGACCGTACCAGGGATAGGTCCCATGGGCGGAGCGCCGCCAATCGGCGCGAAGCTGGCGATAAAATTGACAGTCAGCGTCGAGTTGAACGTTCCGCCGAGAATGTTCCCGAAGACCGTAATCGTCCCGGTGTCAAGCGCCAGCTTCGCTGGATCCAAGGTGACAAAGACGTTGTATGAATTGCCGCCAACACTGACAGGGTTCTTACTTACGAGCGAGAGGTTGATGATCTGGATAGGGATAGGGGCGCCAATGTTCCCGTCCGCCTGCCGCTGGATGATGGTGTCGGTTGTGGTGCCCGCGATAATCGGATTACCGACGAACTCCACTAAACCGATAGGCGGACCAAAGTCGAAGACGGTCCCGGCACCGGTTTGCAGGTAATCAGTGCCGTTTTCGATGCATGGGGAAGTTGGGGTCGGGGGGAGACTGCACTCGACGGCTCGCGCCGGTACCGCGACCACGACGCTCAGCCCCAGAATACTGGCATAGAGTTTTGCTTGAAGTGACTTCATGGCAGTTGTAGGATACAACCGTTCGGATGTCAAAAGAACCAGGAAAATCACCAGCAATAGCCGTAATAGTAGTCCTGTATCCTGAGATTAGGGCATAACGCACTCATCCATAGGAGCCATATTGTGACCTTCGGTTGCGCCTGGTACCGCAACCTGCGCGGCTATGCTCAGAACGCCGCGCGCAGTCCCCGGTTCCGGCCGGCAAACGCGCAATTATCCTACGCAACGTACGTAAACGTCTTGTGTGATTTCTGTAACGGTTTCGGGGGAATCAGCAGTGTCTGTTTTGAAGTCGAGGGCGATCTCTGACGGAGCGGCCGTCATATTCAATTTTCGAGAGGCAGCGGACATCCTGGGCCGCCGAAGCCCTGATCAAACAATGCAGATCGAGCCGGACATCGATTGCCTCCTTATGATGATAGGCCTTGTTCGTTCGTCGGCCGCCGCCGACTGGGGAATGATATGGTCGATTTCGAAATCTTTGAACCTCAGAGGCCTGCGACAATGGCCGCACATCTGCTCATACGCCATATAGAACGAGCATTTGTTTAGGGCGTGTTCACACTATACCCAGCGCTTCGACGATGAGTGCGAATGAGAGGAACCACAGAAAGAGGACGTCGAGTTTTTCAAAGCGCGAGAAGATGCGGCGGAAGCCTTTGAGCCTGCGGAATAGTCGTTCGATCTCGTTGCGTTTCTTGTATATCGCATGGTCGTAGTCCCACGGATGCAGCCGGTTGGACTTCGGCGGAACCACCGGAATCATGCCCAGATCGAGCACCAGCTGCCGCGTTTCATTGCCTTCGTAAGCGCGATCCATCAGCATCGGGAGGCCCTCCGGCATGGGTCCCAGCTCTTCCAGTAACGCCCGCCCGTGCGGAGCATCGTGATCGTGGCCGGGAGACAACGCAAAGACTATGGCAGTTCGAGCATCCGCGGCAACCATATGAACTTTGGTGTTCCATCCGCCGCGGGATTTTCCAATGGCCTGTGGTCCGTTTTTTTTAAAGCACCTGTTCCATCCGGATGCACCTTCACCGAAGTGGAGTCAAGCGAGAATGCTTCGATCCTGATGCGCACGATCTGCTGCAGCTGCAGCTGTTCAAACACGCGGTCCAATACACCGTTTTTCGCCCAACGGTTCATACGCATATAGATCGTGTGCCATCGGCCGAAGCGCTTCGGAAGCCCCCGCCACTTGCAGCCCTGCTCGGCCACATACAGAATCGCGTTCAGCACCTGCAGGTTAGTCAGACTTACGTTTCCGCGCTGCACCGGCAGGCTGTCTTTGATGCGGGCATACTGCTCTTCCGTGATTTCCATCCTACAAACATTTTACCAGCTTATTGTTTTAATAGTGTGAACACGCCCTAGTCGTCCGGGCATACCAGACGGTAATTATAAAGACCGCGCCAGCGAAAAGCGCTTGGGCGACCACCGCCAGTGCCACAATTGTGTCCAACAGTTCTTTAATAGCACGGCGTGCGTGTAATCGCGGGCGAATCGATCCTGCAGAGACTGATTATGATGCGGGTTCCCGTGTATTCTCAGATTCCGTCAACAACAGGCTTCCGGGGGAACACAGAAGCGAGCGCTCGCCCCAAGTCCTTAGGGTTGATCGGGAGTGCTCCGGCGGGCGATTTTCGGGTTTTCAGCGTGATAGTGACCGCCGGAGCACTGCCGATAACGCGACTTGAACGAACCCTGCAGTAGGTTTGGCAGGACGATTGCTTGATGGGGATTGAATAGCTCCGCCCTTTTCCGGGCGCGGTCGGCAGTGGCGGCGCCTGAGCGGTCGAGACATTCTTCTGTATCGTACTGCTGCGTCGGGCGTGGTGCAATCGCCCTGACAAACCGAAGATGTCGAACCGTGCCCTCCCGCGAAGCGGGTTTGTTCAAGTCCGCTTGGAGGAAGTTGGCCGTCGAAAGAAAATACCGCGTTCAAAACCGCTCCCGATATTCAACAATAACGGCCCAGTCGACATACCTATGCGGCGGGATCGTTTTTGCTGCCCGAAGGGCGACCGCGCTTTCTGGGAGCGGCCAGGGTTTCCGTGAGGGCGGCCATCCATGCAGGCGGTCGCCCGCGGCGACGGTGTGATTGACCAGCGGCGAGACGCTCGAAGCTCAGGATTACCTCTGTCAGGCGATCACGTTGGGCGCGAGGTTCTTCAAGCACCTTGGCCGTGTCCATTGTTGGAGGATACCGCAAATGCGCAGGGCGAGGTGATGTTCGCTCATGAGCCGCGAATCGGGCATTGCGAGTGTATGATGGCTGCGAAATGGCTTGCGACACCAACCTCGATATCACCGAGTTGAAGCGAACCCAGGAACCTCTGCGCGATAGCGAGGGCAAGGCGCATGCCCGCGCGGCAGAGCTGCAGGCGATCATGGATGCGGCGCCGGCTGCCATATTCATCGCGCACGACCCTGAATGCCGCCGTATCAGCGGCAACCGCGCCGCCCATACGTTATTGCGCCAGCAGCGCGGCAGCAATCTCTCGAAGTCCGCGCCAGACGCCGAACTGCCTGCGAATTTCCGGGTTGTGCGTGACGGAGTTGAGATTCCGCCCTGGGAACTGCCGATACAAAGGGCAGCCCTGACCGGACTGCCAGTCCAGAATTGCGAAGTAGAGGTGGTGTTCGAGGATGGCACATCCACGGATCTTATGGGAAATGTCGAGCCGTTGTTCGACGACAACGGCCGCCCGCGAGGAGCCGTGGCGGTGCTCAGCGACATCACCGAGCGCAAGAAAGAAGAGCTGGAACTGCGGAAGTTCGTCTCTCTGGCCGACAACAGTGTCGAGTTCATCAGCATGTGCGACATGAATTTCATGCCGTTCTACGCTAACCAAGCCGCATTGCTGTTGGTAGGACTTGACAGCTTGGAACAGGCCTCGCGAACGCCGGTCACGGAGTTCTTCTTCCCGGAAGATCGGCGTTTCATAATCGAAGAGTTCTTCCCGCGCGTGGTCCGCGACGGACGCGCCGAGGTGGAAATCCGGTTCCGCCATTTCAAAACCGGTAAGCCGGTCTGGATGATCTACCACGTCTTCTACATCAAAGACGCTACCGGCCAGCCAGTCGGCCTCGCGACGGTTAGCCGCGACATCACCGAGCGCAAACAAGCCGAGGCCGCGCTGCGTGAAAGTGAAGAGCGGTTCCGAACCATGGCCGACACGGCCCCGGTCATGCTCTGGGTATCGGGCACCGACAAACTCTGCACGTTCTTCAACAAGCCTTGGCTGGGCTTTACCGGCCGTACAATGGAACAGGAGATGGGCAACGGCTGGGCTACCGGTGTGCATCCCGATGATTTGGATCGCTGCCTCGCCGTATATTCCTCGTCATTTGACGCCCGCCGCGGCTTCCAGATGGAGTACCGATTACGGCGCGCCGACGGGGAGTATCGTTGGGTCCTGGACAAGGGGATACCACGCTATCTCGAAGATGAGTTTACCGGGTTTATCGGCTCCTGCGTTGACATAACCGAGCAAAAGTTGATCGAAGAGCGGCTGCGGGCTAATGCGACCGTGCTCCGCGACAGCCAGCAACAATTGCGCGCGTTGGCTGGAAGCCTCCTCACAGCGCAGGAAGATGAGCGGCGGCGCCTGTCCCGAGAGCTGCACGATGATGTTACGCAGCGATTGGCGTTTTTATCCATCGAGCTGGGCCGGTTGACCAACCGGTTGACCAAAGAGATACCCGATTCACTAGCGGACACGAGGGCAAGCATTCGAGCCCTGCAGGACCATACGATCCAGCTCTCTACTGAAGTCCGCCGACTCGCGCGCGGGCTGCATCCTTCGGTGATCGAGGACTTCGGCCTCCCCGTCGCCCTTGAGGAGTTTTGCGACGAATTTGAAAAGGCCCAGGCCATTGAAGTGATTTTCGATGGTCTCATCCCCGATTCGCACCTCGACCCTTCAGCCGCCACCTGCCTCTATCGCATCGCGCAGGAGAGTCTGCGCAACGCGGTGATCCACGGAAAGGCAACCAAAGTACGCGTCGGGCTCAGTGCCGAGCCGGGACGCATGGTGTTGCGCGTCACCGACAACGGCGTGGGATTGTCCGCGCCGGGCTTCCGCGCGAAAACAGGTTTGGGAGTGGTCAGCATGAGAGAGCGCATCCGGCTCGTGAACGGCACGCTGACGCTCTCTTCTCAACCGGGGCTGGGCGCCGAAGTCGTGGCGTCGGTTCCGGTAAAGGAAAGGGAACTTGAACAAGACGCGTATTCTGCTGGGTGACGATCATTCGCTGATCCTCGACGGCCTTCGTGGAATCCTGGCGAGCCATTACCAGGTGGTAGGCGCGGCCGACAACGGCAGTGCCCTCGTCGAAGCCGCCCTGGCGTTGAAGCCGGATCTCGTCGTCTTCGATATCAACATGCCGATTCTGAACGGGATCGATGCCGCCCGTCAGATAAAAAAGGCTCTTCCCGCCGTGAAACTCGTGTGCCTTAGCATGCACGCGAACGCGATTTACCTGCGCAAGGCTCTGGAGGCCGGCGCCTCGGCCTATGTCCTGAAATCGGGCGCATCCGAAGAGCTTTTGCACGCGATCAAAACGGTGCTAAACGGTGACTCCTGGGTTTCTCCGGACTTTTCTCCCGCCGTAATCGACGATCTGCGAAATCAGCCCGGCAACTCCGGCTCCTCGGTTGAGCTGACAAAGCGGCAGCGCCAGATCCTGCAGCTGATAGCCGAGGGCAGGCCCAACAAAGAAATCGCATTCCTGCTCAGCGTCTCCATCCGCACCGTTGAATTTCACCGTTACCAGCTCATGTCGAAACTCGGACTGCGCACGGTTGCCGACCTTACCCGGTTCGCCATCCAGGAAGGCTTGGCCGGGGCCATGAATCCGTAGCCAGCTCGTTCCGAAACCTCGTAGTATCCCTAGGTGCCAATTTCCCGGCCGCGTGGAATCATGGGATCGATTGCCTGCGAGCCGCTTTGGTAGAGAGAGCGCCGTATGAAGGTCGCGAACCACCTTAAATCGCGCATCCGGGGGCCGGAGCGGCTCGCGGCATATCTGCAGCCTTGGGGCGCAACGTGAAAACCACCATACTCGTCGTCGACGACGAAGCGGAGACTCGCATCCTCACCCAAATCTTCCTCGAAAGCGCCGGCTATACCGTGATCGGCGCCCCCGACGGGATCGAAGCCCTGAAACTTTACGAGCGCCATCGTTCCGGCGTAGCGTTGCTGCTGACCGACGTCAACATGCCGCATATGAACGGGTTCGAGTTGGCCGACAGATTATTGCTGCTGCGTCCCGATCTCCCGGTGCTCTTCATGTCAGGAGCGAGCCACGACGCCGACAGAGGGTTTGGCTGCGTCCCCAAACCCTTCCGCAGGGAAGAGTTGCTCATCCATGTCCGCAAAGCTCTCTGCCCCCCCGGCCCAGTCTGTCAGGCCCGCGAGTGCGAAGCGCAGATGCAAAACCAGTAACGCCGGCCATCTTGTCGCCGGTAGTTGCATCCTTCCCCGCAAATCGAAAACCAATCCGGTTGATTCAGCAAGCCCTAATATACTGGGATTGAGATCCTTGGAATTCTCCTGCTGTATGGCTGCCGACGGAGATCTGTCGGAATGGGGAGCATGAAACCAAGCTTATTTGTATTGGATCGTCTCCTTCCATGCCCGGAGAAAACGAGCGCGAGGTCCAAACGGCCCTCACGTCAGATGGGACAAGCTTTCAGGTGGCATGGAAGTCTGAGTGAGGCGACTGTAGTTCGGCCACGCAGTTTGACCTTCTGGTAGGCTTACGCCCGCTTGAAAAAAAGGCGTCC
>JBEKTF010000240.1:0-8018 GCA_049516355.1 Bryobacteraceae bacterium | reverse complement strand
CCGGGACGATCAATCTCAAAACGTGAGCGTTGCCCGGGGTTGGGGGCTGAATGCACGAAAGCAGCAGCCGCCGCAGGCGGTAGGGGAAAACTGTCTCTTGACATTCCCTCTTATAGGACTTCACGGAATCTGCGTCCCATCCGTCGAGTTTTCCCTGAACCGGCTCGCCCGAAATCTCTCGGCCGGGAGGCTCAATTCGAGTCCTTCCTGAAACGACCGAATCCTCACGGCTTTGCGGGTCCGGGTGCACACAAAGTCTTATCGGCAGGTTCGGCCAGAGCGTCCGGGAATTTTGCCTGCCCCCGGTGTCTTTAAACCTGATTGGCGGGATAAAGAGTTCCGTGTCTCGAAAATCGATTGCTTCGCCTGGCGCCAGCCTTCTAAAATCGCCAGGACTAATCAGGACTAATAAGGAAAGATCTCGCGGCCCAGATCGAAATCGCCGTCGGCGGCAAATCCCATCAGGGCGCCGGGAAGTTCCCATCTCTTATGCTCAGGCATGTTTCCATTTCCTGTGTGAGAACGCGCTGTGACGCGATATGTTCTCCCAGCGAAACAAGATCCGCGGATGTCCGCATCTCAGCGGGAATAACAGGGCCGATCGTGCGGTGAATCCGCTCGGGCAATCCTGGCTTCGCGAATAGAAAGCCCTGCACTTCATCGCAACCGGAATCGCGCACGGCCTCCAGTTGATCTGCGTCTTCGATTCCTTCGGCGACGACCATAATCCCAAGCTTGTGGGCCAGATCGACCATGGCTTTCAACACGGACCAGCGGCGGTAGTTATTGTTGATAGCGAACAGGAACGATCTGTCGATTTTCAGCGTATTGATCGGCAGGTTTGCCAGGTAGCTGAAGGAGGAGTACCCCGTTCCGAAATCGTCCAGTGCCACCCGCACACCCAGTTTGTATAACGCTCTGATTGTTGCCGCGGATTTTTCCATATCGCAAACGACCGCGGTTTCTGTCATTTCCAGCTCCAGCAGACTGGGGCGTACCCCCGTCCTCGCGAGCGTTTGAGAGACAGTCTCAATCAAGTCGCCGTCTCCAAACTGGCTGGCGGAGACGTTTACCGCCACCCGGAAAGCCGCGTCTGCATCGTCTCCCCACTGTGCCGCCTGTCTGCAGGCCTGATCCAGAACCCATTTCCCGATTTCCGCAATGTGCCCGGTTTCCTCCGCGATCGGAATAAACTCTTCCGGCGGTACCATCCCCCGCGTGGGATCGTTCCACCGGATCAGCGCTTCCGAACCGGCGATACGCATATCGCTCAAGCGGAAGATTGGCTGATAATGCACCACAAACTCGTTCCTTTGCAATGCACCGGACAGCCTGGTTTCCAGCATCAGCCTGGAGCGGTGCCGGGCGCCGATCTCTTCATCGAAGAATTGAAAGCCATTCCGGAGACGCCGGCGCCTGGACTCATACATCGCCGCATCCGCGTTTTGCAACAGCACGTCGAAGTTATTGCCGTCGCGAGGGAAGAGGCTGATACCGATGCTGGCGCTGGTGGTAAGTCGGTGACCTCCGGCATCCATCGGTGTTTCAATGATTCTCCGCAATCTGGTGGCGAGAGTTGCGGCCGCATCGGCGCTCTGCACGCTTGCCAGATACACAAACTCATCGCCTCCCGCGCGCGCCAGTATTTCCGTTTCGGCGACGCAATTCTTCAGACGGCTCGTGATCGCCTTCAGCACCGTGTCTCCGGCGGCGTGCCCCAGGTTGTCGTTGACCGTTTTGAAGTGATCGAGATCGATAAAGAGAGCCGCCAGGACCTCGCCCTTTCGGGCTGCGGCATCGGCGCTCTGCTGGAACCGGTCGGCAAGGAGGGTCCGGTTCGGCAGTCCGGTCAAAGAATCGTAGAACGCCCGCTTCGACAAGCTTTCTTCCAGCGCGAGGATGCGTTGCGCGGTGTTGATTCGCGCTCGCAACTCGGCGGGATGAAAAGGCTTTGTAACAATGTCGTCGGCGCCGGCTTCAAGGGCAGTGATGGCATCCTGCGGTTCCGACTTTGCGGTTACGATGATGACGTACGTGTAACTGTTGGTTGTCCGGGTTCTGATGTGACGGCATACTTCGAGCCCGTTGAGACCGGGCATTACCCAATCGAGCAATGCCAGACGCGGCCCGTCGCTAGCCTGAAGATGCGCCCATGCTTCGTCCCCGTTGCTGGCGACGATCGCTTCATGACCCCATTTCACGACGAGACAGGAGAGAATCCGCTGACAAGTCAGATCGTCTTCCGCGATAAGGATTCTCATCGAGCGTAGTCCCGTTGCTGATGCTCCTATCGGATGAACGGGACCTTTCCATTAGCGCGACCCTGCAATTCCTCACAGCCTGCAATACCCCCAAAGCATGGGATAGTAATCTTCCGCCCCTTGATAAAACTCCCCCGGGATTCGTCGCCCGCTGTTTCTCAGAAGCCGCACAGGCGCGAGGGCCGCGCCACCGAGTTCCCGTCCGCGGACCCGCCGTCGAACGCGCCGACCAAGACTTTTAGTTTCTTGCCGAAGTCACCCCAATACATGACGCCGTTGTCCCGGCCTTGATACACAAAGGTATATCCGTCCTGGACTCCATCGGTAAACGGTAACCACTCATGCGAGTAGAACGGGCCGTAGAGATTCGCGCGGTCGCTGGGATCGAGGAAACGGCCCGCCCAGATGTTGAACATGGGAGACAGGCTGATTTGCGCCACCGCGTCCAGCACGCCGATCTTGTTGGTGACGCTGTCGTAATCGGTATTGAACATGAATTTGATGGTATCGGTCACGGCTCCGTTTACGTACAGACGGGCGTGGTTGAGTTCGAACTGGTCAAGGGACTTGCCGCCATCCGGTTCGGTGTGCGCATAGCTGGTTTGTATTCCACCGCCAACTGTAATCGGACCCAGGTCGATCTGCGCCCGTGACGGCCGGGCCGATACAAGAAACCCCAACAGCAAAAACAGAGCGGGGGCACATCGTCGCGCAATGAAAGCCCGTTCATGGCGGGCACGTCGTCTGGTCATCAGTAAGTTCTCTCCTCTGGGCGCACGAAGCACCTGTGTGATTTTGTTCGTGTTGCAAAATTGAAACGAGCCTGTTTCTTCGCTCCGGATTCGGCGCCTCCGGATGTGGGCGTGAACACGCCGGAATCGTTGTGCTTCTCTCTCAGACGGGGGGACGATGCCAGGACGGGGAATAACGCTCAGACGGGGAATAATGCTGAGTTCTCACCCTAATAAATATTTCGGGCGCTGTCCAATAAATTGTTTCGATATGGCTACAAAAGAAAACCACGTTGCGTAATCCCCGCGCGCAGCGGTAGCATAGGTCTCTGTCAGTGCCGGACTCGCCCTATCTCTCCGTCCTGCAACTCCTTCAACTTGCCGACAGTGCTTTGCCGGTCGGCTCGATGTCTCATTCGTTCGGGCTCGAAGCGCTGGTGTTCGATCGGGATATCGAGCAAAGCCTTCAAAGCTGCCCGGCACCCCTCGGTTGGTATCTCGAAGATTCCCTTTCTGAGTCGCTGCTGGTTGACGCAGTGTTTTGTCGCGAAGCGCACGTCCGCGCGCTTCAAGGCGCTCCAGTCTGTGATCTGAACCAGCAAGCCAGTGCACTCAGGCTGGCGCGGGAATCGCGCGAAGCAAGCCTGACTATGGGCCGCCGTTTCGCTGCGCTGGCGGCCACCCTGCATCCCGGTCCTGCATTGTCCGGCCTCGCGAGTCTGGAGGAGCTGCATCACTCCGTGGCTTTCGGTTACACGCTCGGTATCCTTGCGATTGACTCCGATCTGACTGTGAGCGCGTTCATCCACCAATGCGTGGTCAATAGCATTTCCGCCGCGCAGCGTCTGCTTCCGCTGGGGCAGATTCAAGCCAATCGGATCGCCTGGGATTTGAAGCCCGCTATTCTGGAGGCGGTGAAGCAAACCCGAAACGTATCGTTTTCGACAGTTTGCTCGTTCGCTCACTTGCCGGAGATGGCGTCAATGCGGCATTCCTGCTTGCCGACGCGGCTGTTTATCAGCTGACCGCACTGCTTATGTCTGTTCTGCCTCTGCCCGTCCTGGAACGATTTCAGCTCCCTCCCGCGGGCATGCGAAAGTCCGGAAACTGCGCCCCCGGTCGACTGGAATTGAGGTTCATCCTGGACGGCGGCTGCACCCGCATGTTTGCCCCCGCTCAGGAACCGCCATGGCGTGCCATTCGCGCCTTCCGGAACCCCCGGGGCCAGGCCGTTGTTCATTTGCACAATGTCTCCGGAGGCATTGTGTCGGGTGACTCGCTCCGCCTTTTCATGGAAGCCGGAACTTCCACGCGCGTCCAGGTCACCTCAGTGGGCGCAACGCGAATCTATCGTCAACGCCCCGGTCGTGAAGTGGCTCGCCTGTCCACTTCCATTCGCGTCGGCGACGGCGCCATGCTGGAATACTTGCCCGATGTCATCATTCCGTTCTCCGGCTCGCGCTTCAGTCAATCCACCGCTGTTTCACTCGGCCCGAATGCCGGGTTCATCGGATGGGAAACTGTGGCGGCTGGCCGTATTGCAAGCGGAGAGGAGTTCGCATTCGATTTCTTTCATTCCGAATGCAGCGTTTCCTCCGGCGCTCGGCCGCTCGCGCTGGAGCGCTATTCGCTGATGCCCTCTGCCCGGGACCCACGGTCTGTTGCTCGATGGGGCCGGTTTCGCTATTCCACCACGTTGTATGTATGTCATACCGGTGTCGCTCAACCCCGCTGGCTCGATCTCGAATCCCGTCTGAATGATCTTGCCTTCCGACACACATCTCACGCGGAACGTTGGGGTGTGAGCGCCCTTGTGGCGGGAGGCCTTGTGATTCGCGGCCTTGCACTCGAAGCACATCGGATAACAACCGGCCTCTATTCGTTCTGGGATCTGGCCAAACAGGAGCTTTGGGGCGAGCCTGCCGTTCCGCCGCGTAAAATCAACTGAAGACCGTATCCCATGCATCTGACACCGCGTGAACAGGAAAAATTGATGGTCTTTGTCGCCGCCGAAGTCGCTCGCAGACGCATGGATCGAGGGCTCAAACTGAATTACCCCGAAGCCGTCGCCCTCATCACAGCCGGGATGCTCGAGGCGGCTCGCGATGGTAAGACCGTTGCGGAAATCATGACCTTCGGCGCTACGATACTCAAGCGGGCCGACGTCATGGAAGGTGTTTCGGAAATGATCCACGATGTGCAGGTGGAAGCCACGTTCCCTGACGGTACAAAGCTTGTTACCGTCCATGACCCTATTCAATAGATTGGGAGATTTACGTTTATGATTCCAGGCGAATACCTGCTTGCATCGGACCCGATCGTCGCCAACCAGGGGCGTGAGCAGACTACCATTCTCGTGCGTCATACCGGCGACCGTCCCATTCAGGTCGGCAGTCACTACCACTTTTACGAAGTGAATCGGGCCCTTGCGTTCGATCGGGAAAAAGCACGAGGCATGCGTCTCAACGTTCCCGCCGGAACCGGCATGCGATTCGAGCCGGGAGAGGAAAAGCAGGTGACACTCGTGGCCTTCGGTGGCCTGCGCCGGATCTTCGGACATCAGGGGAGAATTAACGGAGCACTATGAGCCTGCTCGTTGACCGCCGCGCTTATGCCGACTTCTACGGGCCGACCACAGGCGATCGTATCCGCCTCGCGGATACAGCCCTGGTGATCGAGATCGAAAGAGACTTTACTGTCTACGGTGACGAGATCACGTTTGGCGGCGGTAAAGTCATTCGCGACGGCATGGGCCAGAACAGCACCATATCCCGAAATGAGAACAGCGGCGTTCTCGATCTCGTCATAACCAACGCAGTCGTCATCGATCACTGGGGCATAGTGAAAGGCGATATCGGCATTCGGGACGGCCGCATAGTAAGAGTAGGCAAGGCCGGAAATCCCGACACACTCGACGGCGTCGATCCGGACCTCATCGTTGGCGCGGCCACTGAAGTCATCGCGGGCGAAAACATGATCGTTACTGCCGGATGCATCGACAGTCATATTCATTTCATCTCGCCGCAGCAGATTTACGAAGCCCTGTCGAACGGAACGACGACCATGATCGGTGGCGGCACCGGACCTGCCACGGGAACAAATGCGACCACTTGCTCGCCTGGAGAATGGAACATAGCGCGCATGCTCGAAGCCGTTGAGAACTTTCCGATGAACTTCGGCTTCCTGGGCAAAGGCAACGCTTCGGGTGCAGCCCCGCTCGAAGAACAGATCGCCGCCGGCGCCTGCGGCTTGAAACTCCACGAGGATTGGGGCACCACTCCAGCGGCTATCGATAACTGCCTCGCGGTGGCTGATCGTTACGACGTTCAGGTCGCAATCCACACTGACACCATTAATGAAGCAGGCTATGTAGACGACACGATCGCGGCGATCGCTGGCCGAACCATCCACACTTATCACACCGAAGGGGCGGGGGGCGGGCATGCCCCGGACATCATACGCATCGCTGCGGAGCAGAACGTCTTACCTTCGTCCACCAATCCGACGCGCCCACTTACTGTAAATACCATCGCGGAGCATCTCGACATGCTGATGGTTTGCCACCACCTGAACCCGCTGGTACCCGAGGATGTGGCGTTCGCCGAAAGCCGGATTCGCCAGGAAACCATCGCTGCCGAAGACATCCTTCATGATCTGGGAGTATTCAGCATGATCTCGAGCGACTCCCAGGCCATGGGCCGCATCGGTGAAGTGACGACCCGCACCTGGCAGACGGCCCATAAGATGAAACTTCAACGGGGCCCTTTGCCTGGCGATTCTGAACGCAACGATAATCTGCGCGCGCGCCGCTATGTCTCGAAATACACCATCAACCCCGCTCTGACTCACGGCATTGCATCCACCGTGGGATCCATCGAGCCGGGCAAACTGGCGGATCTGGTTCTGTGGAAGCCTGCGTTTTTCGGCACAAAACCGGAGATCGTCATCAAGGGGGGTCTCATCGCGTGGAGCGTGATGGGAGACGCCAATGCGTCCATACCTACTCCGCAACCCGTGCTCTACCGGCCTATGTTCGGAGCTTTTGGCACAGCACCTTATTCCACTTCAGTCACTTTCACTTCTCAGGCGGCACTCGACGCCGGTATCCCTGCCAGACTGGGCCTTCGTAAGCGCGCCCTGGCCGTAAAGCAATGCCGTACCATAGCGAAGCGCGACATGGTCCTGAATAATGCCACTCCCCGGCTCGAAGTCGATCCGGAAACCTACGAGGTTCGCGCCGATGGCGAGCTTCTTACTTGCGAACCCGTAAGCGAACTTCCCCTGGCTCAAAGGTATTTTCTTTTCTAAGCTATTTCTTATCTAACGCTATGTCTGTTCTTCACTCTCAACGTGCTTTTCGAATTGGAGTCGCCGGTCCCGTAGGCTGCGGCAAGACGGCCCTGGTTGATCGCCTGAGCAGGCGCCTCCGGCCTCAACTCAGCATTGCCGCGGTTACCAACGATATTTACACCCGCGAAGATGCCGAGTTTTTGATCCGCGTGGGCGCTTTGCCTGCCGAACGCGTGCGTGGCGTGGAAACAGGTGGTTGTCCGCACGCCGCCATCCGGGAAGACTGTTCCATGAACCTTGAGGCGATAGCCGATCTCGAACGCACCCTCGGGCAAGTCGATCTGGTTTTCATCGAGAGCGGCGGCGACAACCTGGCCGCGGCATTCAGCCCCGATCTTGCGGATGCGTCCATCTATGTGATTGACGTGTCCGGTGGCGACAAGATCCCCCGAAAAGGCGGCCCGGGCATCATGCGTTCCGACTTGCTGGTGATCAATAAAATCGACCTTGCGCCCTACGTAGGCGCTTCGCTGGAAGTCATGGATCGCGATACGCGCAAAATGCGTGGCTCCCGGCCGTTCGTCTTTACTAACCTCAAAAGCGACGAAGGCCTGGACACTGTCGTCGATTGGGTACTCGAACAGATCAAGTTACCCCGTCGCGAGCTGTTCGAAGCGGCGAGCTACACACGTCCTCGCACGCACACTCATAGCCATTAAGGTTCGCCTTCCAGCTT
>JBEKTF010000239.1:0-8028 GCA_049516355.1 Bryobacteraceae bacterium | reverse complement strand
TCGCGCCATCATAACATTGCTGTAAGCCAATAGAAGGTAGTGCCATGCATGAGGTTTTCTGGAAGGCCGTTCGAGATAAAGAACGGGAGTTGACGGCTAAATACAGCCCTAATGACTGTTTGTTCGTGAAGTCGCCCGTAGGTGATTGCGTCCAGGTGAATTTCTTCACCGGGGCGCGCGGAATTGTTGAAGGGCGGTGGGTTGAGGCGTCAGAGGCGGACATAATTGCGTTCAATGAGCACACCAAGCAAGGCCAAGCGAAGATCGACGCGCAAGAATTGCGAAACTCGGGACTTTCCAAAGTGATATTTGGCATCGCCGCAAAATAAATCCTATGGTCTACGAAACCCGGCAAGTGCAATCACATCCGCCAGAGTGGGAAGCGGAAGCCATCGGCGAGGACGGCGTGCCGCGCACCGCGTTGTTCACCGGACCCGACAGCCAGGACCGCGCCGAAGCCTATGCATACCAGATGAACAACGCCGAATCCGAACTGATCGCCCCGGCGCGTAATAGGCCATAGCCCCCTCACCACGCAGCACCCGACAGGAACCACGTAATGACCTTCGTATGTTTGGGCAAAGTCCCGGTCCCGACGTCAGGTACTCCAGTACCGTTGAGCGCGGACAAGACCATTCAAGCCCACTACATCGTTTTTAGTCAAGATCCCGCATCGACCGGCAAAGTTTATCTCAAGAACGTTAAGGGCGGCCAAGCCGTCCTTATCCGTGCCTTCATTCCCCCCGGCACTACAGGTTTTCTTGACGAACACCGTCTTGATGGCGACTCGCAGGCCAATCCCCTGTACCCGGCCGATTGGGCCGTGGACGCAGCCAACACAGGCGACGGGATGATTGTCTACTGGGTGAGCGAATAGGTAAACAGTGTTCCAGTTTGCTGCTTTGCCTCGATGCGCGTTGAATGTTTGCCAGCACTTAGCAACACATAACAACAGACTATCAATCTGTTGTTCGGGCTTTGGCACTTTTCTTCTTTGCCCAGCGCGCCTTGGCCGCTTTCTTGGCAATCGCTACACGCCGTCTCTTCGTCAATGCCTCAGCGCGCGCGATTCCACCGAGTTTACCGCCAATCTTGCCGCCTTTTGCCCCCTGTTCCACAAAGTAATTGCGAACGTGTTCCGGTAGCGGAAGTTTACCTTCTTCGGAGAACACAGCACCGTCGATGGGAGGTTTTTTCAACACGGCAGGTTCAGCGAATTGTACCACTGCGTTTCAAGGTGAAACGGTTTGGCCTTTTAGCAGCAGATAAACCCTTTACTTGCATGGGGTTCAAGCATTGCCGGTATTGTTGTTGTTTTCTGTCAGCGCTTTCAATAGCTTACAGCTAATTTTACCTTCAATTTTTTGCTTGCATTTTTGACCATATTGACCGTAGTATTACTCACATTGGCTGAACTGAAGCCATCGCGACGGCGCGCTGCTACCCCGGCACATAAGCGGACTGCAGAGGAAACGGAAAGCAGGTAAACGGAAATGAACTGGAAACAGTCAGACGTGCGGGCATTAGCCCGCGAGAACTGTACTAACTGTGGTGGGAGCGGCCGGGCTGATGCCACCAAAACGGGCGCGCCCTGTCGCTGTGTCTTAGGCGCAGTCTTCCAAAGGTGTCTCCAGCAGTACCGGGAGCGTGCCTTATGAATCGTGAACAATCAGACCTTTTAATGGCAAGCCAAACTTGCGGCCGCTGCAATGGCACCGGACGCAACAAAAAGCTCGGCAAAGACACCATTGACGCTGTAAGCTGTCGTTGCGTCTTCATCGGCATTTTCAGGGAGTGTCACCGCCGCTTCCGGCAATGCAACGAGAACCCGAAGCACCTGAGCGTCACATCCCTGGTCATGACTCACGGCGTTAACGCCAGTAGGAGCTTCGGACGCAAAAACGAAGAGTACCTGGCCGATTTCACATTGATTTCCGCCCGCGTCCTTGGACGGGGGACGCGCGAACATTGGTTATTTACGCTTCGATACCTTCAAGGTGCTGATCCGTCACTTATTCAGCGCCGAATGGGGATTACCGGCGAAGAGTACCGCAACACTGACGCGCGCGTCATCGAGAAACTGGGCAGGGCGTTCAGGGATACAAAACCTTACAGCCTGTTCCCCCTGGACGAATACTTTTCCAGCGGAATGCGCCAGGACTATAACCCCCCTGCGAATGGCCCCGCCACTCCCGCCACGCGAGCCGCGCCCTTGTTCCGTCCCATCAGGGCACCACTGGCCCCGGCCCCGCGTTCCGCGCCAATGGCTGCGTAGAATTGTTGGAGACAAAACAATGAAAACATCCAAGGGCGAAGAACGCGCGTCTCACGTTCACTCACTGATACGCCTCGATGCCGGAGGACTGCCGACGCACGGGTACCGGTATGAGTGCCGGGTATGCGGCGCGCGCCTCAGGCGAAAGTCAGGCGTCATGGTGTCATCGCCTCGCAAGGAAGGCACAGCAATTGGTCTTAGCCGCGTAGGATTGGCAGGGAATTGGTAACTTCAGTAATTCCCTGCGGAGGGCCTGTTTACAGGGTCCAGGCGAGTGTTGGGATGACCGAGCAATACAGCAAAACCCCTCGGTTTCCTTGACAGTGCGTGCTAAATCTGGATTAGAGAGAAAGGAACAAAAGATGACGGCAGCATTGAATGATTACGAGCGTGAGCGTCGGGCGGATGCGCGGGCGGAACGAGCGGATGCGCGCAAGGAGCAAGTGAAACAATATCAGGAAGGGCTCCAGGAGCACGCTAAAGACCGCAAGGAGTTTTTCAACGACGCCCCAGCATTCGGTAGCCCCGAACACCAAGCCCAAACCCAAAAAAACCTGCGAGAATGCGCGGCGAACATGCGCGCCATGTTCGCGAAAAAGCCTTAGATAGCTGGACCTTGGGCCGCTGCGGTGACCCGAGGCCCACCGATCTGGTGGATTAGGAGCAACAATGCCCGCGAAGAAAATGCATAGCCGCCGGACCCGATGCAGAAGCAAACAGGGAAGACTTCTTAACGCCTGCAGTCCCATCGTCGGCATTTTCTATGATGCTCCACCCGATGCAGAACTTTTCTTGCGCGTTGGCGAGCACGTCACGCCCGGCAAAGTGCTCTGTATCATCGAAACCGAGGAACTCATCATCCAAATTGAATCCGAAGTTGCGGGCATCGTCGAAAGCAAGCTAGCCCAGAACGGCCAGTTAGTCGAAGATGGCGAAGTCCTCTTTGGCATCCGGCTTCTGCCCGGCTCTTCCGTGCCGGATCTGATTCACTGATCTGAGGCGCAAGGTTACCGGGGCGCGGGTTCACTACTTCGGAATCTCCCAGACCCGCTCCAATTCGCTCACCTTTTCGCCAAGGGCTCTGAGCGCGGGTTCGACCCTGCCTAGTTGACTCGCGTCCCGCACGACATCTTCATGACGCGACAAAAGGCTGCGAGCCGCTGTTGCGATCTTTTCGAAAAGCACTAAGCGATCTTCCGGCACGAGCACGAATCCACCCTTGAAGGGCAGGTGCTCCCCGTCCTCGTTTACGAGTTTCACTCGCATCCGAAACGTGTTGTCACTGGGAAGTGTTGGCTGAGGCATGGCCTATCCCGTAATTCCGGTAGAGGTGACAGTGGGTCATGCCTCGCGCGCCCCTTCAGGATGCCACCGCCTTGCCGCCCACGCCGTGCGCAGCCGCGCGATACCACTACAAAAACCACTACAGTGGCCAAAAACGAAGGGCCGGGATTTTCGTCCCGACCCAGTTAACTACTTTATTTTCTATGGTGCGGAGAGGGGGACTTGAACCCCCACGAGATTGCTCCCGCTAGCACCTCAAGCTAGTGCGTCTGCCAATTCCGCCACCTCCGCAAACCCAGGCAGTTATTGCAATTACTTCTTGGGCGTCGCCGGCGCGGGAGTGGCTGGAACCGAGGTCCGCGTCGGATGGCGTTCCAGCGCCGTGCCAGTGCTGCTGACCCCGGCGCTTCTGGTGGCAATGATAGAAAGCGAAATGGACGTCAACATAAACACCACGGTTGAAATCGTCGTCGCCTTCGAAAGCAGCGTCGCTGAACCTCGGGGGCCGAAGGCGGTCTGAGAACCCATGCCGCCGAATGCCCCCGCGAGATCGGCCGCTTTGCCGCTCTGCAAGAGGATCACAATAATCAAAAACAAGCACACGATTACGTGCACGATGGTCAAAAGGACTGCAATCACAATGGATTAGTATAGCAGGCTGAATCGAAATGCTCACGACGCGAGTTTCTTCATGAGCAGATTCAACGCATCCTCTTCGTCGGAACTGGCGTTGCAGGCCTGGTTCCGGGCACGCCAAACCGCTTCCGCGAAGACCAATATGGATACATTCGGGCCGTCAGGGCGACCAGTCAATTGTGAATTAGCAACTAGCTAAGGATAAACGCAACGACGGTGAGGCCGACGATTACCCCGATGACGAGGCTCAAAACGATTAGGATCTGATTATCGCGACTGCGAAATCCCGACCACTCCCGCGCCGCGTCGTCCACTTAACCAACGTAACGCAGCCCCAAATGCCGCACTTGCCATGCGGTGCCGGCAAATGCGGCCGTAACGATCAACGCACCGCCGATCAGGGCCAGGGCACCCGGCCGTTCACCATGGACGATCCACGTCCAGACGGGATTGAAAACGGGTTCAATCAGCAGCAGGGTAGCCGCTTCGAGTCCGGGCACGTCACGCAGGGATCGCGTCAGGAAAACATAGGCGAGAGCAACCTGAAAAATCCCGAGGTAGAGCAAAACCGCCACGTCTTCAAGAGACGCATGGGTGACCGGAATCGCCATACCAGGCAGGCATATAACGCACGCGATGAGATTACCCGCGATTACGGTGGCTGCTGCGGAATCGCTGTTAGTGGAACGCTTCCCCATCCAGCGGAGTCCCGTGATCGTTAAAGCCCAGGTCGCGCCGGAGACGACTGCGATTAGATT
Organism: Bryobacteraceae bacterium; assembly: GCA_049516355.1. Taxonomy (GTDB): domain Bacteria; phylum Acidobacteriota; class Terriglobia; order Bryobacterales; family Bryobacteraceae; genus BOG-234. The sequence goes on along the minus strand of JBEKTF010000239.1, from coordinate 3,075 downwards.
GCCGCGGCCGGGATTCGGCGCCGTTGAAGCAGTCGCATCCGAACCGAGAAGAAGGAGAACCGCACCAATCGCGACTACAGAAATAACCGCGAGGTCGATCTTCCGGATTGGTTCACGCAGTACGAACGGTCCGAGCAGAAGCAGGTACAAAGGCGCCGTCGATTGCAGAAAGATCGCGTTTGCGGAGGTCGTCGATTTATTCGCCAGGACGAAGAGGATCATCGTGGCCGCGTAGGCGAGGGCGACCAGGATCGTGCGCCACGTCCATCCCCGGCGGGCGCCGGGCAGCAACAGATAGAGGACCGCCGCCGCGATTCCGGAACGAAATCCTGCTACCGCCCAGCTGGAAAGCGAGCAGGCCTTGATTGCGGCCCCTCCCGTTGAGAACAGGAGCGCCGCCGCGAAAAGGCGGAACCGGTCCTTCGACGCTTTGGACAATCTTAAAAGTAACGCGGGATCTGCGACTACCATATATATAAGTAACCTCCCCGTGCACATCATTGCCGAAAATTCGGATCGTTCCACGATTGAGCGAACCCGAACGGAAGTCGAGCGGTGGCGCCCCACGTTCTGGTACCTCTCGCAAACGGAGGTGCACGTTTATGCCTTGTCGATCGGGGCCAGCGTTCTGCTGAGCTTCTTTCCGTTCCTGATCGTGATGCTTACGCTGGTGCGGGAAGTCTTCCATTTCCCTGCCGCGGAGCGAGCGCTGGTTCTGGCGCTGGGCGACTATTTTCCAGGCGATCTGGGAAGCTCCATCATCCGGAACTTGACCAAGGTGAACCATGGCCGATTTCAGATCACATCGCTCGTGCTGCTTTTGTTCACCGCCAATGGAGTTTTCGAACCGCTGGAAGTGGCGCTGAACCGGGCATGGCATGTGAAAAAGAATCGAAGCTACGTCAAGAATCAGATTCTCAGTTTCTTCTTGATTCTTCTCTGCGGCGGTCTCACGCTCGGCTCCGTTCTGCTGACCGCTGTCAACACAAGATTCGTCGCGACTCAATACGACATCCGGGTGTTCCCGGTCTGGTTATCGCTCGCGATCTTCAAAGTCGCCGCAATCCCGGTAACCGTTTTTTCCCTGTTCCTCATCTACTGGATACTGCCGAATCGCCGCGTGCCGGTACGGCGAGTGGTACCCGTGGCTGTTCTGATAGGCATCGCGCTCGAAGCGCTGAAATATCTCTTTCTTTTCGCGTGGCCGTGGATGGGCAGGAAATTTCAGAACGAGTACGGCCCGTTCTACTACGCGGTTTCAATCGTGGTTTTCAGCGTGATCGCCGCACTGGTCGTACTCGCGGGCGCGGAGTGGTCGGCCAGACAGCCGGCGAAGTCGGCCATAGACCCGGTGCAGAGGGAAGAACCCACCTCCTGAAGAAACCATCTCCTGAAGATCAGCCCGCAAAATGGAGCTCGGATTAGTTAGATCCATTTCTTCCTCAACAGCCAGACCTTGATCACTTGCGTGAGACTCATATAGGCAAGCAGCGTCAGCGCCAGAATCGGCCAGTACAACCCCGGCGGTCGTACCAGCCCCAGCGCGGAAGCCAGCGGAGACCAGGGTAGCCACATCCCAAACGCCATGATGGACAGTGTTGTCAACATCAGCGGCCAACTGGCCCGGCTCTGTATGAAGGGAATCCTGTTTGTGCGAATGACATGGATGATCAGCGTCTGCGTCATCAGGGACTCGACGAACCATCCCGTCTGAAACAGTGGCGCGCGGGCTGGATCCCAGCAGTTGAAAACCCAAAGCATGACGAAGAAGGTCGTGTAGTCGAAAATCGAGCTGATGGGTCCGATGAAAAGGATGAAACGTCTGATCTCGTCGATGTTCCAGGGCCGCGGCCCGACGACTTGCTCGTCGTCCACTGCGTCGGTCGGGATCGGCACCTGCGAGAAGTCGTACAGCAGGTTATTGGTCAGTACCTGGATTGGGGCCATCGGGAGGAAGGGAAGGAAAGCGCTCGCTCCCAGCACGCTGAACATGTTCCCGAAGTTGGAGCTTGCCCCCATCCTGATGTACTTGACAATGTTGGCGAAGACCTTCCGGCCCTCGGTCACGCCCCCTTCCAGCACCATGAGGTCCTTCTCCAGTAAGATCAGATCCGCCGATTCCTTGGCAATATCCGTAGCCGTGTCTACCGAGATGCCGATGTCCGCCGCCCGCAAAGCGGGAGCATCGTTGATCCCGTCGCCCATGAATCCGACGACGTGTCCCGTGGCCCGGAGAGCGCGAATGACACGCTGCTTGTGGGCTGGTGAGAGGCGGGCGAAAAGCGTAGTCTTCCGCGCCGCTTCGCCCAGTTCGGCGTCGGACATTTTCTCGACATCCGCGCCGAGGAGCATAGGATCCGCCGAAAGGCCTACGTCCCTGCACACCTTGCGGCTGATGAGGTGGTTGTCCCCGGTGAGAATTTTTACCGCTACGCCATGCTTATGAAGAGCCTTTACGGCACTTCCCGCAGTGGTCTTGGGTGGGTCCAGAAACGCGACGTACCCCTTGAGCACGAGTTCGCGCTCGTCATCCTTTGAGCAAATCTTCTTTCCCTGGAGCGCCTTTGTAGCCACAGCCAGAACCCGGAAGCCATCGTTGCTGAGGCTCTCGTACTCCTCCTTCAGACCGACCATAAGGTTGGGGTCCATCGGCGACAGCTTCCCATCCAGCTCGAACTGAGAGCACTGGTGGAACATCTCTTCGGGAGCGCCCTTGGTGAGCAGGATTGCTTTGCCTTCCGGATCTTCCACCAGTACGGACATCATGCGCCGCGTGAAGTCGAAAGGGATCTCGTCCAGCTTCTTGTACTTCTCCAGGACGGTTTGCGCGTGAAAGTCCGGGCTGTCCAGGATCGCCCGGTCGAGCAGATTCTTGAGGCCAGTCTGAAAGTGGCTGATCAGGTAGCCGTCCAGCAGCACCTCTTCGCTTTCGCGCCCCTCGACGTTGCAATGCCGCATGAGGACGACGCGGTCTTCTGTGAGCGTGCCGGTTTTATCGGTACACAAGACGTCCATGCCACCGAAGTTCTGGATGGCGTTGAGCCGCTTCACGATCACCTTCTTACGGCTCATGGC
>JBEKTF010000238.1:0-8038 GCA_049516355.1 Bryobacteraceae bacterium | reverse complement strand
CGGTTTACGGACCGCTTGGCCAGCCGATAGCCATCTATGCGCATATCCATCGCTCCTATATTCGGGGCGTGCCAGAAATGCTGGTGGCCAACACCGGCAGTGTTAGTCTTTCTCACGACGGCGACCGCCGCGCGGCCTACCTCCTGCTGGATGAGTCCAGACCAACAATCCGGCGGGTGGAGTATGACGTTGATAGAGAGCTTAAGGCGCTTTCGGCCTGCGGTTTCCCCCACGCCGATTGGATTGCGAAGATCCTCGCGAGCGGTCGCCCGCAGATGCCAGACGTTATTTCCGAGGTCCGGTCGGAGGTATGATGATCGCGTTTGGATCCATCCGAGTCGGTTTTCCAGTCGCGGTGTACACGGTAACTGTGGCTGCCTGGACTGAGCCGTCCTTCAGGACAGAGCCAACTACATCGATGAGTGAGCCCTGAGCCATATCCTCCGGCGCACTTTCGACAAATTCAGTTGCGCTTGAATAAGTGATTTTCCTGACCGGAGCCTGGTGGCCAGGCGTAACTTCGAAGGCCTTGCTTCCCGGCGGGAACACCACGCCTGCCGGCGCGGCGGTGACCGTGCCGGATATAAACGTCCAATTCACCAGGATCAGGGTCGCAACAAGCTTCTGCGTGGCGGGATCGATGCGGCCGCGCACCTTGATTTCATCTCCCGGCTGAAGAAGTTGTGCCGCAAGCGCAACGCCGGAAAAATCTTTGCCGCGCCAAATACTCACGTTGTCGTCGATCAGCAAGTCCTCTGGTTGGCCTTGGCCGTTAATAATGGCCAGATTGTTCCCCTCCACACTCGTGACGTGGCTGGCAACCCGGACCAGATTGTATGGCGGAGCCGCGTGGCTCGCTATTTGCTGCTGCGAGAATAACGTTTCCGGCCCAATCAGGCCCAATGCAGTTGCGCCGATAATGAATCCACAGGCGAATTGTCGTCGAGTGGGACGCCCTGATGCACTCACGGCCGGATTCCCATCCTCTCTTCAACCCGCGTCAGGCGATTATCGATATCGACCACCTTGCTCATCAGCAGATCGAAGCGCGAGTCAAAACGCGACTCCAGCGACGCGAATCGCGTGTTCATGGTGCCGCTCAGATGAATGAAAAGCCCTGTATTGGCGAGGATTCCCACCAGCGGTATCGCCACCAGGATGTAAAGCTGTAAATCCGTCATGCCGCCCCATGCAAGCAACTCGCCTGCATTCCTAAGCATAGAGCAAAACAAGTGCGCACACACGCGCCTCGCAGGTTCCTATGCCAGCGTGTTAATCGAACCCACGCGGCCCTTTTCAAACGCCGCAATCGCCGGCGCCTGCTTCAGAATCCAGCCGAGTTCGTCGACGCCTTCCAGCAGACAAGTCTTCATGAACTGGTCGACCGGAAATTCGACCCGCTCCCCATCGGGAAGCGTAAGGGTCTGAGATGCCAGGTCAACCTTGATCTTCGCGTCTTTCGGAAGCGCAAAAAGTTTGGCGTGGATCTCATGCGACACAATAATCGGCAACAGCGAATTCTTGAGCGCATTGCCCTTGAAGATGTCCGCAAAAGAAGTGCTTATGACGGCGCGGAATCCGAACTGCGTCAAAGCCCACGGCGCATGCTCGCGTGAGCTGCCGCAGCCAAAGTTATCCCCGGCCAGCAAAATCTCCGCATTCTGCCCACGCGGCGTGTTCAGGATGAAATCCGGCTTCGGATTCCCTTGCGCGTCATAGCGCCAGTCGTAGAAGAGTTGTTTGTCGAGACCTTCTTTCGAAGTCGTTTTCAGAAAACGCGCGGGGATGATCTGGTCCGTATCGATGTTGTTGTTCGGCATCGGAACCAGGCGCGATTCAAAGGGAAGAAAGGGTTTCAAAGGCTGCTCCTCATAGTAAGCTCCTCACGTCGGTAACAACGCCCGTAATGGCGCTTGCGGCGGCAGTCAATGGCGAGGCGAGGAACGTTCGCCCGCCCTTGCCCTGGCGCCCCTCAAAATTGCGGTTGCTGGTCGAAACGCTGTATTGCCCGGGCTGGAGCTGGTCGCCATTCATCGCGATACACATCGAGCAACCAGGTTCTCTCCAGTCGCACCCGGCGGCGCGGAAGATCTCGGGCAAACCCTCGGCCTCGGCTTGCCGCTTGACTTCCATCGAACCGGGAACAACCATCACACGCACGTTCGGACTGACCTTGCGGCCTTTCAAAATAGCGGCGGCGCTGCGCAGGTCCGAGATACGCGAATTGGTGCAACTGCCGATGAACACCACGTTGACGGCATGACCCGCGAGCGGTTTGCCCGCTTCGAGTCCCATATAGATAAGGGCTTTGGACAGCGCATCGCGTTCCAATGGATCGGAAACGCTGGAGGGTTCCGGAATCGCATCGTTGATCGAAACGCCCATGCCCGGATTGGTGCCCCAGGTGATCATAGGTTCGAGCGCATCGCCGTGGATCGTGACTTCGCGATCGAACTTCGCGCCCGCATCGGTGGGAAGCTTGCGCCAGCGCGCGACTGCCGCGTCCCAATCCGCGCCCTTTGGGGCGAAATGGCGTCCGTTCAGATATTGGAAAGTGGTGTCATCTGGTGCGATCATACCCGCGCGCGCACCGGCTTCGATTGACATGTTGCAGACCGTCATACGGCCATCCATATCGAGCGCCCGAATAGCCCCGCCCGTGTATTCCAGCACTGTGCCGGTGCCTCCACCGATGCCGATCTGGGCAATGAGAGCGAGGATGATGTCCTTCGCGGTGACACCCGTTTTGAGCGAGCCCGTCACGTTGACGCGGAACGTTTTCGAGGGCCGCTGCAACAGGCATTGCGACGCAAGGACGTTTTCCACTTCACTCGTGCCGATGCCGAACGCGAGCGCGCCAACCGCGCCGTGCGTAGCCGTGTGGCTATCGCCGCAAACGACGGTCATACCAGGTTGGGTAAGCCCCAATTCAGGCCCGATGACATGCACGATCCCCTGATGACTCGAATGCACGCCGTAGTGCGTGATGCCGAACTCGCGGCAGTTCTTTTCCAACTGCGCTACCTGGTTCGCCGCGATCGGGTCGAGAATCGGAAGCGACCGGTCGCTCGTCGGGATACTGTGATCGGTCGTGGCGATCGTGAGATCGGGACGGCGAACTTTCAATCCACGCTCGCGCAAACCCTGAAACGCCTGCGGAGACGTGACTTCATGAACGAGGTGCAAATCGATGTAAATGAGGCTGGGCGCGCCCGGTTCTTCGTGGACGACGTGCGAATCCCAAACCTTCTGGCTTAATGTCTTGATCGCGCCAACGGACCCTTCGGCCTGGCGCTCAGTAGTCTTTAGATTGCCTGACAAACTGCTTCTCCTGTTTGTTCCGTGGTGGCCGGTGTACCGGACGGATGAAGATCCGCCGTCACCTTGCCACTATTGAGTACCTGCTCCATCGCGTGATTTACGGCCGCGGCTTCTTCCGTGAGCCCGAAGCTATATTCCAGCATTGCGGCAACCGAGCCGATCGCGCCAAACGGATTGGCTTTATTCTGCCCGGCGATATCGGGAGCCGACCCGTGCACCGGTTCATACAGGCCCGTCCACGCGCCGGAGGGCTTCTTTGCCCCGATAGACGCTGAGGGCAACATCCCGATCGAACCAGCCAGCACCGCGCCTTCATCGCTCAGAATATCGCCGAACATATTCTCCGTCAGGACCACGTCGAAGCGTTTCGGGTTCAAGACCAGTTGCATCGCACAGGTATCGACGAGCAGATGATCGAGCGCGACGTCGCTGAAATCCCTCGCGACTTCCGTCACCACGCGCCGCCAGAGCTGCGAAGTATCGAGCACGTTCGATTTATCCACTGAGGTGAGTTTCTTCCGCCGCTTGCGGGCAAGCTCAAAAGCCATGCGCGACACGCGGTCGATTTCGCGTCGCGTGTACGTCATGGTGTTGACGCCACGCTCATCCATCCCGCTGCCGGAAATCCCCCGCGGCGTGCCGTAATACAGGCCGCCCGTGAGTTCGCGCACGATGATCATATCGACGCCATCGACCAGCTCGTTCTTGAGCGGAGAGGAATTCAGCAGCGCTTTGTAACTGCGCACCGGCCTCAGGTTGGCGAAGACTCCCATCGTTTTCCGGATGCCGAGCAGCCCTGTTTCCGGCCGCTTATCGGTGGGAGCATTATCAAACTCCGGCAACCCGACTGCGCCCATCAGGACTGCATCGGCTTCCGCCGAAAGCTTCTCGGTCTCCGCGGGAAACGGTGTGCCTGTCTTATGAATCGCGATGCCGCCCAGCAGCCCCTCGCGAACGGTTAGTTGGTGACCCCATTTCTGGGCCACGACGCGCAGTACGCGCACAGCTTCTCCGGTGACCTCGGTGCCGATGCCGTCACCGGGGAGGACCAATACGTTGAGATTCAAGAATTCTCCTTAAGACGTTAATACCTGTTGGCTGCGCCGCGCGAGTTCCGCGATCTCTTCATCCATCAGGCCTTTCTTATTGTCCGCCAGAGCTGTTATTTCCGTATAAACCACATCGAGCTCTTCCTTTGTAAGGACGAAGCCGAGATCTTCCAGCCGGTTCTTCAATGCATGCCGGCCGCTGTGTTTGCCCAGTACCAGACGGCTTTCCGGAACCCCGACGGACTTCGGTTCCATGATCTCGTACGTGGTCCGTTCCTTCAGATAACCGTCCTGATGGATACCTGCCTCATGCGCGAATGCATTGCGGCCCACGATGGCTTTATTGGGTTGTGGACCAAAGCTGATGATCGAGCTCAGCAGCTGGCTGGCGGCGAAAAGATGCTCTGTGTGGATGCCGGTGGTGAAGGGATACCGGTCGTTACGCGTCTTCATCACCATCACGATCTCTTCGAGCGAGCAGTTTCCCGCACGCTCGCCGATGCCGTTGATGGTGCATTCGACCTGCCGCGCCCCCGCTTTCACCGCGGCCAGTGAGTTGGCGACGGCGAGGCCCAGGTCGTCGTGGCAATGCACGCTGACAATCGCGGTATCGCCCAGCGCTCTGACAATGCGGCCGATGATCTCGGAATATTCGTCGGGCGTCGAATACCCGACTGTGTCCGGGATATTGACTGTCCGTGCTCCTGCCGCAACCACAGCCTGCGAGACCTGTTCCAGATAATCGGGATCCGTGCGGGCGCCGTCTTCCGCCGAGAACTCGACATCGTCGACGTAAGACCGGGCCAGCTCGACCGCCGCCGCCGCCTCGTCAAGAACCTGCTGACGGGATTTCTTGAGCTTGTATTTCAGATGAATATCGCTGGTGGCGAGAAAGGTGTGAATGCGCGGCCGCCGCGCCTTTTCGAGCGCTCCGGCCGCACGCTCAACGTCCATCCTGGTGCAGCGGGCGAGCGCCGCCACCTGCACCCACGGGAATTCACGGCTCACCTGGTCGACTGCTTCGAAATCGCCATCGGAGGCAATCGGAAAACCGGCTTCGAGGATGTCCACCCCGAGCTCCACCAGTTTTCCCGCCATACGCAGCTTCTCGGGTACGTTCATGCTGCAACCGGGAGACTGTTCGCCATCCCGGAGGGTCGTGTCGAAGATCCACACGCGATTATTCATAGTTGGAAGGTACTCCAAAACCATTATGCGTAGCAGCTGTTGAATAAAGCAAATTTATTTTATTCGCAGCTTCAATTAACAAGAGTTATAATTGTCTCGATGGAATTGAGCACTCTCCGGGTCTTCATGACGATTGCGAGCGAGCGCAGTTTTTCCCGTGCGGCGGAGAAACTGGAGCGCACGCAGCCGGCTGTTTCGCTCGCTTTGCAACGGCTGGAAAGCGAACTCGGCGAGAAGCTCCTGGACCGCTCGGCCAAGGATGTCATGTTGACCGATGCGGGCCGCACCGTGCTCGAATACGCGCGGCGTTTTCAGAACCTCGAACTGGAGTTGCAGAACTCGGTGGCCGAACTGCGGGACCATTCCGCGGGGCGGCTTGTGATCGGCGCGAACGAGTCGACGGGACTCTATCTGCTCAGCCACATCGAGCGATACCGGCGCTTATATCCGAAAATCAAGGTGCAAGTCAGGCGAAGTTTTTCCAGCCGCATCCCCGCTGAAATCGTCGACGGTAACCTCGAACTCGGCGTCATCAGCTACGAGCCTCGCGACGAACGCTTGCAATCGAGAGTCATTTTTACCGACTCGCTGGCTTTCGTGGTATCGCCGCAGCACCGACTCGCGAAACGCAAGGAAGTGCCGATATCGGAGTTGGGCGACGAGACTTTTGTCGCCCACAACGTGCTCTCCCCTTATCGCGAAATTGTCCTGCGAGTCTTTCAGGAGCGGGGAGTGCGGCTCAATATGGACATCGAGATGCCCACGGTCGAGACAATCCGCTGGATGGTCGAGGCCAACCAAGGCGTGGCGTTTTTACCGCGCATGTGCGTGGAGCAGGAAATCGCGGAGAAACGGCTGGTTGCGGTGCGTGTACCCGAGATCGAGGTTGAGCGAAAGATTTACCTGGCGCAACCGTCCCGCCGAGCGGTCAGCTATGCCGCGGACGCTTTCTTAAAGTTGGTAATCGGGTAACGCCGGCGGTCTTGCCGCCGGTTCCTCACCTCGTTCGCAACGAGTGATAGGCTGAGGCAATGCGTCGCCAGTTCGGACTCACGCTCATTTCGGTATTCGCAAGTGTATGTGCCCTGAATGCACAACCTTCCAGGATTCTCGTCGAGGAAGCCAGGTTCCAGTGGACCGTGGTCCGCAATAATCTCCTCAAGATGGCGGAAAAAATGCCCGCCACGGAGTACAGTTTCAAGCCCACGCCCGAAATAGAAACCTTCGCCCAGCGCGTGGCTCACATCGCGCGATCCAATTTGAATGTTTGCGAAGGAATCCTCAAAGGTCAATCGACTCCCGCGCCTGTAGTAACGACAAAACCTGACTTGGTCTCATTACTGAAAGAAGCCTCCACCACTTGCGATTCCGTGTTCAATTCACTCAACGACACGACCGCACTGGATAAAATCAGCTCGCAATTCGGAGGGCCGTTCCCTCCCAATCCCTCGCGCACAAAACTCGCCACGCTCTACAACATGATCCGGCACTCGAATGAGGTGTATGGATACATGTGCGTTTATCTGCGGTTGAAAGGGATCGTGCCGCCTTCCAGCGCACCCGAATGAAGCCGGTAGACGTTCTCCTCTTCGGAGCCCACCCGGACGACGTGGAATGGGGCGTCGGCGGCATCATGCTGCTTTTGCAAGCCAAAGGCGTTTCATTCGCAATCGTCGATCTTACGAACGGCGAAATGGGTTCGCGAGGGACACGCGAAGAGCGCGAGGTCGAGGCCAGGAACGCCGCGCATTTCCTCGGCGCCCACTCCCGCGAGAACCTGAACCTGCCGGATTGCGGTCTGGTCGATTCACCTGAGAACAGGCGGCTGATCGCGAGCGCGGTCCGTCGCCATCGCCCGAAGATCGTGCTCGCCCCTCTTTGGGAGGACCGTCACCCGGATCATGCGGCCGCTGGTCTGATGGTCCGCAATGCCCCGCTCTATTGCGTGCTGAAGAATCTCGACGACCCCAACCCGCCCCACAAGCCCGGCGCGTTTCTGTTCTACCCGCTGCACAAATTCGAGGAGCCATCGTTCGTGGTCGATACAACTGGTGTTTTTCCGCGAAAGATCGAGCTGCTCGGGATCTACGGTTCGCAGTTTGCGGCGAGCGTCGGCGATTATCTTTTCGCACTCGAATCCCGGGACCGGTATTTCGGCCTGCAGGTAGGCGTCGGTCACGGAGAAGCGCTGATATCTGATCGGCCGCTTCCGCTGGGCGGGCTGGACGGCATTCTTTCATTACTTCGCTAAGAAAACGCCGCGCTGAGACAATTGAAAAAGAAAGTATGGGCATTCTCCGGAAGGCATTACTCGCCACAATTGCCTTCGTGATTGTCGTGTACGGTTTCGACTATCTTTATGCGCGCGTCCGGAAAACTCCGTTCGCCAATGTACACATCGATCAGTACTATGCCGTGACCGAAAAGTTCAATATGATCGCCTACGAACGCGGCACCCCGGTTACGGAGCGCTGTGTTTA
>JBEKTF010000237.1:0-14595 GCA_049516355.1 Bryobacteraceae bacterium | reverse complement strand
ATTACCGGCAGCTCCTTTCTGGTTGATGGCACCACTTACAGTTCCACGCAGACATTGAACTGGCCTTCGGGATCCTCACACACCATCGCGGTGGTCTCACCACAAAGCGGCGGGACCGGCACCCAGTATGTCTGGAGCAGCTGGAGCGATGGGGGCGCCGTCTCACATACCATTGCGCCCGCGAGCGCCAGCACTTATACGGCCACTCTCAACACCCAATACCTGCTCAGCGCGACTGTTTCGCCCGCGGGAAGCGGAACCATTACCGCGGTTCCCTCTTCCTCCACGGGCTACTACGATAGCGGGACTCCGGTTCAACTGACGGCAGCACCAGGGGCGGGTTCCACCTTCCTCAACTGGAGCGGAGACCTGAACGGCACAGCCAATCCGCAGACATTAACCATGTCGGCGCCACACACCACGGTAGCCAACTTCCAGCCTCCGGCCGGTGGCCAGGGCGGAGGCGGTGGCTCGGGGACCGCGTTTGTGACGGGGTATGTAACCGCCGGGCGGCCTATGCGCAACGACTACTCGGGCTGGGTGGGCGGGAAGTTGACAATCGGGTCGAACGCTCTCAATGTCAGTTCGGTGGGACGCGTGTGCCTTGCGGGAAACTCGGGCACGCACACGGTGAAGTTCGTGAATGCCACCAACGGCCAGGATGTTGCGGGCGGATCGGCGGCGGTGAGTATGGCCGGATGCAGCGCAGGGCAGTTCGTATATGTCTCCCTACCAGGGACGATCAGCCTGCCGGCGGGCACCAGTTATGACCTGGTCAGCCAGGAAGTGGCCGGAGGCGATAAATGGTACGATCTCGGCATGGTGTCCACGACATCGGACGCGGCAGTTAACAATGCCATCTATTATTACAACGGAAGCTTTGTTTCGATCAGCAGCGCGAATGTATCCTACGTGCCCCCCAATTTCCAGTATCTGGTCGCACCATCGAATTGACGCCCTACGGGTGGTCAAAGCTCAGCGACCGGCTTTGTAAGTCTTGCTGAAACCGTTACGCGCGTTGGTTACTGTGAAAGTGCCATCCTGTTGCGCAGACAGCTTGATCCAATAAGCCACACCGTTATGGACCGGCGCCGGCGGCGCGCCTGGCCCGGGCGGCGGAGCCGGAATGGGAGCAATGGGCATCGCGGGCGGCTGATCGTCGGTGATATTGGCGATAAACACTCCCGGTCTGGTGTATTCCTGCCCGCTCAGAAGCGAAAAGTGAAGCTGCCAGAGATCTTCAAGGCCCGGGGAAGAATACACCGTCTTCATGGTTTCCGGCTCACCGCCCTTGCGTGTGCCGTCGTTCATGATGGCCACACGGGGATGAAGCGCGTGTACAAGCACCTCCGAATTCGAAGTGGCCTGCCCGTGATGCAACCCCAGTAGTACATCGACGGTGCCAATGCGATTATTCGGGCACATCAGCTCGAACTCCTTGTTCTTTGTGACATCCCCCAGATGAATCGTGCGAAACTTTCCAAACGTGACATGAATGCCGACGGATTGCGGGTCCTCCGCATTGGTATCGCCGCCTTTGAAATTGGCGCAATACGGATTGGGCTTACCAGCGCCGGGCAACGGCGTTTTAATTGCTTCGCCCGCGGAAGTCACCACGTGCACATCGAGGCCGGCCATGGAGATCCTGTCGCCCGCCTTCGCCACGGTGTGCCTGGAGCTGGCGTAAAGCTTCGGGTAAGTGTCCCGGAGAAACGCATCGGCAACCTCGCCCGGCTGCACGTTGGGGCCATGATCGACGAACTCCCGAATGGGAACCCGGGAAGAAAGTTCGGCCATGCCGCCGAAATGATCGCCGTGCCAATGCGTTGTGATCAGGTGATCGATCTGCTGCACTCCGGCATCCTTCATCGCATCCACGATACGGCCCGCATCGCGCGGGGCGGCCACAGCGCCGACGTTGCCGGTATCCATCAACAGCGACTCATGGGAAGGCGAAACAAACAGCACGGCGTTGCCGCCTTCGACGTCGATGACATAGACATTGAGGGTTGGCGAGGTTCCGGTCTGCGCCATCAAAGTCGCGGGCGCGGACGCGGCAATCGCCATAGCCGATAAGAGAATCATCGCCGCGCGCATCTTAGCCTCCTTAACCTTCGTCATTTCCCGACCATCTTGAACTTCTGAATTCTCTTGCCTCGGTTCTCTGCCACATAGACGTTGCCTTCGGCGTCAACCGCAATGCCGTGAGGCTGGTCGAATTCACCCGGGTAGTGACCGACGCGGCCAAAGCTCGACAAAATCTTCCCAGTCTGACGTTCGACAATTTCAACGACCCCATTGTTCTGGTTAATGACATACATAAGCGTCTGGTTCGCGTCGTGCGAGAAATCAATCGCCACAACCGCGCCTCCGCTTTCCTTCGGCTTGCCGTCGGCGGGCGGCGTGTCCGGCTTCCAGGGCAATTCAAGGGTTTTAGTGAGCTTGCCCATCTTGTCATACACCTGGATACTGGCTCCTTCCCGATTGCACACATATACGAACCCATCGTTGGCCACTGTCAGGCAATGTACGGTCTGCATGCCTTCCGGCTGCCATTGGCGCAGAAATTTTCCCGTATGATCCATTACCGCGATCCGGCGATTGCCTCCCCGGCCTTCGCCATCGGAGACGTAGACGTCGCCATTTTGCCGGTCGACAAAGATGCTGGAAGGCATGAAAAACTGCGCGGCGTTCGAATTGAGCGGCTGACCTTTAACCGTGCCGTCGGAGGAATCGAAGACGCCCTTCTTGCCGATCTGTAATAAAAGTTTGCTTCCGTCGTGAGCGTATTTCTGGACCATGCCGGACGGTGCGCTGCCGATCCACACGTTATTGTCCTTATCGAAGTGGCAGCTATGGAGCCGCGGATCCAGAAGATTCGGATCGCCCCAGGAGTTGACCACATTGCCTGCCGGATCGAACTCGATAATCGGGGGAGCCAGATGCCCCGCGTTTAGTTCTCCCTCCAGCAAGTCCTGCCGATTCAGAATGAGTACGTGATTCCGGGCGTCGACGCACACGCCTCCCAAACCGCCGATGATCCATCGGTCCGGTAACGGCTTCGGCCAGGAAAGGTCGACCTCATAGCGTGGCGTGGGGGGCTGGGCTCGCATGTCAGACGGGCAGGAAAATCCGATCGCGATTGCCAGTATCCCCAATACCAGGCCGCTGTTTCGGTAACGCGCGCTCATATTCGTCTTGTAGTGTATCCGAAGTTGACTCTGCAGCGCGTCTTCCAGGCCAGGCACCTCGGTCGTGGCCGGGAGCACAGGCTGGCGGCGGTGCCTTCTTTATGGGAATATCTTCATATCGAAATCAAAAGGAGCCGGAACATGCTTCGAAGGTCCGAGTTTCGGATCGCTCTTTTGGCGGCTACCGCGGCGACTGCCATTTTCCCCGCTCTGGCCGCGAAGACCGGACCCGCGGCGTGGCAGAACGATCTGACGCCCATCGGCGCCGCGGATTGGAATTACGATTTCGCGGCGCACCTCCTCGAACGGGCCGGATTCGGAGGAACGCCGGAGGAAATCCAGGCTCTTGCCGCCGTGACTCCGGCGCAGGCGATCGCTCGCTTGGTTCGTTTCGAGGGTACCGACACGAGTCAATTGCCGCCGTTCGACGAATCGGGAGTCCATGACCCGGGTCTGGAACCGTTTCCTCCGAGCCGTCCCGCCGTCACGGACATGGCCAAGGCGAAAGGCGAAGCTCTCGGTATCAAGGTCAAACCGTCAGGCAACCGCCGCTTGCAGCCTATCGTCGATGAGTTCTTTTATTGGCTCCGCGCGAGTGTTCTTGAAACCAATCGCGTGGCCTATTGGTGGGCGAACAGAATGCTGACCAGCCCGCGGCCGCTGCAGGAAAAGATGGCGCTGTTCTGGCACGGTCATTTCGCTTCCAACGAAGCCAAGGTCCGCGATTACCGCAAACTCCTCGGCCAACTGGAACTCTTCGAAAACCAGGGAACCGGTAATTTCAGAGATCTGACAGTCGCGGTGGCGCAGAGTCCCGGAATGCTTTCGTTCCTCGACGCAGGCGTCAACGTCAAGGGAGCTTCGAACGAGAATTTCGCCCGGGAAATCATGGAACTCTTCACGATGGGCGTGGGCCACTACACGGAACAGGACATCCGGGAAGCGGCGCGGGCATTCACCGGGTGGAATTATGTGGATTTGAAATTCGTCGTCAACAAAGACCAGCACGACGACAGCGAAAAGACTTTTCTCGGGAAGACGGGCCGTTTTGACGGGGTCGACGTCATCGACATCATCATGCAGCAGCCCGCGACCGCCGACTTCATCGCGGGCAAGATCTACCGTTTCTTCGTAAGAGAAGACCTCTCGCCGGAACTGCAGCAACGACTCGGGTTGGTGCTTCGCCAGTCTCATTACGAGATCGCCCTGCTGCTTGAAAAGATTTTCCTGTCGCGCGACTTCTATAGCCCCGCTTCGGTGGGCACGCAGATCAAGAGCCCGGTGGAACTCGCCGTCAGCACCTACCGGAAACTTGGCCTCAAGAGCGTTCCGGGCGTACCGGACTTCAACCTGGCCACCGGCGCGCTGGGGCAACAACTATTCTCACCTCCCACGGTGGCGGGCTGGGCCGGAGGCCAGAGCTGGATTACGCCGGGGCTCCTGCTGGAGCGCGGCAATTTTGCCCGCGACATTCTGTTTCCGGATATCAGCTTCCTTCCGCCCGACCGGTTTACCGGAGGAGGAGAGATTCGCAGGGTCGCGGAACGTATCCGCGAAGGAATGGACATCACGAGCGCTACCAAAGACGACACCAAAAACGACATTGCGGAATCGAACAAAAACGCGGACCGCGATGAAGACTTCAACACACGCTATGGCAGTTTCCGCGGCTCGCAGCTGGCGATTCAACGAGTCAAACCCATTCCGCGCGATACGGCCCAAATCAATCTGTCACGAATGATCCTGGACGCGAAACTGCAAAACACAACCCAGGCGGTCGATTACCTGATTCACCGTTTCATGAGGGTTCCGCCTGGAGACGCCGCGCGCCAGAAACTCATTGCTTTTCTCAACCAGGAACTGGGCACGACAGACATTGCCGTTGCCCAAACTTATCTGGAGGACCCGCTGCGGCTGGTCCTGCATCTGATCATGAGTCAGCCCGAGTATCAGCTCAGTTAGAGAGATTGTATGAATAGAAATCGCTTTTCGTTTTCGAAATCCAGCCGGCGGGAATTGCTGCGCGCCGGTATGCTTGGCGTCGGAGTCAGCGCGGCGGCTCTACCGTTGCCGCTGTTCGCGCAGGCGTCCGCCGCGCTTGCCGCACAGGGCAAGTCGGAAGGGAAAATACTCGTCGTGCTGGAACTGTCGGGAGGCAACGACGGACTTAACACGCTGGTCCCGTATGGGGATGACGCCTACTATCAACGGCGGCCGAACATCGGCATCGCGCGGAAGCAACTGCGGACTATCGACAGTCACTTCGGTTTCGGGCGCGGTATGGCCGGGTTCGAGCGTTTATATAAAGAGGGCAAGCTGGCGGTCGTTCACGGCTGCGGATACCAGAACCCCTCCTTCTCTCACTTCACGTCCATGGCGTACTGGCATACGGCGGCTCCCAACAGCGGCGAGCCATATGGTTGGGTCGGCCGTCTGGCGGACATGATGGCGCCGGACGCTCCACCAAATTTTCTGGTGAACATCGCGGCGCGGCAATCGCTCGCCGTTCGCAGCCGCAAGCATGTTCCCGTGGTTTTCGACGATCCCGCGAAGTTCACGCAGGAGAAGTTTTACGACGAGCGGGCAGTTCTCGATGCGGCCCCGGAAAACCAGGAGGTGGATAATCCCTCGCGGCGATTCCTTCTCGATGCCGCCCGTAGTGCGAGAGACGCTTCGAAGCTGGTTCAGGAAGCCTGGGCCAAATATCACTCACCAGTGGACTACGGACTCACCGGTCTGGACTTGCCCAAGGTCGCGGCGCTGATCGACGCAGGCATGCCCACGCGCCTCTATTACACTTCTTATCGCAACAACGCGTTCGACACGCATGTCTTCCAGAACGACACGCACCAGCGCCTGCTGACTTACGCGTCCGACGCTGTTCCCGCGTTTCTGACCGATCTCGAGCGCATCGGGCGCGCGGACGATGTGGTGGTGATGATCTTCTCGGAATTCGGGCGGCGGGTTCCGGAAAATGTCAATCTCGGCACGGACCACGGCACTGCCAACCTCATGTTTGTGGCGGGAAAGCAGGTGAAAGGCGGCCAATATGGACAGATCCCGAGTCTGACAAAGCTCGACGAGGGCGACAACCTGATCTTTACGACGGATTTCCGCAGAGTCTACGCGACCATGATCGCCGGCTGGCTGGGGCTCCGCGATACACGCCAATTGTTGAATGGGGAGTTTCAGCCGTTCGAGATGTTTCAGCAGCGCGGCACCCACGCGTAAGCGCCGCGCATCAGAAAACGGTCAGGCTCCCGGCGAAGTCGAATTAAAGGCCGTGTAAATCTGCCAACCGCCCAGCGCGAGCCCGTATAGCACGAAAACAATGGCCAGGATCACAACGATCCGATCCAGCTGTTGGATGGTGCGGGCCGTTGCTTCCTGCCGGGCAAGCACCATATCGGATGCATCGCTGAGATGCACAAGTTCATCCGAGTTGCCGGCGACGATCTTCCGATAAGCGTAGACGATCGCCAAAGCCGCACCTATGATGATCCAGAGAACAACACTAATCGACATAATCGGAAACCTCCAGCGATATACTTTATACTGAAAAATGGCCGAGTGCGATGGCGCGCGAGTGCTCGTGCGTAAGGGCTCGGGTAACGCCGGCGGTCTTTGCCGCCGGTTGGGTTTGCACGACAGAGTGGTAATGCACCGGCGGCAGAGACCGCCGGCGTTACCCGAGCCCGGTGGTCGACTCGCTCGGAAATAGCGGCATAATACGGAAAGGCGTTCCGTAAAAGCATTCGTTTTCTTTGCCATGCTCGTCCTGGCTTCACCGTCATTCGCGCAATCGCATCCGGTTACGACCGAGAAGGTTAAAAAGCCCAAAAAGGGGAGCGCGGTGAAAGCCGGTAAGGATGTTACAGTGGGCTCGGTCAAAGGGGTAGACAAAATCGGTAAAGGTGTCGGGCACGCACTGAAGAAGATCTTGTAAAGGCACTTACTCGGAAATGAAGGAGACGACGCATGCAGGTTCCACTTTTTAAGACCACGCTAGCTGCTGTAGCGGCCCTCGCAGTGGCAATCCCCGGACAGGCTCGAATCACCCGGCTCGTAGTGGAACACACTGAGACCGTGGGACACGATGGATACCAGAAACTCACTGGCCACGCCTATGGCGAACTCGACCCGAAGCTCCCGCTGAACGCCATCATTACCGATCTCGAGTTTGCGCCCCGCAACGCGCACAGCATGGTGGAGTACACGGCGACATTCACCATCCTGAAACCGGCTGACATGGCGAAATCGAGCGGCGTGCTGCTCTACTTCGTTCCGAACCGCGGCCGCATCAATTTGACAGGCGGCGGATTCCTGGCCGATGCCCGAAAGCAGGGCCACGTGCTGGTTGCCAGCGGTTGGCAGGGAGATCTCGAACCATCCGAAGGTATCGAGACACTGCAGGCGCCGGTAGCCAAAAACCCCGATGGTTCCAGCATCACCGGGCGCGTGCTCGCACGCTTCAGCGACATGCCCGCGGATGCGACAACCTTGCCCATTCTTCGCGGCGGCGTTGCGGGGACAGCTGATCCGGCCGACCTCGATACTTCCAAAGCCACGCTGACCCGCCGGACTTCGGAAGACGGCAAGATCGTCCCGCTGCGTAGCAACGAATGGGCGTTCGCCGATTGCAGCCAGATTCCCTTCCCCGGCAAACCCGATCCGCGGAAGCTCTGCCTGAAGGGCGGGTTCAATCCGACGTACTTATATGAGTTGGTGTACACCGCGAAGGATCCGAAAGTCTACGGCATAGGCTTCGCCGCGACGCGCGACTTGAACGCGTATCTCCGCTACGGCATGCAGGACGACACTGGCACCGCGCGACCGTGAGTCAGGGCAACTCGCAATCGGGAAACTTCCTCCGCAGTTTCATCCATCTGGGCTTCAATCAGGATGAAACCGGAAGGATCGTCTTCGACGGCAGCAACCCGAATATCGCCGTTCGCCAGCAAGGGATGAATTTCAGATTCGCAGCCCCCAGCGGAGCGGCGGCTATCTACGAGGCCGGAAGCGACGGCGTCAACTGGTGGGAGGATTACCCGGATGAAGCACGCGGCCATCCCGCGGCGGGATTGCTCGACCGCTGCCGCGCTACCGAAACCTGTCCGAAGATTGTCGAGACGTTCGGCTCGTCGGAATTTTTCAATCTGCGTGCCTCTCCCGACCTCGTCGGCACGCGTGCCGACCGCGATATCCCGCTCCCGCCGAATGTCCGGCGCTATTACTTCCCAGGCGTAAGCCACGGCGGCGGGCCCGGCGGCTTCGATCCGGATCCGGCGCGGCAGTCCTGTTGCGATCTGGTCCCGAATCCCAATCCTTCGAGCGACATGTTGCGGGCGCTCGATACGGCGCTCATCGATTGGGTGGTGAAAGGAACTCTTCCTCCGCCGAGCCAATATCCGCGTCTCGATCGGGGAGAACTCGCCGCGCCCACGGGGGCCGCGATGGGTTTCCCCGCCATTCCCGGAGTGCCATTTCCGGACGGAATCCTCACGCAGTTCTATCAATATGACTTCGGACGGCAATTTCATTACAACGACCTGTCCGGCATCATCACGATGCAGCCACCCGCCATCCGCCAGACTCTACCGACCCTGGTTCCGCGAGTAGATGCCGATGGAAATGAAGTGGCGGGTGTCGCCAGCGTCCTTCATCAGGTTCCTTTAGGGACGTACACCGGCTGGAACACCAATGCCAACGGTTTCTACAAAGGCCATATCCGCACCAACACGGGCGCCGTGATCCCCTTCTCCCGAACGAAGGCCGAGCGGCTCGCTTCCGGCGATCCACGGCCGTCACTCGAAGAGCGCTACGGGACTCACGAGAATTACGTCGCGCAAGTACGCGCCGCAGCCGAGCGGCTTGTGCGCGGACGGTACCTTCTCCAGGACGATGCAGACCGTCTGATCGCTCAAGCTGAAGCCAGCAAAGTTTTGAAATAAGACGGTCCCTGAAGGGCAACGCCTTCGCTGCCTCAAAACAGGTGTCCGCATGAGTGCGGACACGGCACGCTGAGAGCGTGCGCCACAAATTGTTCAGCTGACCGCCTGCAACGCGGTGGTTTGAGACCGGGTAACGCCGGCGGTCTCTGCCGCCGGTGCAGTACTATCGTGGCGTGCGAACAGGACCGGCGGCGATTTGATATATACTCATCCCTGCCCGCTGTCTTGCCGGGAGCACTTATGAAAAATCGTCGCGAATTCCTGTCCGGAGCAGCCGCCCTCGGCGCCGGATTCCTCTTGCCCCAATCCAGGTCCGCCGCCCAGTCCAAAGACTCCGCGGCCACGCGCATTGACGTCCACAGCCACTTCGCCCCGCCCGCTTACATCTCCGAAATCCGGCCCAAGGGCGTCGCCAACCCGCAGATGTTCGATTGGACGCCCGCCAAACACGTGGAGGAAATGGACCGCGCCGGTGTCGCCACGGCCGTTATTTCCATATCGCCTCCCGGTGTCTGGTTTGACGACAACCCCACCGGACGCCGCATTTCGCGCATCTGCAACGACTACGCCGCGCGCTTCGCCGCCGATAACAAAGGCCGCATCGGCATCTTCGCCGCCCTGCCCGTGCCCGATCTCGACGGCAGCCTGAAAGAAGTCGAATACGCTTTAGACACCCTCAAGGCCGACGGCATCAGCATGTACACGAATTACGGCGACAAGTGGCTCGGCGATCCCTTCTTCGCGCCGCTGTTTGAGGAATTGAACCGCCGCAAAGCGGTTGTCTACACGCACCCCATTTCCGCCAACTGCTGCCGCAATTTGCTGATGCCCGATATCGCCGATTCCGCCATCGAGTGGGGCACCGACACCACCCGCGCCATCACGCGCCTGATTTTCAGCGGATCGGCCGCCCGATACCCGGACATCCGCTTCATTTTCTCGCACGCCGGCGGCACGATGCCTTATCTCGTCGAGCGCTTCGATCTCATCGCAAAGACCCCGAAGTTCGCCGCGCAGTTCCCGCAGGGCTTTGTCGCCGCCGCCAATAAGCTCTATTACGACACCGCTCAGACGGCGAATCCCGCAGCCATGTCGGCGCTGCGCAAGGTCGTCAATCTCTCGCAGATCGTCTTCGGCACCGATTACCCCTATCGCACCTGCACCGAGCACGTGAAGGGACTCAAGGAATGCGGCCAGTTCACCGCCAAAGAGTTGCTCGCGGTCGACCGCACCAACGCCCTCGCGCTGTTGCCGCGTTATAAGGCGATCTAGAAGGAGTTCGTCATGAAAATCGTCGCAACGTCAGCAATCACGATTGCAATTTTGTGTGTAGCCGGAACATCGGCGCGCGCCGCGGACGCATTCCCCGTGACCCAAGGCAAGGCCTACAAGTTCGAAAAAGTTGCCGAGGGCGTCTATTACGCTTCGGGAGGCATCGGCAGCAATAACGTCGTGATCGTCAACGACCGTGACGTAGTGCTGGTCGACGATGGATCCACACCCGCAGCTGCCAGAGCCTTTCTCGAAGACATCAAGTTGCTCACGAACAAACCGGTGACCGCTGTGATCAACACTCATTTTCATTACGACCACACAGACGGTAACTCAGTATTTTCGCCCGAGGTGCAGGTCATCGGGCATGAATATCTGCGGAATGCGATCCTGACGTTCGACGTGCTTCATCGCGAGCCGTTCAAGACGTCCATGGGCACCCGACTGCAGGAGCAGGTTGCCTCTCTGAAAACGCAGATTGCCGCCGCGAAGGACCCCGCGCAGAAAGCCGAGCTGTCAAAAGAACTGGCTACAGCGGAATCGCTTCCTGAACAAGCCAGGGAAATCAAGCCGACACCGCCGAATGTGACCTACGCGACGAAGATGTCTTTGTATAAAGGTTCGCGCGAGATCCAGCTTCTGTTTCTCGGCCGCGGTCACACCGGCGGCGATACTTTCGTTTACCTGCCCAAAGAACGCATTGTCTGCACCGGAGACATGGATGAAGGAGCCCGCATCGCGTATATGGGGGATGCTTTTTTCGATGAGTGGATCGTCACGCTTGACGCCCTGAAGAAGTTGGATTTCACGCTGGTGCTCCCCGGCCACGGCAGGCCTTTTCGCGATAAGAGCATCATTACGGCGTTCCAGGATTATCTGAAGGACTCAACGGCTAAGGTGGCGACGCTCCGCAAGCAGGGCATGACGCCGGAAGAGGCGGCGAAACGCGTGGACCTCACTTCGCACAAGAAGGATTTCCCCGATATCCAGACCGCCGGCGCCGACCTTCGGGGCGTCCGCAGAATTTATCAGTGGATGGATGAAACGCACAAAAACTGACGCATAACAAACGACGCACAACGAACAAGGAGCGAACATGGAAATCGATCGCAGATTGTTTATCGCCGGATTGGGCGGCGCGGCCGCGGTAAGTCTGATGGATTCGGAGGCGAAAGCCGATGCGCTCGAAGACTTCATGACCGCGCAACTGGACGAATCCGTTGCGCGCAATCAGGGTGGTGGAGCGGCGGGCGCCAAAAAGTTTCCAACCGTTGCCGAGTTGGATGCGCAGATCGAGACTCGCGCTTATCGCAGAGGTGCGGGAAACCTGTTTGCCAGCGCAGGCAAAGTGAAAAGAATACCGCCGATGCCGGCCAACCCGACGCTGCTCGATTTTTTCAACCTCCGCTTTGCGCCCGCCAACCACGTACTGCAGAGCGCGGCTCTTGCGAAGAAAAACGGCATGCCCGAAGAAATCATCCTGGCGTGTTTGCTACACGACACCGTGCAGTGCATGATGAAGACCGATCACGGATGGTGGGGCGCGCAACTCTACGAACCCTACGTTCCGGAGAAGACCGCGTTCGCAATCCGGCATCACCAGACGCTCCGTTTCTATGAGGACAAGGCCAACGGGTACGAATACCCCGACCTTTACCGCAATTTGTTCGGCATTGACTACACGCCGCCTCCCCATATCGAGGCGAATTACAAGATGTTACTGAAGCACAAGTGGTACATCCTGCCCCGCCAGGTTACTGTCAACGACCTGTACGCCTTCGATCCCAACGCGAAGGTAAGCATCGAACCGTTCATCGATATCGTCGGGCGTCACTTCAAGCAACCCAAAGAGGGTTTGGGAAACGACAACAGCCCGGTTGCCCATATGTGGCGTTCGATCGCCCGGCCGGATTCGCCCTTGTAAGTTAAACGGCAGGGGAATTGCCCGAAAAAAGGCACGATAGTCCGATTGTGCGGGCCAAACGATAGCACCTGTCAAGTCCGCAGTTTCAGGAGTCTCTCGGCGTTCCCGTGGGTAAGGAGCGCCATGTCATCAGGACCGAGCATCTCCGGGAGGCTGTCGATAAAGGCGCGCCCGCGGGTGTTGGGACTGAAGGGGTAGTCGATCGAGAAGAGCATGCGATCCATACCAACCACCTCAATAGCGCAGCGCAGAGGCGGTTGCGTGAAGTAACCGCTTGTCGTGATGTGAATGTTGGACCGGAAATACGCGGCGACAGGCTGGCGAAGGTGTGGCGCGGCGTTGGAGAGAATGCCGCTGGAGCGGGCAAGCGCATAAGGTAGCCCCTCTCCCATGTGGCCAATGATCAGCTGTAAAGTAGGCAAGCGATCAAAGAGACCGGACACGATAAGGCGAAGAGTGTGCAGGCCGGTTTCGGCGTGCCATCCCCAGCCCGCGATCGAAAGCAGGTGGCCGGTGTCTCCCGGCAGACCGGAAAAGTAAGCTCGGCCGACAGGTTCCGGCGGCGGGGCCGGGTGAAGATAGATCGGGACGCCGAGTTGAACCGCCGCCTCAAAAACAGGAAGAAAGCGGGGATCGTCAAGAAACCGCCCCTCGGTCGTGCCGTTAAGTAATGCGCCATAAAAGCCGAGGCGCGTGACACAGCGCTCCAATTCGATGGCTGCAGCCGCAGGGTCTTTGAGAGCCAGGGTGGCGAATCCGCCCAGCCGGGCAGGATGGGCGCGCACGGCGTCAGCAAGCTCATCGTTTACGTCGCGCGCGAGCGGGGAAGCTGTGGCGGCGTCGAGTCCGTCGAATCCCATCGCAGCCAGCGACAGCACCTGGAACTCGATGCGGGCCTCATCCATCGCGGCAATGCGGCCGGTGCCGATATCGAGGAGCGCGCCTTGAACTTCCGCAAGTTGCGGTGGAGCGCTTTGGCCATAGGCGCCGGTGGCGCGGAGGAAAGACCTGGTCGCGAAGTGTTCTTCAAGCGTGATCGTGCGCATGCGTTGGATGGTCGCCGCGGGCTGAGAGAGCCGCCTTTCCCTACATGCTGTAGAAGAACTCTTCGTACGCGATTTTGCCGTCGGTGACTTTATAGACGGCGACTTCCTCCATTTGGGACCGTTTGTTCTGTGGCTTAAAGGTGACGTCCAACTTGAATACGACCGCGAAATGCGAACCCGCGACGAGCGGACCTTCGATAGTCTCCGAGTGCATTTCGTGGTTGGCGCCCCACCATTCCGCCTTGGCAATCACAGCCGCAAGGCCCTTCGCTTCGCGCGATCCGCCGGGAGGCGCGCCCGCTTCCATGCTAACGATTTCGGGCGAATAGAGTGTTTTCGTGGCTTCGAGGAACTTGCCCTCGGAGCAGAGTTTAACAAGCGTGTCAGCAACTTCCCGGGTGGTCATATTCGATCTCCTCCGCACATTCTCTCAGGTCTTCACGGCTACAACGCAAATTCCTGCCGCTCGGTCAATGCAAGCTTCAGCGCCGACAGCACGCGGCGATGTTTCACCAGCCCCATCAACCCGACGAACCGGTTCACGACAGCCGGAAATTTGTCGCCCCAAAGTTCGTTGAGCGACTTCTCGACCCCTTCGTCCGTCAGGTAGAAGACGCGATCGCTCCAACGCGTCCAACCCATACTATGCTGGTCGTCGTCTTCGAGAATGTCGCACATATTTTGCAGGATGCGCAATTTGAGCGGCTCGCGGTATTGAGGCATGAACAGGACGTCGCTCCAGCCGTCGCGGCGAACTTCTTCGACAAACTCCGCGAACGTCCCGGCGTTCGTCAGATTGACGCAGGCATTTGGCTCGCGGCCATGACGATCTCCACCGGAGATTACCGGGAGCGACTCGGATGAGGCAAGTTGCGCGGCTGCCTGATTCTCACGCCACGGGCGCAATCCATTGAGTTCGAAGGCATGAATGAACTGCCTGAAACTCCCCAGAAACGAAGTGACGCAGTCCCCGTGCAGCGAAGCGCCTACGTGGTTTTCATCCCAGAGGGGATGATTAAGAACGATCAGCGTTTGCGCGATGGAGTGCAGGAACTCAAGCAACGGGCCGATTTGAGCCTCGCTCTGTGGTGCGACAGGCTTCGCCGTGAAAACCGCCAGATCGCGCACGATGCTCGTCGCCTCCTGCAGTGGCAGGTTGTGCACGCCAAGGTGGAAAAATGTCTCGCGATAAGGGACTGTCCATTCCACCG
>JBEKTF010000236.1:0-8144 GCA_049516355.1 Bryobacteraceae bacterium | reverse complement strand
TTCCACGGCGGTATTTATCAAACGGGGCTCGCGCCCACCGATGTTCGCAGAGTTGTCGACGTCGGGGGAAATGTCGGGGACTCCTGCCTCTTCTGGTGCTGGCGCTATCCTGGCGCGAAAGTACTCGCTTTCGAACCTCATCCGGAACATTGCGGGATCCTCGATTGGCACATTCGCGTCAACAACTACAACGACCGAATTGAGTTGATTCGCGCCGGAGCCGCGTCCGCCGCAGGCAGGGCCGTTTTGACCGACGAAGACGACAGATCCACGATGTTGACCGGCTCGCCGGGTAAACCGGGAAGCAACGGTGTCATCGCAATCGAGCGGGTCGATTTCTTCGCGGCTGTGGGCGATGAACCGATAGACATCCTGAAGATGGATATCGAAGGAGCCGAGTACGAGCTTATGGCCGACCCGCGATTTGACAAAATCGCACGGCGGACCCGATGCGTTGTAATGGAATGGCACGTTCGCGAGCCTTCGCATCCCGGAGGAGATTGGTGCGCCGACCGCCTTGCGAAACTGGGATTCTCCGTGGAACAGCAGCCACTCTCGGTCAACGATGCGGGAATACTGATCGCCCGGGCTGCCAGGATGCACAGCTGAATTGTTCGCGTGGCCGGCTGACCTGCCGTCGCCTGTGGTTTACCGATCAGAAAATCAGATTCGCCAAACGGTAGCTTCCATCGCCGGAATTTCACTGAATGTGCCGGCTGACGCGGATCTTTACCCGGATCCCGGAGTCCCTTCCATGCGTCTTTGCGACTCGCCTGCCTGCGGCAGGTGCAGCATCTTTGATACCTTGTGCCGCTCTGGCGCAGATGATTCCCTTCACGCAGGACTCCTATGTGGGACAAATCCGGCTACCGTGTTCCACTACGGCAGACGGCGTGGCTTCGCCACCGCGTAGTTAACTTGCCGAAGTGTGGTGACGGCAGCCTTCTCCTGTTTCAGCGGCAGTTGCCCGGCACCGGGCAGATCGCGCTTGGGGAGATTGGTGGCCACGTACTTCGCCAGACTGATAAGGCCCTGGCTATCTGGTAATGCCGGTGGTTTCGTCCCCGGCTGCATTACACGCATAGTCGGTACTCGAAGTAGTACTCGGCATCTCGATTTGTGTTGGTTAGTGCTGTCATGATCAACCCAGATGTTTGAATGATTTGCCGTTCCGGGGAATAACCCGCATGGAATTTTATTTCGAGTAGGAATGGACTAAATGGAAACAACGAATTCCGGCCGAAAGCGCTCCGGGTCACCGAGCCCCTGCTGTCGTTCCGGCAAATGCCAGGACTGCCTTGAAAATCTACGGTGGGATCGGCTGTTTCAGCAGAATTCTGTCGATCCTTACTACTACAGCCGGCGACAGGTGCTTTGGCCCGTCACACCACTCGCCAGCTTATTCACTCCCTATCGTGTCGGGAGGTCAGCGAATCGGCAGGCAGAGAAACGTAACGCTTCCGTTAACTGATGCCACGCGGGTATCGGCCTCGGCAAGAAGCTGACGTCGTTTCCGTTCGCACAGAGGGGTGACGAACACCCACCACTGCAGGACCGTAACACGTGCCGACTAACTTTCACGACTGATACGTTGCTCTTTGGCCCTGCGTGCGTTCATACTTTCCCGGACCTTGTTTCTCGTCCAGGCGCAAATAGCGGAACCCACGACGCTGGTCAAAGAGATCGAGGCTCATCAGTGCGGGATGGACGCAATCGTTATCGCATCGCACTTGCGCGACGGCCCCGGATTCCTGGCGGGCATCCACAAAGGTACGGCTCTCATTCTTGAACAGTCTCGCCTCGGCCAGAAATTGTGGACGTCGGCCGTCAGTGAAATCCATCTCGCCGCAAGGGAATCGCTGGTCAAGGGCGTCCGCCAGAACATTCACGTCAGAGACCCCGCCTTCCGCCGATTCGACACAGGAGTGCAGCAACAAATAGCTCCATCTCCGCAACAGCAGGTGGAGGGCTCACCCTATGCTGCAATCGGGGTGGCTTCCGATATCTGTCCCTTTAGCCATGATCCGGCCTTTCAGCCTTCCCGGCAACAGAGGAGTGCGCTGTAGGCTACGCTCACAGACTTAGGCTGGTTAGAGTATGAGAACCGGTTAGAATGATGAACTGTCATGACAAACGAAGGGGAGTAAAACCGCTGTGATCGAGACGGACGTATTAATCATCGGCAGCGGGCCTGCCGGTTCTTCAGCGGGACT
This sequence comes from Bryobacteraceae bacterium, assembly GCA_049516355.1. Classification (GTDB taxonomy): domain Bacteria; phylum Acidobacteriota; class Terriglobia; order Bryobacterales; family Bryobacteraceae; genus BOG-234. The sequence goes on along the minus strand of JBEKTF010000236.1, from coordinate 5,931 downwards.
CATGCTGAGCACCTACGGCATCCCGAACATGATCGTGACCAAGTACAGCTGGCTCGCCGACACACCGCGTGCTCACATCACCAATCAGCGCACCATGGAAATCCTGCGCGACCTGGGTATCGAATCGGAAGTCGTGGCGCTGGCCAGCCCGCAGGACATCATGGGTAATACAGTCTTTTGCACCAGCCTGGCGGGCGAAGAATTGGGGCGCCTGAACACCTTCGGCACGGGACCGCGCCGCCGGGCGGATCACGCGCTGGCAAGCCCCTCCTCCATGTGCGACATGCCACAGAATCTGCTGGAGCCGATACTGCTCGGGGCAGCCGCAGCCCGTGGGACCAAGGTTCGTTTTGACACTGAGTACCTTTCCTTCCGACAGGACCCCGAGGGTGTTACCGCGGATATAAGAGACCGCGTCGGCGGCAACGCCTATCAGATCCGGGCTAAATATTTGCTGGGCGCGGATGGAGGCCGCAGCAAAGTTGCCGAGGACGCAGGCTTGCCCATGGAAGGGCGGATGGGCGTGGCGGGCAGCATCAATATCGTGTTCCGCGCCGAGCTTTCGAAATATGTTGCGTATCGCCCCAGCGTTCTGTATTGGGTGCTGCAGCCCGGCTCGAACATCGGTGGCGTGGGCATGGGCCTCATCCGAATGGTGCGGCCCTGGAACGAATGGCTGGCCATCTGGGGCTACACATCAATGCCGGAGCTCCTCAGCTCAATGCCGCCGCGGCGGAAGGAATCGTTCGCAATCTTATTGGCGACCCGGACGTGCCGATACAGATTCGCTCCACTTCTCTGTGGACCGTGAACGACATGTATGCCACGCGCTACTCATCGGGACGCGTCTTTTGCATGGGGGATGCCGTGCACCGGCACCCGCCGATGAACGGTCTCGGCTCCAACACCTCGATTCAGGACGCCTGGAACCTCACGTGGAAGCTGGCGCTGGTGCTGAAGGGGAAAGCCAGTCCCGCGCTGCTGGATACGTATAACGAAGAGCGCGCTCCCATCGGGCGGCAGATTGTGAAGCGCGCCAACAAAAGCATTGAGGAGACCGGCCCCATTTTCGACGCGTTGGGACTGCACGAGACCACCGAGGCTGCACAGATGCTGCGCAACATGGAGGCGCGCAAAGCCGACACACCCGAAGCCGCCGCGCAGCGTGAAAATTTGCGCAAGGCCATCGCGCACAAATCTTACGAGTTCAATACGCATGGCGTCGAGATGAACCAGCGTTACCGCTCGGCCGCCGTGGTTTCCGATGGTACGCCCGAGCCGGCCTTCGACCGCGATCCGGAACTCCATTACCATCCCACCACCTGGCCGGGCGCGCGCCTGCCGCACGTATGGCTGCAGAAGGATGGCAGACCGGTTTCGACGCTCGACATCGCCGGCAAAGGCCGGTTCGTGGTCCTCACCGGCATCGGCGGCGAAGGCTGGGTGGAAGCCGCGCGCAAAGCAGCCGCCGTGTACGGAATCGGTATCGAAGGCTTTGTGATCGGGCCGGGCCGCGATCTGACGGACCTCTACGGAGAATGGGCTGAGGCCCGCGGGATCTGCGAAACGGGGTGCCTGCTGGTGAGGCCGGATGCCCATGTAGGCTGGCGCGCGGAAAACACCGGTAATCAGGAGATTCGTCTGCTGGAAGCGGTGGCTCGCATTCTTGGCCGGTAAGGCGCGCTGCTGAAAAAGGATCCTCGCAAGCCGAGAGCGCAGGCGAAAACGCCTACTCCACGGGAAAGGTCAGTAGCTTGAAACTCTTGTGGAGTAGGCCTTTTGGCCTGCGCCTGCCACCCGAAAGGCGACCTTATTTGGCGGCATCCTCACAGATGTATTCGAACATCTCGCCGGTATTCCACCGGGAGGCTGTTTCTTCGGTGATCGTCCACTGACTGGACCAGGGTTTCGTATAAGCCCCCCGGATCGTCGATCGTCACCTCGTAGTTCAGCGTCTTGAGGTTCGGACGCGAAAAGCGTTCGATCAGATGAAGCTGGCCGGTTGTCGGGAACGTCCCCACCGGCCACTGTTTTTCGTTGAAACCAACCGAATCGACCACGAGAGTGTCGCCTTCCCAGCGCCCTATGGAGTGGCCCAGAAAAGTGGGCTTGAGGTCGTCTCCCTCGGGATGCGGACGCCCATCCATATAGATCACGCGCCAGGAATGCGGTCCGCCCATGGCGAGAATGAAAATACTGTTGAGTTCGGGTACATCCACAATCTCAAATCCAGGCGCAGTGAGAAACGACGGGCCAGTAGCTGGTACGCAGTCCACCAGCGGGGAGTTTTGCTTGGTCGCCTGCCGGTATTGAAAAAGAGCTTTCGCCCAGGGCTGGAAGGGCACATCGACCACGCGAAAGAATTCGCCTATGGAAGCATAACCGCCTACCAGGCCATGCTGGATTTCCCAATAGCCTTTGTGTCCCGGGTCGGACCCCAGATTCACTCTGCCGTCGGGCCAGCGGGGCGTCGGTTCTGCAGTTTGACCATAGGCCCCGAGGCAGGACCACATCGACAACGAAAGCCCCAAAGTGAGAGATTTCATTGGCACTCCTTCACCACGTTACCTCTTCCTGGTAACTTCGATTCGTCAGGCAGAACCAGGAAGGGTGGAATCGATATTGATGTATACTGGCACCGTTTCCAGAACGGACGCGCGATGACAAGAATGTCTTTAACTCTCGGGCTCGCAGTTGCCTGCTCGCTTGTTTCAGGGCAGGCCCAGACAGCGTCGGCGGGCCCCGCCGGCGGAATTGAGTTCACCACCGCCCAATCGGCCGAAGGCAAGATCGCGTACGACCGTGCCTGCCGGCAGTGCCACGGCGGCGATCTGGACGATGGCGATTTCGCCCCTCCGCTGCGAGGCTCGGTGTTCACGCGGAATTGGGGCGGGAAGTCCGTCGCGGAATTGTTCACCTACACGAGCACCCGCATGCCATCGGATGCCCCAGGGTCGCTCGGAGCGAGGGCCTACGCCGGCATCGTCGCGTACATCCTTCAGTCCAACGACATCGCGTCCGGATTGCGCGAAATGCCTTCGACCGCGAGCGGTCTTTCCTCTATGCGAATTCCTGGCGCCGGCCAAAGCCGCGCGGCATCGGGTGGAGGTCTCACCCCTGGCGTCGCGCTCCCGAATCAACCGCCGCCCAGCACGCTCCTCGATCACATCACACCTGTCACACCCGCGATTCTCGCCAGGCCGCCCGCCAGCGAATGGCTCACCTGGCGCCGCACCTACGACGACCAGGGCTACAGCCCGCTCAAACAAATCGACCGAACCAACGTCAAGAACCTGCGCGTGGCCTGGAGCTGGTCGCTGCCGCCCGGCCCGAACACCGCGACTCCGCTGGAACACGATGGCGTCCTGTTTGTGCAGGGCTACCGCGACCAGGTGGAAGCTCTCGATGCCGCCACCGGAGATCTGCTGTGGCATTATCAGCGCGTTCTGCCCGAAGACATACGACCGTCGGTTAAGAAAAGTATCGCCATCTACGGCAACAACATCTACGCCGCCACGTCCGACACCCATCTGATCGCGCTCGATGTGAAGACGGGCAGGCTGGTCTGGGACACCGCACTGGGAGATCCCAAAATCGGCATGCAGTTGACCGGCGGACCGATCGCCGCAAAAGGCAAAATCATGATCGGTACCGGGGGCCAGCAGCCGGGCGGCAACTTCATCATCGCGCTGGATGCGGAAACCGGCAAAGAAGCGTGGCGATTCCGTACCATCCCGCTGCCGAACGAGCCCGGCGGCAACACCTGGAACGGACTGCCCGCCGAAAAGCGCTCCGGTGGCTCGTCCTGGACGCCGGGCAGCTACGATCCCGATCTGAATCTGGCCTATTTCGGTGCGGCGCCCAGCTACGATACCGGCCCGCTACGCATCCCGTCAAAGGAACCTGGCATCACCAACGACGCCCTCTACAGCGACGCCACCATGGCGCTCAATCCCGACACGGGCAAGCTCGCATGGTATTTCCAGCACGTGCCCAACGATCAATGGGATCACGATTGGGCCTTCGAGCGCACTTTGGTCAGGCTGCCTGTTAACGGTCAGATGAAGACGCTCTCGGTTACAGCCGGCAAGATGGCGATCTACGATGCCGTCGAGGCCGATACCGGCAAATATGTCTTTTCCATCGATATGGGATTGCAAACCATCGTCAAGGCTATCGATCCCCGGACTGGAGCAAAAACGATCGATCCGGGCCTGGTTCCGGGCGATGGCGAAACAAAGTTGGTCTGTCCGCACACGGGCGGGGGGCGGGACTGGATTCCCACCGCGTACAACCCCGACACCAGGACTCTCTATTCGCCCCTGGTCGAAACGTGCATGGATCTGATACCGGTCGGCAAAGACGAGCGAGGCTTTCTCAGCACCGGCGTCCGGCACAGCGTGCGTCCCCGCCCGGATAGCGACGGCAAATATGGGCGCCTTCAGGCGACCAATCTGGAAACTCGCAAGACGGTGTGGATCGAGCGCGAGCGCGCCCCCGGAATTTCGGGCATTCTCGACACCGCAGGCGGCCTCATCTTCAGCGGCGGCTTCGATCGCTCGTTTACGGCGCGCGACGATAAAACGGGCAAGGAACTTTGGCGCGTTCGCCTGAACGAGGTTCCCAACTCGTGTCCCATCACGTATTCGGTCAATGGCAAGCAGTACGTCGCCATCTCGGTCGGCACAGGCAGCGCGATTTCGACAATCTGGCCGGCGCTGGTCCCTGAGATCCAGAACCCGCCGGGACGGGGCGGCTCCGTGTGGGTGTTTGAGTTGCCTTAGTCTGGCCGCGTTTGCGACTTAAGGCTTGAAACTTGACGAAAGGTAGTCGAGAAGCGTGTCCCGCTGTTCCGGCTTCACCGCGGCGCCCCAGCCTGACATTTTGGTTACTTCCCGATCCCACTGTGCGCGGGTGAGACGTTGCTGCCGCATCATATGCTCGTCATGGCATCCGAAGCACGCAGTTTTGTAGCTTTCGGGAAGAGCCTGGTCTGAAGTCTGCTGGTTTGAAGCCGGAGAGATAGCCGGAGCCGGGGGCCTGACGCCGGCGATAAGTACGGGCCGCGGTTGCGCCACGTTCCAGAGATATCCGTTAGGGTTCCATTCTTCCTGCAAAGGCTGTGTCTGCCCGGCGGAATTGGTCGCGCGCGAAATCAGCGTATGCTGCCCTTCTTCTGCCTGCCAAGCGTAGGTCCACCGGCGAAAACCATACTTCGTAGGCTTCCCGGTCAGGATGGCTGGTTTCCAGCTGCTGCCCGCATCGACGGACACGTCTACCCTGGTCACGGGCGAGGCGTTCGACCACGCCACACCCTGTACGGTCACCATACCGGGCATCGCCCAATCGGAGGGCCGGGCGATGACGGATTTCACGTTGAGATCGGTAACGGGAACCATATCTTTTGGATCCACGGCCGTGCCGGGTGCGACGTGGCCCGCAGGATGGCGGTAGGCACTCTTCATCCAGAAACCGTCGAACTCGTGATCGAGAACTTCAATATGCTGGAGCCACTTGACCCACGAGTCGCTGGCCCAGCCGGGAGCGATCACGCGTAGAGGAAATCCGTGCGAAGCAGTCAACGGCTTGCCATTCATTTCCCAAGCCAGCAGGGTGTCCTCATGAAGCCCCTTCTCCACAGTCAGCGTCCGCTGAAAGTCCGGCATGGTACCGAGCGGGACGTCCGCTCCGTCCATGAGTAGCTGAGAAGCACCGGGCTTCAGCCCTGCCTTTTGAAGAACGTCACGGAGACGCACGCCCGACCACCGGGCGTTCCCAACACTGCCAAAATGCCATTGCGCGCCCGCTACCGGCGGAGTATAGAAGCTGCGGCCATTTCCGGCGCATTCGAGGACGCTCACCAGTTCGAATCGGGGAAATCGTTTGAGATCGGCAAGTGTCAGAGTGAGACGCCGCTCCACCAGACCGTCG
>JBEKTF010000235.1:0-9865 GCA_049516355.1 Bryobacteraceae bacterium | reverse complement strand
GTGCGCCGGGATAAACCGGCATGGAGCAGGGGATGAAAGAGCCCTGCAGGAAAGGAGATAGCGAATCCATCCTGACCGCGAGTTTTGCACGGGCCGTCGCGAGGCGGCACGCGAAGCGTAAACAGCGGCATGGGTGGGCCGGGTATTGAGCTTCGAAAAAGCCGTTCGGGAGCGCCGACTCAATTGAAGCTGAGGAAGGCAACACCGACAGCGACGATATCGCGAGTCGCTGCCGGGTCCCGCGTAGTCGCAGACCCCGCGCACGCTGAGAAACTTCATGCACGAGAACCGGGAGACCTCCGCGGTGCCAGATGCAGTAACTGGCCGGTCCGGAAAGGCCTATGGCCGAACGCCGGATATGCACGCCGTGGAGGAGTCGGACTTCGGTGTAGTACCTGTGAACCAGCCGAACAAGAGCGGGAAACCGCAGGCGGAGGCCGGGGAGGGAAGACCGGGGATCAAGGAGAACATCGCACAATCTAACACGCGACCGACGCAGAGCGGGGGAAGTGTGTCCCATGGGTTGAGCGGTGTGCGTCAAAGAGCAAGGGAAAGGAAGCAGGAGAAGTTCACGGCACTGCTGCACCATCTGACCGTCGATCTGCTGCGGGAGAGCTATTTCGCATTGCAGCGGAAGGCAGCACCGGGCGTTGACGGAGAGACGTGGCGACAGTACGGAGCGGGGCTGGAGGATCGGCTTGCCGATCTGCACAGCCGCGTCCACCGTGGCGCATACCGGGCAAAGCCCTCGCGGAGAGTCTATATTCTGAAGGCCGACGGACGGCAACGTCCGTTGGGAATCGCGGCCCTGGAGGACAAAGTTGTTCAACAGGCTGTGTGACCATCCTCAACCAGATCTATGAGGTGGACTTTCAAGGGCTTCTCGTACGGTTTTCGTCCGGGTAAGAGCCCGCATCAAGCGCTGGATGCGCTGTATGTGGGGCTGGTGCGCAGCAAGGTGAACTGGGTGCTGGACGCCGACATTCGAAGCTTCTTCGACAGAATGAGCCACGAATGGACGATGCGGTTCGTTCAACATCGCGTGGCCGACAACCGCATTCTGCGCCTCATTCAGAAATGGCTGAAGGCGGGAGTGATGGAAGAAGGCGAATGGAAGAAGACGGAAGTGGGTACGCCGCAGGGAGCGGTGATTTCGCCGCTGCTTGCGAATATGTACCTGCATTATGTTTTCGACCTTTGGGTGGAAGCATGGCGTAAGAAAGTGGCGCGCGGGCAAGTTGTTGTTGTCCGCTACGCGGATGATCTGGTAGTGGGGTTTCAGAACAAGGCTGACGCGGAGCGTTTCCAGAACGAGTTTCGGGAGAGGCTGGCCAAGTTCGATCTGGAACTTCATCCGGAGAAGACGCGTTTGCTGGAGTTCGGCCGGTATGCGGCCGTGGACCGGCACAAGCGGGGAGAGAAGAAACCGGAGACGTTCACATTCCTCGGATTGGTTCACAGGTGTGGAACCAGTTCAAGGGGTCTGTTTGTGGTCTGGCGTCAAACGGCGAACAAGCGGATGGTGGCGAAGCTGAAGCAGATTAAGCAGACGCTGCGCCGCCGGATGCACGAGCCGTTGAACCAGATCGGGACATGGCTGCGGAGCGTTGTTCAGGGTTTCTATCAATACCACGCTGTACCAGGAAATCTTCGGGCGATGAGCACCTTTCGGCATCGGCTGAAACGCTTGTGGCGAAGCACGCTTCGCCATCGCAGCCTACTGCATCCCTATCCCGCCAAGCGATTTGACGCCACTCATCCAAGATAAGAGCCGTATGCGGGAATTCCGCACGTACGGATCTGTGCGGGGGGTGCCGGGCAACCGGCATCCCTACCGCGAGTGTGCCGAGCATGTTCGACGGCTCGAAGGTGAAAGTCCTTTTCACAACCTGATGGAGGTGAAGTGATAGCGAAGCGCAAGGGCGTCGTCGTGAGGCGGGGTCTGAAAGAAGCGTGGAGCAAACGTACGGGCCGATGAACAAGAACCGGATGAGAGGCATACGGGGCCGGACGAGTTGGCTCGTAACAACGAAGTCCATATCCATCAAAGGCACCGGTTGTAGATCCGGCGGTCGCGTGCGGAAGGCGGTCGAACTTACCTCGGGAGATCTGCCGTTTGTTCTGGATTCAGGACTGAGGGTCGAGCGATCGATCCTGACTGGGCGGCAGAAGTCAGCAGAGGGCGTATTAGGCACGCAAGTGCTGAAGGCCCGAACGGTCCCCGCAAGGGGTTAATGGGAAAGGCAAGTAAGCAGCGCAACTCATGAGCGACAAGCGGCAGAAGAACCAGCTAATGTTGGCCTTCACGGACGAGAGCAGGAGTGAATCTCCGAGGGTATCCGCGGAAGGGACCGAATCGGTTGTGGCGACGCGCGGGACGGAAAGCCTGGCAATGGGCGAACAGTTAATGGAGGAAGTCTGCGAGCGGGAAAACTGCAAGCAGGCATTGGCACGAGTCAAGGCCAACCAAGGAAGCGCTGGCGTGGACGAGATGACTGTCCACGAATTACCAGAGTTTCTGAAACAGCACTGGCCAGCCATACGGGAACAGTTGTTGAGCGGTACTTATAAGCCGGAACCGGTGAAGCGGGTGGAAATCCCCAAACCGGACGGAGGGGTGCGGAAGCTTGGCATCCCGACGGTGCTGGATCGGTTCATCCAGCAGGCGGTGATGCAGGTGCTGCAACGCAAGTGGGACCGGACGTTTTCCAATCACAGCTACGGGTTTCGGCCTGGACGTTCGGCGCATCAGGCGGTGGCGGCGGCGCAGCAGCACATCGCCGCAGGCTATCGCTGGGTGGTGGATCTGGATCTGGAGAAGTTCTTCGACCGGGTCAATCACGACAGACTGATGGCAAAGATTGCAGAACGGGTGAGCGACAAGAGATTGTTGAAGCTGATCCGGGTTTTTCTGCAAGCCGGAGTGATGGAGGGTGGGCTGGTGAATCCGGTAGACGAAGGGACGCCGCAAGGCGGCCCTTTGTCGCCCTTGTTGTCGAACATCGTGCTCGACGAGTTCGACCGGGAGTTGGAACGGCGCGGGCTCCGGTTTGCGCGGTATGCGGACGATAGTAATATCTACGTTCGCAGCCGGCGAGCAGGGGAACGAGTGATGGAAAGCCTTACGCGATTCATCATGAGCAAGCTTAAACTTCAGGTGAACCAACAGAAGAGTGCGGTTGCGCGGCCGTGGGCAAGGAAGTTTCTGGGATTTAGCTTCACGAGTGCGGGCACACCAAAACGGCGGATCGCGCCGAAAGCGGTGGACCGGTTCAAGGAGCGAATCCGGGAACTGACGGGCCGGAATCGAGGTGTGAGCATCGAAAGAATGGCCGAGGACCTATCCCGCTATCTAAGAGGATGGATCGGTTATTTCGGGAAGTGTGAAACGCCGTCGGTGTTGGCAGGTCTTGAGCAGTGGCTCCGGCGCAGACTCCGGTCTGCGATATGGAAACAGTGGAAGCGGGGTACGGTGCGGTTCGCCGAATTACGCCGAAGGGATGTGAGAGCCGACTTGGCCGCGCAAACGGCGGGCAGCGCTCATGGTCCATGGAGGCTGGCGGATTCGCCCGCGCTCAGCATCGCACTGCCCAACGCTTACTTCGACTCGCTTGGGATTCCGCGATTGACTGTGAAACCTATTGCTTAACCCGCCGAACCGCCGGATGCGGACCCGCATGTCCGGTGGTGTGGGAGGGGCGGAGCTGTGAGGCTTCCCCCTATCCCGATCCCATCTGAGCATCGTTCTGCTTCGGGACAGCTTTTACGCATTAAAGCGGCAGGCTGCGCCGGGAGTAGATGGTGTGACGCGGCAGGAGTACGAGACCGGGCTGGAGGATCGGCTGGCCGATCTGCACGGCCGGGTTCACCGGGGAGCGTATCGGGCACAGCCCTCGCGGAGAGTCTACATTCCGAAGGCCGACGGACGGGAACGCGCCAGGCGCCTTCACTGAAGATTGAGTTTGTGTCCGCTGCCAGTCCCGAAAGGGAGCTTCAGGAGTTGAATCTTCTTTGCTGGCCGCCCAGCGGACCGTTTGATTCTAAACACGAAGACCACTTTCGCACGGATTGATGACTCGCGGAACCGGCTGGGACGAGAAACCTGCCTAGTGGCCGACCAGATGACCTTCGAGAAGTTCCTTGTTGTTCTCCATGCAGGAGTATTCCATCAGCTCCTGCCCGGGCTTCATGCGCGCTAACACCCTCGTGTTCTTGAAAGGTTTTTGGTACGTCTTGGGATCTTCAATCGTAACCTCGTGTGACAGATGCTCCGGGTCTATGTACCGAATCCGATCAATCACGTGCAGTTGATCGCTGTGAGGATGCTCGACCGTGTCAAGATACGTCTTCTCGTTGAAGCCGATACTATCGATAACCAGCGTGTCACCTTCGTACCGGCCCACGGCATGTCCGCCCCAGGTGGGCTCCAGATCCTTCGCATGGCCGCGCCCATCGGTGGGAATAATCTGAAAATTGCTGCCGATCTCGAAAAGGATCGCAAGATTGCTCGGGGTCTGGACGATCTCGATAGGCGCGCTGCTACCCCACCCGCGCAGGTAACCATAGGGCAGGCAGCGAGCCGTAAAGTCGTATCGCGCCGGGTCCTTCCACTTCGCCAGTCCCTCGGGTGTGTAGGCAAGTTCGCCGGCTCCCTCCTGCTTGCACCCTATCGCCCCGGAACCGCATCCATTCTCGCTTTTAGTCATATCCGCGACGCGAGGATGGTCCCAAACTCCGTTAAAGTCGGGCTTACCGTCCGGTAGCCGAGGTATTGCGGACTGCCCGGCAGCCGGAAAGGAAGCAACGGAAAACAACGTCACCCCGATTGCCGCCGCGACAATGGAATTTGAAAAACACCTGGTCATTTTCGATGCCTCTTTCTTGATCCCGAGCCTATCATTCCTGAAGTTCGGGGGAGTCTCTTTTCTCGCGTGGGCGCGCCCAGGTCTGGCTTGCCGTCTTTCGTCCTGGGGATTCCCGGTGTTGGATAGTGCAGCCACTGCGCGTAGCTGGGGAAGGGGAACCCGGCAGAGAGGGCAGTTAATACGGTAACGCTCAGGATCAGACGCATGAGTTTATCTCCATCCGGCATTTGCCCGATCAGACCCGGATTGCGATTGTTACTTCCGGTGGGAGTGAGTATATATCAGTTTGCTGTTGGCGCGCACGCCCGGAATACGCGTCCGTTTCGTGGATGGCGCCGGGCGGCCGTTCCCGATAACGGCAGACGGATCCACGGAAAGAAGCTCCCAGGTGGGTGAACCTAGGCTTCACGCAGGCCAGATTCACATGGGTGAACCGGCCAACCGGGCGGTGGATTCCGTATAGTGAATTGAAGCGATCCTGCGAAGACCTCATGGAACTAAAGCCCGGCGACAAACTCGGCCCTTACGAGATCGTCTCGCCTATCGGCCAAGGCGGCATGGGTGAGGTGTGGAAAGCTCGCGATCCGCGGCTTGACCGCATGGTCGCTATCAAGGTTTCCAGAGCGGGATTCACCGAGCGATTCAAACAGGAAGCGCGCCTGGTCGCGCAACTGAATCATCCGAATATCTGTACTCTGCACGACGTTGGACCCAACTACCTTGTAATGGAATTCGTCGAGGGCGTGCCGCTCAAAGGTCCGCTGCCCGTGGAGAAAGCAGTCGAGTACGCCGGGCAAATTCTCGATGCCCTCGATGCCGCGCACCGCAAAAGCATCGTTCATCGTGATCTGAAGCCCGCCAACATTCTGGTCACGAAGCAGGGAATCAAGCTGCTGGATTTCGGCCTCGCGAAGCAGGCCCCGGGCCTTGGACCCGACGACGTCACCATTCATGCTATGACTGCCGAAGGTCAGATTTCCGGGACCCTGCAATACATGGCGCCAGAGCAGTTGCATGGCAAAGAGGCGGATGCGCGCAGCGATATCTTCGCCTTCGGCTGCGTGCTCTACGAGATGCTCAGCGGGGCGAAGGCATTTTCCGGCTCGTCGGCGGCCAGCGTGATCGCGGCGATCCTGGATCGGCCTGCGCCTTCGGTGACCGATGTCGCGCCCCCGGCGTTGGATCGAGTGCTGAAGCGGTGCCTCGAGAAAGACCCGGAGAATCGGTGGCAGACCGCGAGAGACTTGAAAGCCGAACTGGAGTGGATTGCCGGCGCCGCTCCCCAAATCGAAGCGGGCGATCCATCACGGTCGCGGTTCGGACTCGTGATGGCGGCTGTGGCCGGCGTGATGGCGGTGCTCGCGGCGGGAGTCGGGTTCATCCACTTTCGCGAGAAGCCGCTGGAAGCGAACCGCATGCGTTTTGAGATCCCGGAGCCGGAGAACAGGGGAAATTATTCCCTGGCGCTCTCCAGCGATGGGCGCAAGCTGGCGTTCCTCGGGCCCGGGGGCCTCTGGATTCGCGATCTGGACTCGCTCGAATCCCGGCTCCTCCCAGGCACTGACGATGTAGCTACGGCGACGTTCTTCTGGTCCCCGGACGGCCGATTTCTCGGATATGTCGCTGGCCAGGGCCGGAAGCTTATGAAGATCGATATCTCCGGAGGGCGTCCTGAAACGCTGGGCGATGTGCCCGGGGACATGCTGGGCGGGACATGGAATCAGGACGGCTTGATTGTCTTAGGCCGGCTGGATGGCCCGTTGTCACGCGTCTCTCAATCCGGCGGAACTGCGGCGCCGCTCATGAACCGTGACGCGTCCATTGGGGAAATACGCCAGATCTGGCCGTACCTTCTGCCGGACAGGAAGCATTTGGTTTACCAGGCAGCCAGCTCCCAAACCGAGCGCAACGGTATATACCTGGCTACCCTTGACGGAAAAGATCGCAAGCTCCTGGTCCAACGGGCCGAGATTTCACCGCTAGGCGAAATGCTGGCGTATGCGCCGCCCGCGGCCAGCGGTGAATTGGGGCATCTCCTGTTTCTGCGGAACGGCGCGTTGCTGGCGCTCGCGCTCAATTCGCGCAGCTTCGAGCCCGCGGGCGAAGCCTTTCGCGTGGCGGACGATGTGGCGGCGTTTTCGGTGTCCTCGAATGGCGTCCTGGCATACCAGAAGGGTACCGCTGCCGGCACGCAGAGCTTGCGGTGGTTTGACCGCACGGGCAAGCCGCTCGGAAATCTTGGACCGCCGGCCAACCGCTACGCGGACCCTACTTTCTCGCCCGACGGCAAACGGGTAGCAGTCAGCAAGGAAGATTCCCCGAGAACGCTCGACATCTGGTTGATCGACGTGGCTCGGGGAGTGCCCACGCGACTCACGTTCGACTCCCGCGACGATCGTTTTTTCGCCTGGTCGCCGGATGGGAGCCGGCTCGCGTATGTCAGCGGTTTTGGGCGGGCGCACACCGAGATGTACGTGAAGAATACGGACGGGACCGGCAACCCGGAACTGATTTACAAAAGCTCCAATGATTTGGCGGCTACGTCCTGGTCCAGCAATGGAAAATTTCTGCTGTTCGGGGAAAATACCGCGAAGACCGGACAAGACCTTTTCACGCTGCCAATGGACCGGAAGGCGGCGGAGCGCAAGCCCATACCGTACCTGCAGACCCCGTTTCAGGAGTTTGCGGGGCGCTTTTCCCCGGATCCGGAGTCTCACTACGTGCTGTATTTGTCCAATGAGTCGGGCAAGTTCGAAGCCTACGTGCAGTCGTTTCCGCCGGGAGGCGGAAAATTTCAAATTTCGAATGGCGGCGCCCGGGGAGTGCGCTGGAGCCGGGATGGGAAGGAGATCTTCTACAATTCCTTGGACGGGAACGCCCTGTTTTCGGTGAAGGTGAAGACCGCCCCGAAGTTTGAAGCCGAAGTGCCGAAACCATTGTTCCGTACCGAAGGGGGCAACGTCGGCGCCGTTGCCACTTTCGACGTGACTCCGGACGGCAACCGGTTCCTCGTAATCACTGCGGCGCAAGCGCCGGATTCGGGCTCCGCGCCGAAGATCACAGTGGTGGTCAATTGGACCGCGGGGTTGGCGAAATAAGCTGCAAGCTGCTTCAATAAGACAGTCCACATCGGACACGCCGCCCGGTACGCAGGCTGCCCACTTGGCCGATGTCCAAAGCTCAAATCACCAGGAAGACAGCGGAATGCTGGTTAGCTCCGGTCCGTTGACGGGCTAATCGACTCTGCAAGTTGCAGAGTCTGAATTGCCAATATTGCCACAGATGCCACGAATGCCGTAGACCATTGCCCTGTATTGCCCTGACAACGCGACGCGCCCCTTTCTCGATGGCGACGAAGCTGCGATCAGCGAAGAGGAACTTGAAACGTTCATCGCAAGCTTTCCGATAAAGCCTTCCAGAAGCGAGCGGGCCGAGGCTCAAAGGAAGCGGAATTGACCCGTAACGTATCTCGCCGTCTTGAACGGCTCGAAGCGCGCGCCGCGGCAGCCAGGAAAGATCGTTCGGTCTCGGTGAGAATCCATTTAGTGGTTGTCGGCGCGGTGGATCGGCTGTGCGTATACCTCAAGATCCTCGGCGAGCGCTTGCGCGTAAACTTCAATCCGGGTAGAACTGCCTTGCTGTGCCTGCCTCGATAATTCTTCCAGCCGCTCTTTCAGGCGATCAAAAAACGTTACAGCCATTCACTGCACCTTCGGAACAGCCGGCTTCCCTCTCAATCCCATTCGTAGCGCCTCGCGTTCCGCGTTCTCCCTGACGCACTTGATTGGATCATTGGCATGTCGCCACGATCCCTTTCTCACAGCGCGCTGGACCGCCGGCAACAATCCATTGCCAATCGCCCCGCCCATTCCACGCGGCACGGCAAGTGATCAGCTCTTCGGGAAAGCTAACCGATAACAGTCCATAACGCCGCCGACTTCGCACAGGCACGTGCCGCCGAAGTACGATCTATGCGGGAGCAACTTCCTGTGCCTGCGGACCCTTGGGACCTCCTGAATCCTTGTCTGATTCGTTGCGCTCAGTCCTTGTCCAGATATTCCTGGGGAACGTCGTCCTCGGGGAATTCTCTCGTTGTAACTTCCGCCACATCGGGGTCGGGTGCATTCTCGACACCGCCAACAATTCCAGCCTCGAAGGATTGCCCTTCTTCCAAAAGTTCTCGGACGCTTTCCGAATCCGCCTCAGCGACATCCGATACTCCCTGATTATCCCCGGATTGCCCCGCCGCATCGTCTTCAGAATCCCGACTTGACTTGTTGTCGCGCATGAGACGATTGTACGGTTTATTTTGTCCCCTTTTTCATTGGCACGAAACGCACAGGAAGTAGGGACCGGGTTGTGGTTTTACCGTCAGCGGACTTCTGCACCACAACGATTTTCTGGACTCCCACTCCCACTGGCGCGACGAGCCTGCCCCCTGGCCTCAGCTCATCCAAAAGCACTTGGGGGATCTCGGGAGGGGCCGCAGTCAGAATAATCCGGTCAAAAGGCGCCTTGTCGGGCCAGCCGCGATACCCGTCTCCTTCCCGTACCGTTACGTTGCGAAAGCCCAGGCTCCTCAGCGTCTCGGCAGCCGAGCGAGCCAACTCAGGCACGATCTCGATGCTATACAGTTCTCCTGCCAAACGTGACAGGATCGCAGCCTGGTATCCCGATCCCGTACCAATCTCGAGAACACGATCATTCTTCTTCGGGCCTAACGCTTCTGTCATCAGAGCAACGATAATTGGCTGAGAAATGGTCTGGCCGAAGCCGATCGGCAGCGGATGATCGTCATACGCCTGGGGACGGACACTTTCCGGCACAAAGCACTCCCGCGGCACATTGCGCATTACCGCGAGCACGTCTGGGTTCTTTACCCCACGCGCCTTGATCTGGTCTTCCACCATGATCAGTCTTCGGTTTTGGTATTGGGCGGCCGGAGTCGGAGCTTGAGCAACCGCAACCGCGGGCATCAGTGCGAACAGCAATGAAACCAA
>JBEKTF010000234.1:0-8266 GCA_049516355.1 Bryobacteraceae bacterium | reverse complement strand
CAATCCCTCGAGCTCCGCTTTCTGACTCGCGCTCAGGGCAAGCGCGGGCGCCGGACTGGGCATGCCCCAGTATAGGGCGATCCCGGCTATATGTAAATAATTATATAAGACAGGACACTAGGCGGACCAACTGTTTCAATTCCGCGGGCCGGGTCGCGCGGTACCAGCCAGCACCCGCAACAACCAAGCCAATCGCCAGCGCGACCGCCGCAATCCACCCGCCTTTTCCGAGCCGTGACCGCGAGGGAGCGGTAGTCGCAGGCTGGCTTTCCATCGCCCACAACAGATCGCGCTTCAAATCCCGCGCATTCTGAAATCGCTGATCGGGGTCCTTCGCCAGGCACGTGCGGATGACGCGGTCCAGCGGCGGCGTGGTTTTGAGCGGCTCCGGCTCCCGCCCCATGATGGCCGCGATGATGCTGGCCGGGTTGGCTCCGGCGAACGCCTTCGCGCCGCTCAGCATCTCGTACAGCACGCAGCCGAAGCTGAAGATATCGCTGCGCGGATCGACTTCTTTCGCCTGCAACTGCTCGGGCGACATGTAGAGCAGGGTTCCGGTGATCTGCCCTTGCGCTGTCATGGCCTGAACCGTTACGTCCTCCGGTCCGAGGCCCGGAGCCTGCTTGGCGAGGCCGAAATCGAGCAGCTTGATTCGCTGCTTTGTGACCAGAATGTTCGCGGGCTTGAGATCGCGGTGGGTGATGCCTTTGCGATGCGCGTGATCGAGCGCGTCGAGAATCTGTCCGGCGTAATCGACCGTTTTCTCCACCGGGAGCGGGCCTTTGAGCGGCGCGCCATCCACCAACTCCATCACCAGGTAATTCGGCCCTACGTCATAAAGGGTGCAGATATTCGGATGGTTCAGCTGCGCGACGAGCCGCGCTTCCTGCTTGAACCGTTCGCTGAATTCGGCTTTGGAAACCTTGATTGCCACATCCCGGCTGAGTCGCGGGTCGCGAGCTTTATAAACCTCGCCCATGCCGCCCACGCCAATGAGGGAGAGGATTTCGTACGGGCCGAGTTTGTCGCCGGGTTTCAGTTGCATCTGCGCCGCCCGGGGGCTTCAATCACTATAAAAGAATTTTCGCCCGCGTGGCCTGGAGCCCTTGAATTTCCGGCGTGCGTGAAGTGAATTTTGGCGTTCTGGACGGATTGCGCCCGAAAGACGCGCCTTCCGTCCTCTATCCCGATTCGTGGACGACCGTATGGACACCATCTCGTTGCTCTGTGTGTGTGCTTTCGACCACGCTGTGAAAAGTTTGGGGCACCTGAGCGGTACAACTCGCCAGAGATCACGTACCAAAATTACATTGGCTGTCTGCCCATCACCCGCCCGTACCCCCACGTGGACCACACACAGACGCCCGCGCAGAGGACGACCAAAAGCGGTATCGCGTGGACTGCCGCAGCGGTCGCGGACATCACGATCACCGAAAGATGCCCGTCGCAAAGGAGACGCCGCTGGAAAACCGCCAACGCTTTGGTCGCTGCGATGGATCACGGAAGCGTGATGGCCCATAACCAGGGCGGAGTTTTGATTTTCGCTCAATTTGGAAAGCAGTTACTTCCGCGTGTTCGCCGTGGCGTCGCGGATGGCTTTGAACTCCGAGCCCTCCAGCCATTGCGGCCATTTGCGCGAGTTCGCCATTTCCCGTCCGATCGTGTAAAGCAGCTCGGTATCCGTCACCATGCCTCTGAGATTCCATGTTTCGGAGTACTCGTCCGCGGGTTGATGATAGCGATTCGCGGTGTAATCGGCGGATGCGGCTTTGCCTGCTGCCACGCCGCCATCGAACAGATCCTGTCCGGGGCGGAACCAAATCGCCAGAACGCCGACCTTGGCGAAACTGAAATGGTCGGACCGGAAAAAACAACCCGCGCTCCGGCTCGGGATCGGGTGACAGGTGGCGGCCTTCGCGCGCGGCGCCGTTGGCGAGATCGTCCTGGAGTGAAATCTTTCCTTCACCGGCCACTGCAACGTCGTGGCTCGGGCCGATGGTGGATCCGCCGTCCATGTTGTAAACCGCGGCCGTCAGCGCGAGCGGATAAAGCGGATGCTGCGCGTAATACTCGGATCCCAGCAGGCCTTTTTCTTCGGCAGTCAAAGCGAGGAACACGACGGAACGGTCGGGCGGGGGCTGGCTTGCATAGAGCCGGGCGATTTCCAGCAGTCCGGCGACTCCCAGGGCATTATCGTGCGCGCCATTGTAAATGCGATCGCCGCGCGCATCGGGTTGCCCGATCCCGAGATGATCCCAGTGCGCTGTATAAATGATGGTTTCGTCCGGATGCCCCGTGCCGCGGACGATCCCGACCACATTCTTCGACACGATCTGCGTGTGCTTCGCCGCGTAATTGACCGAAAGCGAGACGTTTTTGAGAACAACCGGGCGAAAATCGGCCGACTGCGCTTTCTTTTTCTCAGCCTCGAAATCGAGTCCGGCGGCGCGGAACATCTCGACCGCTATAGGCCGCTGAATCCAGGCTTCGAGCAGCGGATGAACGTCGGCCGGGCGGGCGCGGACGATGTCGAACATCGTCGCCGTGTTGGAGTTTTTAACCGTCGCCCATCCGTAGGAAGCCGGCGCGGTCTCGTGCACGACCAGCATTCCCAGCGCGCCGCGGCGGGCGGCCTCTTCATATTTATAAGTCCAGCGGCCGTAGTAGGTCATCGCCTTGCCGTCGAACCGGCCGCCGAGATCGGCCTCAAAATCGGGATCGTTGATCAGAACGACGCCGATCTTGCCGCGCATGTCGAAGCCTTTGAAATCGTCCCACTGCCGCTCCGGCGCGTTCACGCCATAGCCGACGAACACCAGCGGCGCGTTGCCGATCGAAACCTTGTTGACCGGAAGAAATGTGGCGCGAATCGCGATGTCTTCCGCCTGACGCAGCGTTCGCGAATAATTGCTGCCGCGAAAGGTGACGCTCACCGGACCCGCGATTTCCGCCTGCGCGAGAGGCACGTCCTGCGTCCAGCGCCGGCCACCGGCGCCGTCCGGATCGCCGCCCGGCTTCACGCCCTCGGCCATGAACTGGCTCGTGATGTAATCGACCGACTTCTTCTCGCCGGCGGTGCCTGGCGCGCGCCCTTCGAAGTCGTCCGACGCCAGAATCTTCACGTGCGCTCGCACGCGTTGCTCATCGATGTGCGGGTCGGATGCGTTCTGCGCTCGCGACGAAACCAGAAACACCAGTCCCAGCACGGCTGCGGAGGCCAGTATCAGCCTTTTCATTCCGCGATTCTAACAGGTTTTGGCGAACAGGGCAGGGTGAAGACTGCCTCGATTCAGTTCAATCATAACTCCCGAACGACGCGCCTTCCGTCCACTATCTGATAGTGGAATGACCTGTGTTGTTTTTCCGGTGTTCAAGATATGGTACGAGGGCGATACCGGCGATCGTAGGCAGCCAGAATGACAAAAGACGATATACAAGAACAACGACGACGGCGATCGTGGTCGGTACGCCCAATGCACCGTATAAGCCCACCATCGCGGTCTCAACAACTCCGATGCCACCGAGAATCACCGTCAGCTTGCCCAGCAATTGCGGGACCCCATAGCCAGCGATCAGCACCGGCAGACTAACGCCGTGGCCCGCAGACAAGAACAGGAAAGCTAACGTCAGCATATCGAAGCCGGTATTTAGCGCCGCGCCGGCGGCGGGACGCCGCCAGCCGCCTGCCAAAAGAGTGTCCCATGCTTCAAGCAGGCGCCCGACGGAAACCCTGGTAGCTTGAAAGTCGATGGCTTTTCTGCGGAACCTCGCGACGAAGTTGGCGATTGCCAGCACCAGCGGCA
Organism: Bryobacteraceae bacterium; assembly: GCA_049516355.1. Classification (GTDB taxonomy): domain Bacteria; phylum Acidobacteriota; class Terriglobia; order Bryobacterales; family Bryobacteraceae; genus BOG-234. The sequence continues at coordinate 4,463 of JBEKTF010000234.1, read as the reverse complement.
TGAGTTTTTGCCGATGAGTCAGGCTCCAGAAAAGGGTTCCGATGGCACTGACCAGGATCAGAACCGCAAGAGCAAATCCCAGAACGAGTACGCTTGAAAACTTCCCGAGCAGAATTAGAATCAGCAGGCCAAGGAGCGAGGTGATCGCAAGGGTAGCGTCATTCAGAAAGATGGGAATCCACCCACCGAGGCCTGCCGCGCCGGGGCTCACGCCCCGTTGCCGAAGCCAGAGATATGTCATTCCAGCGGTTCCCAGCACTCCACCCCCGAGAGTGCCCACGCTATTCGCGCCGACTGTGACGAGTGCACCCTCCATTACAGAGACAGGTTTGGCGACGATCCTAACCACAGCTATGAGCAGGTATCCACTGCCCAGGTAGCTGAGAACCTGCGCACCGAAGGCAAGCACGACGAACGGGATTTTCAGAGTAGAGGCCACCAGGAGCGCGTGCTCGATCCGCGCGAATTGCGGCAACAGCAAGTACACGCCGAGTCCCAACAGGATAAGCAGGAAAAGATAGCGCCTCAGCTTTGTTCTCGGAGGAAGAGGAGGAAATAATGGGGAGTCTGCGGTCATGGATGCCCGTGTAGTCATGATCCGGACATGCTCATGATAAGCACTGGCCCGCGTGAAGTGAATCTCGGCGTTCCGGATGGATAGGGAACGAGTGACGCGCTGTTCGTCCACAATCCCGGTGCGGCAGGAAATTCTGAAGCAAATATCAATAATGGAAGGAAGGCCGACCCTCCGGGAATCGAGGAATCGGTTTTTATGTACAATCGGTGGGTATCCTTGGGGAATTTGAAAGGCAGGTTGTTATGAAGCCAATCACCTCCATCGCGACGGTTGTTCCGGTCCTGGTCCTATCCCTGTTCTCCGTACCCGCTGCGGCGCAGTGGATCAACTATCCAACAGCAGGCACGCCACGCACTCATGATGGCAAGCCCAATCTGGCGGCACCCGCTCCGAGAGCGCGCGACGGTAAACCGGACCTTTCTGGAATCTGGCAGATCCCGTATGACGATCTAAGAGCATCCGCGCAAGCTGATCCGCTGCTTGCGCGGCTTCTCAAGGAGCAGGTGGGGCCCAACCTGGAATTTTGGATGCCAAGGGGCGCGGAGATTCCGATGCTGCCCTCGGCGCAAGCGCTTTTTAAGCAGCGATCCGGGAGCTTCGGGGCCGGCAGACCATCCGAGCGATGTTTGCCCCATGGAATCCCGGATGCGATGACGACGGCCCCGTTCAGATTGGTTCAGACCCCGGGAATAACGTTTGTCCTCTACGAGGAATTCAATCATTACCGCCAGATTTTCACCGACGGCCGTCCTTTCCCCAAAGACCCCACTCCTGCCTGGTTTGGGTATTCGATAGGAAAGTGGGTGGGCAGCACGTTCGTCGTTGACAGCCAGGGATTTAACGACCAGACCTGGTTGGACGACTACGGTCATCCGCACACCGATGCGCTGCACACCACCGAGCGTTTCCGGCGCACTGATTTCGGGCACATGGAACTCCAGATCACCGTCGACGACCCCAAGGCGTACACCAAACCTTGGAGCGCTACTCTGAACTTCAAATTGCTTCCCGATACGGAGCTGATTGAGGACGTCTGCGACAACGAGCAGGACCATCGGCATGCGGTCAAATAGTGCACTTCGAGCGCGAATCGGGCACTGAAACAGTCCGTCGAAATCTTGCCTCTAACCTCGCGGTTCCGCCGCGCATAAGGTGGCCCGAGATACGTTGCCCGCCCAGCCCTGGCGATGAACGAGACGACCTCGCAGGCGCCGGTCGCCGGGCAGAGAGCATGTTGCGGACTCAGCTGGACTTACCGCACGAAGATTCGGATTGTGACTGAACGACGCGCATTCCGTCCATGATCGAACTGGTCGCGCCAAAAGGCGGGCTGGTCCCTTTTTATGGAGGCGACAAAATGAGCTGGACGCGGGAGAGCGCTCCCCGCTTTTTTCAAGGATAGCGACCGGTTTCTGTCGCCGAAGGCTCACGCGCGTCGCGGAAGGGCATCCGGAGCTTGCGAGCGATATCCGGCCAAAATTCCCGGAGGACATCCAAACCTGCGCCTGTTGCGAGAGCATAGCCACTTACCTGCAGAGAGGGGGCTGTAGTACGTGCACTACTCGCAGAACGCGGAAGCGATGTCAAGGGGATTTATATGTACCCAAAAGTGCGTTGATCTGGTACACCCGCTACCTCGACTCGGGAGGTGCGCGATGCGTTTGAGGCTTCTTGCCCTGGTGGTCGCCGGGCTGTTTGTTTCGCTTTCGGCTCGCGCCGGCAACATCGTGGCGAACGGCAGCCTGGAAGACCTGAATAGTGATTTTGTAAATACTTCCGGAAATTACATGTCGCTGCTTGCCGGTTCCACTGCTATTGCGGATTGGACGGTCTCGGCGGGGACCACTAACGAAATTGTCTGGGCCAAAAGCCCGACAGTCGACGATCATAATGCGGCGGACGGCACGTTCTTTGTCGACCTGACCGGGTTTGGCGGGGATTCGCCCAACGGCGCGATCCAACAGACTCTGCAGATGGGTGTTGGCCAGCAATATTTATTTTCAACGGACGTGGAGGTCAGCGGAACGCTTCCGCTGGTAACGGTCGGCGGAGTAGCAGTGCCACTAATGGCAGGCTCGCCCTTCGTAGTCGGGGTGGACACGTGGACGCCCGAGACAGGCCTGTTCACAGCCACTTCGACGAGCGAGGTGCTCAGCATTGCGAATCAACAGCGGGGTGAGGAAGTCGATTTCGTCGACAATATCAGCGTAATCGGACCTGAGCCCGGGACGGTTACACTTCTTGTGATCGCCCTCGCCGGTATTGGCTCACTCCGCTGTCTTAAGCGCGTTCGACTCAGCTCATAGCCGGCGCAGTTGTCGGAATGCCACCACGGGTGGCGCACAAGCAGATAAGCTCACGCTGCTGCGACCGCGAGCGAGATCCACTGTTCGAGCGTAAACGGACCACCCAGCGGACTCGACGAATCGTGCTCCAGGCGCGCTCGTACCTTAGTAGAGCGAGCGGAGTCCATTCAAACGTGTGTGGATGAGCGCGGCGGCGACCGTGTCAATTGGGAAGTAGCCCGGATCGAGTTTGAACTGCACTGGTGGAGTCACGCTGGAGCCAGTTCAGCCCGGCCAATAACGGCAAAAGACTGAACTATTCGAGCGATATTCACAGTTATCGTTCCGCTCTGTTTTATTTGTTGGCGCGCTTGTTCGCCCGCAGAAGCGGAGCTGAGGGTGCACATCAACGGGATGCCTACGTTACGACTAGCGACCGTGGGCGCCAGGCTGAGGCAGTTCATGCTCGGTGCAGTTTGCTCGCGGGGCGTCGCTTCGGCGCCCCGCGGGTGCAGCACAGAAATCACGTCCTCCTTCCTGATCCGCATGAGCGAGCAATCGGACATCGGTGTGGCGCTTGCCATGCGGCGCTGCTGGCCTGCCAGGCATCCCTCGCCAAAGAAATCGCCGGCCCCCAGGATGGCAATGACTGCTTCTTTACCCTGTCTGGAAACGACCGTGAGCTTGACCTTGCCTTTCTGGATGTAGAAGATAGCGTCCGCAGCATCGTCTTGCGAGAAAACTCTCTCTGGTTTTTCTGGTAATCTGCCAATGTCCTTCCTTTGCCGACTTTGGCCAGAAATACTTTGGGATCGAACGCCGGGGGTGCTTTCCGTTTCATAGTGCAACCTTCACTTGCACCGAACATTTTAGGCCACTGTGCGGAGGGCGAACGGGCGTGGACACAGCTGGAGGCCGGACAGGAGAATGTCAAACCCGAGTGCGATCAGGAATGGCACCGAACCGCGAGCGGCGAATCGATCTTTGGACGCTGAGCCGCCCCACGAAAACGGGTGTGCCACCTACGTCTACAATCGGGAATTGCTGCCGATATTCGTTGTTAACGTTCCGCTTCGGCTTCGTAGTGGACGGAATGCGCGTACATTCCCTATCCGCGTTTTCGTCGTATAAAAATGAACTAACTCACTCAGATGCCGCTGTCTGCAGGAGACCGCCTTGGACTGTATGAGATCATCTCATCGATCGGAAAAGGCGGTTTGGGCGAAGTATGGAAAGCCCGCGATCCTCTGCTGGGACGCGATGTTAGTCTTCGAAAAACCGCCAGGCACGCCCGGGCTGCGGAGGTCAGAGTTACGCTGTCAGGAACTGTCTCCCCGCACAGTGGAGTTTCACAAGTATCGAATTATGGACGAACTTGGCCTTCGCACAGCAGCTGAGATTGCCCGGTATGCCGCGAGGCACGGGATCGTCACGTAATCGACATTATTTTGAGCCTTGGACCTCTCTAAAACACCAGGAATTTTGCTAGGAGCCCGTCCGAGTATTCATTGACGCAGGTTCATTCGTCGTCGGTTGGTCTGATGGAATACGAGAACGGCTGAACGCAGGGGCGTGCCAGGAACATCTTAGCTGGCGCCGGA
>JBEKTF010000233.1:0-8267 GCA_049516355.1 Bryobacteraceae bacterium | reverse complement strand
GTCCGCAACTCCACAATCCGACGTTTGATCGCAGTTTCAGACTCCAGGGCACTATCGAACGCTTTGAAGGCATCGCCGTACCATGTTAGAGTCTTTGGGGTGACGTTCTTGAGGTACTTACGTTCAGTGATAAACTCTGAGACAGTATCTCTGTTTGCAGCTTCTTTCTCGTAAGTTGTTGAAAACATGGGCGCGTAGCTCAGCTGGTTAGAGCGCCTGCTTCACACGCAGGAGGTCCGGGGTTCGAGTCCCTGCGCGCCCACCATTGTTTTCATAAATTTACGGACGCTTTGCCCGCTCTGAAATCGTCGTTGTGACGTGGTTTGTGACGTAACTCCTCAATCGCGGAGTCGCAGCCAGCTACCCCGTCCTTCCGCGCGGTGAGCCGCGACGACCCCGGCGTTCCGAATTGCAAAAAGCATTAGCCGTTCCATCCGCTCCTCTCAGAAAAGTGCCCTCAGGAAGAGGCTGAGCCGCCTCGGAGCTTCTCCAGGAACAAATCCCTCAAGGTCGCCAGCCTCCGCTCCAGACGCTCCGTGCAATCGCAGGTCTCGCAGGCCCACGGCTCTGATCCGTTCTGGTCCCGGCACTGCCTCCGATCATGCGCGTCCTGCACCTTGACCAGATCGAAGTACCGCTCCCAATAGGGCCGCTCCTCCTGGAGAGGAGTCGGACAATAGCAAACCTCAACCCAGCGGGCCGTGCCGTCCTCGCAAAGCCGGGCTTTCTCCATGTTTCGGAGGTACTCGCTTCCGGCCACGGAACCCCTGCCCAGAGTCCCCTGTTCAATCGCCTGGAGAAGAGACCGTTCGCCACCTCGCTTGACACGGGCACGCACCAGATACCGCATGGTGTTCCCATTTTACGTGCCCCAGAGGTCGCTACCGCGACTGATCACAGAAATAGTACCGATAACCGTTGCAGCCCCATGTCGGAGCCGCCGTGCATCATGCAGATGGGCTTGGCGGCTCTCACACACGGACCTGATGACGGTTATCGGTAGTCAGCGCAGCGTCATCGGAGAACATTCCCGCGTAAGCAGGCAGCTACGCTTGGAAAAATGTCACATTCCCTGTACTGCCCTACTACTTCACGCACGCCTGGTTCTTTGTGAAGAAAACGTTGCCACTCCAGAAGTCCCCTGCACACGCCACCGCTGCCGGTGGCGACAGGTTGCCGTCCGCCAAGTCAAAGATCGTGTTCCCGACGGATTGAGTGTTGCTGAAGATCTCGTTCCCGAAGGGAATGAGAGCCGGGTTAGTCGGCGACACTACCGCTATTCCGGCTTGGGCGTTCCCGTTTGTGGTGTTGGAGGAGACTCGTGAATTGGTCAGGGGAGCAGTGGTTACGGAATCGTAGGCAGGAGCATCGCCCATTAAGATCCCAGAACCGGCGTTTCCGCTCGCCACATTCCCGGTGAGTGAGTTGGAGTCTCCCGATTGCAGCACAATCCCATTAGCCTTATTCCCCACCACCTGGTTGCCGTTCACTTGAGCGCCTGTCGATTGAACCAGTAAAAGACCAGGGGTATCAGTATTGGGAGCAAAAGGCGGGGTACCTCCGTTCGCGACGATCACATTCTCGCCCACAGTCAGGTAGGTAACATCCAAAGCGCCAATGCCCCCTGCTGCGTTACCCGCCACCGTCGTCAGGCTCACCTGCACATAATCGGAGGTGAAGATGGTAATGCCCCCATTGAAGCCCCGGATCAAGCCAGGACCCGAAATGCCGACGTGGTTCAGGTGTGGGCTTCCGCCGGGATTGGGGGCTGCGCCAGGATTAACGGAAATCCCAGTCCCAGCGGGCGCTGCGGGGCTTCCCGTGATGATGTGGCCATTCAAATTCACGGTCACATGGCTCGCCTGGATGTCTATTCCATCGCTATCGCCCAAGCCCGTGCAGTTCAAATCTGCGGTGACGACATAGTTACCCGGCACAGCGATGAGAGACCCAGCCGGTGCGTTAGCAGCGGGATTGCATGTGCTGATCGGCGTAACCGCCCACGCCTGTGCTCCCGCCAGTGCGGCCAGAACTCCAGTTAATACGACTCTTCTGATAATAGTAAGCATTGTTTCTCCTTTGTGACGCATACCCTTCATTGTTCCTGATTTCGTTCGTATTGATGTCTTGTCTGTAAGGTTTCCCAGCCTCGCGCGTCTGTCAGACGAGCAATTTAAGGAAGCGATGGCGAAAAAAGCGCCGCACTCTTTGTTATTCCCCTGCTATTTCACGCACGACGCCGGACTCCTTGTGAAGAAAGAGTTGCCACTCCAGAAGTCTGTTCCACAAGGTGGCGGCGCGTTATCGTCCTCCAAGTCCCAGGTCATGTTCCCAACGGATGAAAGGTTACTGAAAATCTCGTTCCCGCTGGAACCGACAACCAGGGACACTACCTGTATTCCAGATCCTATTCCGGATGTGCCGTTCCCGTTTGTGGTATTTGAGGAGACTCGTGAATTCGTTAAGGGATAAGCGCTGCCAACAACGCCCAATATGATACCCGATCCGGAGTTTCCGCTCACCACATTCCCGGTGATTACGTCGGAGTCTCCCGAACCCAATACAATCCCCGTTGCATTCGCCACCACCTGGTTGCCGGTCACTTGATCGCCCGTGGAATTAACCAGTAACACACCGCCAAAACCTTGGTTCTCGGCAATCACATTCCCGCCCAAAGTCAAATAGTTAACACCGCTAGCATAAAGGCCGCCAAAGGTGTTACCCGCCACCGTCGTCAGGCTCACCTGCACATAATCAGAGTCGAACATTTGAATGCCTCCAGAGAAGCCCCGGATCAAGCCAGGACCCGAAATGCCGACATGGTTCAGGCGGGGGGAAGGAGGGGCCGACCCCATCGAAATCCCGTCCCCCGGAACGCCAGCGACGCTCGTGATGATGTGACCATTCAAATTCACGCTCACATTGCTCGCGTTGATGGTTATTGCAGTGCCGTTGCACGTCAGGTCTGCGGTGACGACATAGTTACCTGCCGCTGAAATAGTGAACCCGCAGGATGCGATTGGTGTAACCGCCAACGCCTGTACTCCCGCCAGTACGGCCAGAACTCCAGTTAATACAACTCTTCTTATAAGCATTGTTTCTCCTTGTTGTGATCTCCGGACATCCAGGTCTATCATGGTTCGGTTTCTTTTAGTACCAGGAAAACAGCTAGTACCGTAATGACTGTAAGTACCGTAAGTACGGTAAGAACTGGCAACGTGCTCGGAGCCACTATCTGGAACCAGATATATTCTGGAACCAGTATCGGGAGTATATACCCAATCGCCTCCGTCCGGCGCAGGGTTTTTTGGAGAGTCCAGCCGGAAACGTATCAACAAATCCGTAATGGCGTGATGAAGATTCGTGAATTGGGATTGACGCACAGCACCGACGGGCATATTCTTGGGAGCGGTGCCAGCGCGCCTTTCTCCTTTGGCGCGCGGGCCTTCTCACTCGGCGGCCCGCAGCATGGACTGGGTCTATTCTCCTCCGAAGACTTTTGTCTGGGCCGCCGTTTCTTATTGCACGCACCCGAATAGGCGCACGTGGTCACGCGCACAAATCGGCGGTTCAGAGTCCCAGCTTCCCCGCGCTGTTCTCCCGGAACAGGCTCCCGTCCCGGATATACCGCCGTACCATCTAAGGCGCAAACAACTCGGAAGCAGCTCGGATGTCGATGGCTTCCGACTTCAGGTCGGGATGGTGTGCTCGTCGAACGAGTTCATCCAGTTCAGGCTTCCGCGCATCACGATGACGGCGAACATGCGAAAGGATCCGCAGATCTCATTGCGAGGTCGGCTTTGGTGATTGGCTCGCGTCCTGCGACGTCCTCAGTAACCTTATGTCAAACGAGAACGGAACTGGATCATGGAAATTGATCTGGCGAAACTGCGGATGTTCCGGGTTCAGCAGGAAGTTTCGTTCGCCGGATGTCACTGACGGAACCGCGAGCACGACCGAACTCTGGCGCCGAAGCCACTCATCACCCGGTTGCCGCGTCGTACATTGTTCTCCGACTACCAGCGTTGCCCAATTCTCCGGCAATTCCTTATCGGTCAAAATCTCGGGCGAGACATCGTCCGGGAGATCGGCTGAGCCGAGTACGTACTTGTCGGGCAGCAAATCGGACAAATGTACCAGAATCTCAAGAACGGCTAATGAACGGTTTTCGCTCATGTACACGACGCGGACGCCTTTCGAATTCCAGCGGCCGCCGGCCCGTCTCGCACCCTCGCCATCATACGGTGGATACGATGTGCGGCAAAGCCGGTAAACACGCATCAGCCGAGAACGCCGTGTTCGATTCTCACCAGGACGTCCTCCACTTCCTGATAACCCTGGTCGGTCTGAGCGGCCTGAAGCGGAGTCTTGCCCTCCAGCGATGGGTTCGGCGACCGGAGCCAGTGGATCGCTTTCTCCTGGTTCGCGAAGACTTCGCCCGCGTGCACTGAAATCGACATCAATCGGGCCGGCGGCGGAAATTCAGTGACTTCCGAGTTATTCTGAGTCGTAGCCATCGTCTGCCTGCCTTCTACTATATCCGGTGCTTGGCCAACATCCAGGGCTCCCGTAAGGGTTTCGCGCTAAACACGATGGCCCTCTCAGGTTTTGCCCGCCCCGGACACGGCTCGCCCGAGCGAATTCACCAGGCCCGAGACCGCCCGCGCGATGCGTTTCGGGTTCACGGACTCAGGCAGAGGTATCGATAAGACTGGCTTGTTTGTCCGGGCGTCCCGTGTGCACAGGCCGGACAGTATCTGTTCCAATCGGCTGCCCGTGCCATCACTTGTGATCGACTCGATGAATTTGACGCTGGCTTCAATCAAGCCGGCCGCGGCCGTTTCGATCCCGCCCGCCGTCGGTTGCGCTGCAGCCGTTGCCACCGCCTTCAAAGGAACGGGCACCGTGGGATCGACAATGGGTTTGGGCCTGGCGGGTTGATCGGCGAAGATTTCCTTCACCGCCTGGAGAACCGTCTTGCGTCCGAGCTTTTCAAAGCTGACTTCGCCGGTGGGAGAGTCGAAAACCCCCGCAAACAGCGATTTCTTCAGGCGCAGCGTTTCCCATACCCGCTCTTCGATGCTGTCAGACGTCAGCATGTGGATCACGTGAACTGGCCGCGACTGCCCAAGCCGGTGCACGCGCCCAATCCTTTGCTCCAGCCGGGCCGGGTTCCATGGCGGCTCGAAGTTCACAACGGCCGAAGCGGCTTGCAGGTTCAATCCAACGCCTCCCGCATCCGTCGACAGGAAGACTTTGCACTCCGGATCGTTCCTGAATTTCTCGATCAGAGCACCGCGCTGACGGGAAGGCACGCCGCCATGGAGCGAGACGAACCCGATTCCCAGCTTGCGCAGTTCCTCCCCGGCCAGATGTGTCATGCGCTCGTATTCGCTGAACACCACCACCTTGCGGTTCTCTTCGATCGCCAGTTCCCTGAGGATCTCGCGAAACTCCTGCAGCTTGGGCGAATGGTGCGTTTGCTTGTCGAAGAGAAATGTCGAGTTGCAGAGCATGCGCATGTTCTGAATGCGGCACAGGACGCGCTTCTGGTCGATCTCGGAGAGCCAGCCCTGTCTTTCCCACTTCCGCATGAGCGCTGCCAGGATGTCGCTTTGTTCGTAATAGGGTTCAGCCTGCTCGGGAGTCAGCGGCACGCGGAAGATCTGGTCGGTCCGCTCGGGGAGATCTTTGAGAACCTCCGCGCGGGTGCGCCGAAGCAGGACCGGCGCCATCTGGCCGTGAATACGATCCAAGCCGCGATAACCGAGCAGGTGGCCCTTCTCGTCCTCCATGCGGTGCTCGTGGAGGAAGCGGAAGGCGGGTCCCAGTCGCCGTCCGTCGACGAACTCGACCACGGAAAAGAGCTCCTCCAGTTTGTTCTCGAGGGGCGTACCGGTAAGGACGAAGGCGTAACGGCTCTTCAGTTGTTTGATCGTACGCGCGGTTGCAGTGGCCCAGTTGCGGATGCGCTGCGCTTCATCGAGGATAATCAGGTCCGGCCTTAGCTCATGCATGTACCGCACATCTTTGAGGACCAGTTCATAGCTGGTTAGAGTGAAGAACGCGGGAGAAGCGTAGAGCGCCCGGCGCGCGGGCAACAACCCGTCGATGACCCGCGCCGGGAGTTCCGTGAACTTCTCGATTTCCGTTTTCCACTGGTATTTGACGGAGGCGGGCGCAATCACCAGCACTCTCTCGATTCCTTTGCGGCGGCGCACTAATTCCGTCGCTGCCAACGCCTGCACGGTCTTCCCTAAACCCATGTCGTCGGCGAGAACCACTCGTCCCCGGCAGGCGGCAAACAGGGCTCCGCGCATCTGGTACGGCAAAAGCGTGGTCTTAAGGACGCCGGCCGTTGGGTCCTGGCCGCGCTTGATCTTTGCGAGCAGCTTGCGTTCCAGGTCCAGGCCATCGGCCAGTTCGTTTTCCCACTCGACGTATTCCAGAGCGTCGCTATAAACGATTGCCCGGTCGTCCGCGCCTCGGAATGCTTCGAGCACCCGGGCGAATTGCCGGTATTGTGTGCGCGGCAACAGTCCCGCCGGATCGAAGTATTTTGCGGCAAGCGATCGCAGCGCAGGCGAAGGCGAAGCCGGCAAATGCAGCCGCACCTCGAGCGTGTCTCCGTACTGAAGCGACAGAGAAGCGCGGGTGCGTTTATACGCTGCAGTCTCGATCGCCTTCCGGTGGCGCTGCCGCAGCCGCAACAGCATGGCCTCGATATGCTTGCAGGTTCCCAGCGTGTTGACGGCGAAGTCCGGGCAGGAGCAGTAGTTCTCAAACAGCCCCGGTCCGCGGACAGCGACGCGGTAGATTTTTCCGCTGCCGGACTTGATTTTGTAGTCGCCGTAAACGTTGCCCGCAGGCCGCTCCAGGATTCGCGCTACCGCGCTGCCCGCCCTCGCTTGCCGTTCGCCAATCTGCTGTTCAATTAACATGCTGTTCGACTAATATGGATAGCTGCCATCTACTGGAGCGTACAACGAATGACCAGGCGAAAGCGCCGCGACCCGATGGACAGCATAATTGAAGCCGCCCTCCAGGCTGGACGCTTCCTTGCCTGGAACGAAGGTTTCTCCTTTGTTTCGGACCTTCGTCACTGTGAAGCTGAGATTGCCAAATTGACGGCATCCCAACCCGCGCGGGCCGTCGCGCTGTATGAGACTTTCCTCGCCGCCTGCAACGCGAAGGCAGAGGAGATCGACGACTCGGATGGCGAGTTCGGAACATTCGCCGGCGGCCTTTTCTGCGGCTGGATCGCGGCGCGGCAAGCGGCTGATGAAGATCGCGCCGAGACTGCCCGCCTCCTGCTGAAGTGGATGGACGAAGACGACTACGGTTTCTGTAACGATCTGGAACTTTCGGCGGTGAAAGTCCTGGACAGAGCCGGACTGGAGGCATTCGAGAGTGAGATGCGCGTCCGCTTCGAAAAGGAATGCGCGGCACTCAGCGAACGGAAGCCGGCGTCGCCGAATCCCAACTACGCGCGTGACCGCTGGTGCCGGATGCTGAAGGCCGTCTACTCGCACCAACGGAACGTCGGGAAGTATATATATCGATCTGACCGAGCAGACCGAACTCACGCAGGCCGACTGCGAGGCCATCGCCGCGATGCTCCAGGCGAGGCGCAAACCGAACGATGCTCTTGCCTGGGTAGAACGTGGGCTCGCAATGGAGAAGCCGAATGCCTTTGGTCGTGGTGTCAGCTACAAACTGGGTGAGATGCGGCGCGCCCTTCTCGTTAAGCTCGGCTGCGGGGCAGAGGCGCTTGATTCCGCGTGGGCCGAGTTTCAGACGCAGCCCGGCAAGTTCACTTATGAGGAACTCGTTCGCTATGTTCCAAAAGCTGAGCGCGGGGCGTGGCATAAGAAAGCGATGGATGCCGCCGAGCAAGGCGACCTGGATTCGGTTATCGAATTATGGCTCAGCGCGAAGGAAATCGGAAGACTCGCCGAACGATTGGAACGTACCGGCAACTCCAAGCTGGAGAGTTTGAGTCATTACGTTACCGAACCCGTGGCGGAGCGTCTCGCCAAAACCCATCCTGGCGTTGCTGCGAAAGTCTTCCGCGCTTTGTGCATGCGTATCATCGACGAGGGAAAGAGCAAGTACTACTTTGAAGCGCTGTCGAGCCTTGAAAAGGCTAGTGTCCTGTCTTATATAATTATTTACATATAGCCGGGATCGCCCTATACTGGGGCATGCCCAGTCCGGCGCCCGCGCTTGCCCTGAGCGCGAGTCAGAAAGCGGAGATCGAGGGATTG
>JBEKTF010000232.1:0-8316 GCA_049516355.1 Bryobacteraceae bacterium | reverse complement strand
ATGACTTGGTATTAACACGACGACAAGAACGCAGGCGAAAACGCCTACTCCACGCTGAAGGTCGACAGTTTGCAAGAGAGGTGGAGTAGGCCTTTTGGCCTGCGGTGTTAGTGCGTATGAAGGCGGTCGAGGCTGAAGACGACGTGCAGGTTCGGGTCGTCGAAGGCGAACTCCGCGGGTAGCTCTTCGCCCCCTACGAGCGGTTCTACTAGCGCCAGATATTTCAGCAGATCGTAAACGTCTCCCTCTTCCGGCAGAGCGAGGGCGAGGCGTTGTGAGCGGAACCATATCCGGGCGTCGCGATCCGCAAGGCGCCAGGCGAGGTACGCGCAATCCTCTATTAGTTCTTCGAAGCGCTGCCGCTGGCCGGGGTCTATTCGCCGGTCGAAGAGGATCTCGACCACTCCCTGCTGGTCGCGCGTGAACTCCCGCACCTGCAGTTCGCCCGCGTGGGCGGTGCTTTTCCAATCGACGTGGCGTGCGTTGTCCTGCGGCTCATAAGGGCGGACGCGATAAAAATCATGCCCATCCCCGCGGGTCTGCGTTTCGAGTTCCCCGGCGAGCGAATCCAGAAGAATATCCGTGCCGGGGCGTGGCTCGAGCGCGGGATACACGATGGTCTCGCGGCGCAGCGCAACCCTGGTGCTCTTGCGCAGGAAACCGAACGGGAATTTCGTCGAGATCGAGAAGATGTTTTCTTTGTGACGTCCGCGGTAAGGGAACACCACGGTGACCGGCATCTCGATCACAGCTCGTCCGGGAATCATCGGGAAATAGACGGGATTGGTCAGAATCGCCGGGACATCGTGGGCGGCATCGCTCTGGCCCGCGAGTTCAATGGAAAATGACGGCGTCAGGCGTTTCAGATTGCGGATTCGAATGCGCGCTGCCGTGGGCATTCGCGCCGACACGTTCTCCGGTAGCAGGAGTTCCAGTTCGAGGCCGGAGAGAACCAGGCGGCTGATGAATCCCGACACCAACAGCAGCGCCATCATGGCCGCGAACACGAGAAACAGAAGATTGTTGCCGGAGAGGAAAGCGCCCGCGCCGGTGAGGGCGAGAGCGAGCATAAAAAGCAAGCCGGCCCGCATCACGCGGTATCGCACGCGCCGGCGAATCATCGCACGAACCCGGTCGAGCCTCAAAAACAATTATCGCGATTCGGATCAGGCCACGCGCGGGCGGGGTGTCCGATGCCACGCGATAAACTGTTGCGCCTGCTCCTTGCCCATGTAGCGCGCGAGTATTTCGGGACTGGTGCGAGAGAGATCAACCATCACGAAACCGTCGAGGGTATTCGCAAACCGCGGATCGACGCTGAATGCCAGCAGCTTGCCGCCCAGCTTGACGTATTGACGAACCAGAATCGGAATTCCCTTGCCATCGGGCTCGAGGTCGGCGATCGGCGCCGAAAGGTCTTCCACGTCGGGCAGCAGCGAACAGAGCGCCTCGGTCTCCCATTTCTGCACCAGATTGCCGCGCAGGGGACGGCGTGCCCGAACCGCGCCCCGCCATTCTTCGGCCGCGTTCTGCTTTTCGAAGTAGCGCGCGATCAATTCGCGCGACGCGGGCGAATATTGATTGCTCACACTCACCGCGCCGATCAGCGTCGAGTATTCCGGGTGCCGGGAGACCCAAACGCCGATGCCTTTCCACAACAGCAACAGCGGCGCAAACTGGCGCTGATACTCGGGCCGGATAAAGGAACGGCCCAATTCGAGCGATGGACCCAACTGGCGTACAAAACGCGCATTGAAGCGGAATAGAGACTCGGTGTAGAGACCCTTCAGCCCGAAGCGGGACATCAGAGCGGGAACATCGCCGAGCCGGTATGCGCCGGCGATCTCGCGCTTCTCTTTATTCCAGAGGAAGAGGTGCAGATAGTGAGGATCGAATCGGTCCAGATCGAGAGGTCGCCCGGTGCCTTCGCCCGCCACGCGAAAGGTGATTTCACGCAAACGTCCGATTTCGTGGAGCGCGAGCGGAATGCTCCGGGCATCGGCGAGATAGACGGCGAATTCGCGGGTTTCTTCCAACCTGCAAGTTTCGGGCAGCGCGTTGATTTCATCGGCCAAGGTTTCAACCGGGTTACAGGCAGCCACGGGAAGCTGGCCATGGGTCACGTGCTCTGCAGTGTCCGATTTCCGGCGGGCGAGCAATTCCACGCGCAAGCGAAGATAGCGGGTCGCATCGGCAACGTCCGGGATGGCTTCGATGCGCGACGCATCGATGGTTCCACCAATTCTGATCTCGACCGACTTCCCGCGCTTGTTCAGCATTTCGACGGGAAGCGCCGCCGTGCGCAAACGCGGGTGAACCATCCCCAGCATCTGGAAAGGGATGCCATTGGCCCCGTGGATGAGAATCGGCAAAGACTTCGCGTGGGTGATGCGAATCAATCTTGCCGCAGTGCGATTCCACTCCGGATCGCAGATGGCGCGTTTTTTCAAATCGAAGTGTGAAACTTCACCGGCCGGGAATATGAGCAGCAAGCCGCCGGAGCGCAGATGCGCGATGGCTTGCTTTAGCGCGCGCCCATTGCCAACGCGGCTCTCCGGTCTGTCGAACGGATCGATGAAGAAACAGAGCGGCGCCAGTTCCGGAAGCTCGCCGAGCAACTGATTCGTCAGAATCCGCACGTCCGATCGTGCGCGCGTCAGCAGATCCGCCAGCATTACTCCGTCCAGAATTCCGAACGGGTGGTTGGAGAGCGCAACCACGGCACCCGTCGACGGAATTTTGTCGAAATCGGCAGGCGTCACGTTAACGCGAACGTCGAGATCGTCAAGCAAGCGCCGCACGAAACCGTGTTCGGCGCTGGCGCGGGCATACAATGCTTCGAGACGGTCGATTTGCAGGATACGATTCACCGCGCTTGCCAGCGGTGCTGGCAGACGGCTGGAGGGAAACGATTCGAATGCCATTCTTCAGTTTTGCGCCGCTTCGTTTACAGGCTGATGAATGGCAGGTTGAGAATTGGCATCGTTTTTGGCGTTCGTTTTTGCAAGCGGAATGGATGATAATGTTCTGGTACCGGAAGGAAGGTTTAAAATGACGCGATCTTTGATGTCCTGTTTGGCGATCTCCTGTTTAGGAGGGGCTCTGCTCGTTACCAGCCCCGTTTTTGCGCAAGCGAACGCCAAAGCGAATGTTCCTGAAATCCCGTATGACTCGGCGCCGAATTTCCTGAAAATGCCGGCGGGCCTCTACATGGGCGAAGCGATGGGCGTTGCGACCAATTCAAAAGGACATGTTTATGTCTTCACGCGCAGCGCGAATACGCGCCTGTTCGAATTCGACAAGAACGGCACCTACGTCGGCGAGATCGGCGAGGGGAACTATGGCTTCGAGTTCGCGCACTCCGTGCGTGTCGACTCGGAAGACAATGTCTGGGTCGTCGATGAGGGGACCAACATGGTCATCAAATTCAATCCCGCGGGCCGCATCGTGATGGTGCTCGGGCACAGGCCGCCCGCCATTGCGGGAGTCCTTCTCGCGCCTCCGGGACCGGCAGCGCCCGCCCAGAAATATATCCTCGGCAGGCCAACCGATGTCGGCTGGGACAAAGACGGCAATATTTTCGTTTCCGACGGATACGTGAATAACAGAGTTGTGAAGTATGACAAGAACGGTCGATTCCTGAAGCAGGTCGGCAGTGAGAAAGTCGGGACGGGACCGGGCCAGTTCAACCTGCCGCACGGGCTCGCGGTCGATGCGCAGGGCGATGTGTATGTGGCCGATCGCGGTAACGCCCGGATGCAGGTTTTCGACAACGACCTCAATTTCAAGCGAATGAACACCAATGTCGGCGTTTCGTGGACGGTTTGTGTTTCGCCGGGGCCACATCAGTACGTGTTCAGTTCCAATTCAAATCCCAATGGCAATCTCCCAGGCACGTGGGACAACAGCGGCGAGATCTATAAGATGGAGCGCGATGGAACGGTTCTCGCGAAGTTCGGCCACGCCAGCAAGCTGCACGGCGGATTCCAGGTGGTTCACATGATGGATTGCCGGAATCCCGACCAGATCCTCGTTTCGGAAATTGAATCGTGGCGGGTACAAAAACTGATGTTGAAACCGGCGCTGACAACGACCGCCTCGGTCAAATAGGAAGCTTTATGAGACGCTTTTATCGAATTCTGCCGCTCGCGATACTTTCCGGGATTTCGGCTGTCGCACAGGTTGCCGAGATTCCTTTCGATTCCACCGAGCCTTTGAAATTGCCGGATAAACTCAATCTGGGTGAAACGGCCGGCGTAGCGACCGACTCCAAGGGAGACGTTTTTGTCTACACCCGGACGGGCCATCCCACGGTCACGTTCGGCACCGCGCGGCCTTTCGCGCATGGAGGATCCCGGTTGTTCGAGTTCGACAAGACCGGGAAGTTCGTGCGCGAGATCGGCAAGGACTCGTATGGGTTTCTGGTTGCGCAGCAGGTGCGGGTCGATCCGCAGGATAACGTCTGGGTTGTCGACCAGATGTCGAGCATGGTGATCAAGTTCGATCCGAACGGCCGGGTTCAGTTATTGCTGGGCAGAAAGTCGGAAGCGGAACGGGTCCCGGCTGCGCCTCTGACGGCTGTGCCGACGCCTCGCGGCGGACTTCCCGGCGAGGGAGTGAAGGCTGACATTTTCGAACGGCCTACCGACGTGGCGTGGGACGCTGCCGGGAATATTTACGTGGCCGATGGATTTGGCAACGCAAGAGTCGCGAAGTTCGATAAGGACGGCAAGTTCATCAAGTCCTGGGGGTCGCGAGGCGCGGGGCAAGGTCAGTTCAACACGCTGCTTGGGATCGCCGTGGACAAGCAAGGTAATGTATACGTCGCCGATAGCGGGAACAGGAGAATCCAGGTTTTCGACGGCGATGGAAACTTCAACACGGAAATCAAAAATGTCGGGGTTCCGGCGGCGATTTGCATCACGCCTGGGGCGCATCAATATCTTTACAGCTCGAATTCAAATACCACGGAAGATCTCGATTCGAATGGCGAAATCTACAAGGTGGAGCTGGATGGGCGGGTTGTCGGCAAGTTTGGCCGGGCCGGGAAATCGCCGAAGGAATTCGACGTGACCAACGCTATCGATTGCCGTAGCGAGAACGAGCTTTATGTGGGCGAGCTGGGGAACTGGAGAGTTCAGAAGCTCACCCTGCGCGCGAAGTAGAAGAACCGGCGGCAAGACCGCCGGCGTTACCTGACGGGCTTGTCGACGCCGTCTTTGCCGAGGATGTGCGGCACGTCGCGGTTGTTTTCGGAACAGATGTACTCCATGAGTTCTTCGTGGAGTCGAGGCATTACCGAAAGCAGCGTAAACGGCTTTGTGTAGGCTCCGGGGTCGATTACGGTGACCCGGTCTTCCAGGGTTTCCATATCGATGCGACGGTAGCGCTCGATCGTGTGCAATTGTTCGGTGTGCGGGTGCCCGGCAAAATCGAACCAGAACTTGTCGTTGAACCCTATCGTGTCAACCACGAGGGTGTCTTTATCCCACTTGCCGATCGAATCGCCATACCAAGTGGGATTATCCACCAGGTTTTTGGGGTGATCCTGACGATCCATAAAGATCTGACGATAGCTGTGAATGTTGCCTTCAAACAGGAATACGATCACGCTGGGCGTCTGAATGATTTTCCAGGGGTAGGGGGCCGTGCGCGGAACACCGGCGGGGAGGCAATTGGCTTCCGGATCGTCTTTGGACATGCGAGCGGCGGTCAGCTTCGCCGCCCAGGGAAGCATCTCCATGGTTTCGCCCGGCGCCAACACTTTGGTGAAGTCGTTGGTGAAAGGTTGGGGGCGCCAGACCCCGGTCAGGTCGGGTTTGCCGTCCGCGGTTTTTGGCGTGGGTGCATGCGGGGCACCCTTCGGGGCCGCCGTGACGCCGGCGTTCCCCGATTCCTGCCCCGCAGCCGGCGAAAGACTTGTTGAAAGGATGACGGCAATGATTGCGCCTTCCGCGATTAAGCCAATGAGATTCTTCTTCACTTTAAAAGCCTCCTGGGACCGCGCTCTTCGCCTTAATAATGCAGGCTGAAATTATCAATTCCCCCGACCGGTGTCAAGGCTGAGAAACCAGGATATAATTCGTCACACAGGAGATAGCAGCATGAAACAAAAGCTACTCGTTCTACTCTTCGCTGGAGTTACCGTTCTGGGAGTTCGGGCTTACGCACATCATTCTTTTGCCTCCACGTACCTGGAAGATCAAAAGATGACGCTCGAAGGAAACGTGGTCCAGTTCCTATATCGGAACCCACATTCGTTCGTGCACCTTGAAGTGAAAGAGGCGAACGGCGACGTGACCCGGTGGGCAGTGGAATGGGGCGCCGGCGGGCAGTTGGGCACCCAGGGCATAACCCGCGAGAGCCTGAAGCCGGGTGATCACGTTGTGATTCTCGCTGTTCCGGGACGGAATCCCGAAGACCACAGGGCTCGCATGGTCAATATCACTCGCCCGTCAGATGGCTGGAAGTGGGGCGGCACATTCGAATAGCGGTTTCATCCTGATTTGGCCTGGTGACCTGGGACTTGAGTGCCCCTATGTCATGCATGGGAAGTGTCTCCACGGCGACGGCCATCTTCGCCTTGCGAGGTGAAGTGCGCGGCAAATATAATCGGGAACGGCAAAAACGCCATGAAAACAAACATGAAACAAAAACTGCTGGTCCTGTTTACAGCCGGGGCGTCTCTGCAGGCTCAGACTCAGACTGCACCGCCGAAGCCGCTGATGTCCGAGAAGGCCTTCAAGAATATCCAGGTACTGAAGGGTATTCCGGTCGACGAGTTCATGGGCACGATGGGCCTGTTTTCGGCCGCCCTGAACTCATGCTGCGGGGATTGTCATACGGGGGCCGGCACATCCAATCCGAAATGGGAAGCCGATCCGCCGCGGAAAGTCATCGCGCGCAAGATGGTCCAGATGGTGCAAACCATCAATAAAACGAACTTCAATGGACGCCAGGAAGTGACGTGCTGGACCTGCCATCGCGGCGATCAAAGCCCCGCTGTCACGGCTCCGATCGATTCGATCTACGGGACGCCGCTCGTCACGCCGCCCGACGTCCTGCGAGCCGTCGCCCCGGCAGCAGCCGGCACCCCCCCCGCCGATCAGATTCTTGACAAATATATCCAGGCTCTGGGCGGGGCGGACCAGCTTTCCAAACTCACAAGCTATACCGCTAAGGGGACCAGCCATTTGTTCGGAGAAGTCAACGCCGATCCGGTGGAGATCAACGCGAAGGCACCGAATCAGCTTGCCACGCTGGTCCACCAGCGCGAGGGGGATCTGGCCAGGACGTTTGATGGCCGCGATGCCTGGGTCATGCTCCCGCTCACAGTTGTGGGAGAATACGCGCTCAATGCGAGTGCGCTCGAAGGGGCCAAACTGGACGCGCAAATGGCGTTTCCGGGCGGGCTCAAGCAATTTTTCAGCTCCTGGCGCGTCAGTTATCCTGCCACTGTGGACGGTCATGAGGTCTATGTCATCCAGGGAAACGGCGCCAACGGTCTGTTCGCCACGTTTTATTTCGATAAGCAGTCGGGCCTGCTGACGCGGATGGTCCGTTATGCCACCACGGCGGTCGGGCGCGTTCCGACGCAGATCGACTACTCGGATTACCGGCCCGTTAACGGCGTCATGATGCCGTTCAAGTGGACCTTCGGCTGGGTGAGCGGTCAGGAAGAGTATGCGCTGACCGACGTGCAGGTAAACGTCCCGGTTGACGCGGCGAAGTTCGCCAAACCGGTTCAGCGAGCACGGTAAGCGGCACAAAAACAGCGGTCGCGGACGGCGTCGAAACTATTGAGGAGTGAGTTTCAATAGTTTGCTTGTTAACGGCGTATGGGATGACACCGCGGAGGTGCCGCTGTCGGTCAACACATAGACGGCGCCGTCGGGTCCGACGCGCACGTCCCGAATCCGGGCATGCAAATCGGTCAGGAGAGGTTCTTCCGCTACGACCTTGTCGTTGACAATCGTAAGCCGATCCAGCACGGCGCCGCGCAGACCGCCGACGAAAACGCTGCCCTGCCACTTCGGAAACATCTTGCCGGTATAGAAAGCGAGGCCCGAGGGCGCGATTACCGGATCCCAGTAATACACCGGTTCCTCCATGCCTTCCTTGTGCGTGATGCCCTCGCCGATCGCGTTACCCGGATAGTCGATGCCGTGTACAATCACCGGCCATCCGTAATTCCTGCCTTTCTCGATGATGTTCAGCTCGTCACCGCCGCGGGGGCCGTGCTCGGTTTCCCATAAACGCCCGGTTGCCGGATCGAATGCCAGACCTTCCTGGCTGCGCGTGCCATAGGCCCAGATC
>JBEKTF010000231.1:0-8380 GCA_049516355.1 Bryobacteraceae bacterium | reverse complement strand
GGACGTCATTCAGGAGATTAATCATCAGCCCGTCCGTTCAGTCGATGATATGCGGGCAGCCTTACAGAAATCGGGCGATCGGCCCGCCCTTGTGCTCGTGAATCGTAAGGGACAAACAATCTTCCTGCCCCTTCGAGTGCTCTGAAAGGCAGAGAGAAAGCGCATCGGATCCTACAGCGTTGCCGGATCCGGCCCGCCTCGCACTATGGACGGTCGGTCGCAGCGTGCTCAGGGGGCTCCTCAGGACGTGGCAACAGATGAAAATCCGCGAGAAGGGCTCGATATCCTGGGTCGATTTTCTGAATCTCCTGACCGGGCTTCATGAAGCCCTGGGAGCGAAGATTCCAGAGGCAGACTACGGTAAGCTTGACTACCTTTGAATAGCCTGTGACCTACGTGCGGCTCGGCTGAACGCGAGCCCTTCCGGTTTTGTTTTCGGTTTTTTGCGCCGATTTTGCCAGAAGCTGCGCCAGATCGCTCAGGCATCGGTGCAGTTTTCCTTGTTAATGAGGTCGGAGTCCGGCCGGAGAGGGGCCAGCTCTCTGGCTGAAAACGTGCCAGAAGAAAGGCAGCGGTCGCTTTTGATGATATGCAAGGCGTGCCGCGGAGGGCTATATGAGTCTGCGAAAACTGTTGGAGAAAGAGATCCTGATCCGCTTGAGTGGGAACGGTTTTGTTGAAACGATCCGATGCTTCGGTCTGGAGAGGTCTTTGGCATACGAGATTGATGAACCAGAGTCGACGGAAGAACCCGTGAGCGATCAGTGCCTGATGTTCGCCCGTATGCCAGCGAGGCGCAATGAGAATCCTGGTTCAAGACGCGCATCATGACGCCTATCCAGCGGACTGAATTGGTGCAGTTCCGATAAAAAATGTGCCATGAGGATTGTGGCCCTACCGGGCTTGATGATTCTCACTCTGACCGCGCACATGAACGCGCAACGATTCGCATTAAACCGTGACCGGGCGCGAGGCTCTTTGGGGACTGGTTCTTCCGCACGAATGGCTGGTCACATGCACCACGGAGAGAGGGATGGAGCGACAGCATAAGTCTCGGTTGATCTTCGCTGGTTTCAACATCGTCATGGCCCTGATGGCCGCGTATGCGGGGGGAGGCTTTGCGGCCGCGGCGACCCCGAAACTGGTTTCCTACAGCGAGTTCCTTTCGGAGTTGCGCGCGGGAAATCTGTCGGAAGTAGAGATCGGGGCACAGGATCTGACGGGCGTGCGTAAATCGGACCCAACGCACCCGCAATCCGAATCCGACCTGACCATCAAAACCACGCGGCTTCCGGGCGTTGACGAGTCGCTGCTGTTTAAGGAGCTGGAAGCGCATCCGGTGAAGTTCAGCGGGCGGATTACCGGCGGCTCCTCGATAGGAAATGTGCTGGGCTGGATCCTCCCCTTTCTCTTCCTTGGATTGATTTACGGTTTCGCTACGAGGCGCATGACGCGCACAGGCGGTCCGCTGACATTTGGGAAAAACCGCGCGAAGATCCACGATGAGTCCAGTCGAATCCAGGTCACGTTCAACGATGTTGCGGGAGTGGATGAGGCGAAGCTGGAATTGGAAGAGATTGTCGATTTCCTGCGGCAGCCGGCCAAATATCAGAAGCTGGGTGGCCGAATTCCGAAGGGTGTGCTGCTCGTGGGACCTCCGGGGACAGGCAAGACGCTGCTGGCGCGGGCCGTTGCCGGCGAAGCCGCCGTCGCGTTTTTTTCCATCTCCGGTTCAGAGTTCGTCGAGATGTTCGTGGGCGTGGGAGCGGCGCGCGTCCGCGACCTGTTTGAGCAGGCGAAGCAGAAAGCGCCGTGCATCGTATTCATCGATGAATTGGATGCGATCGGCAAATCGCGCACCTCAGGCCGTGGAATCGGTTTCAGCAACGACGAACGCGAACAGACCCTGAATCAGCTGCTGGCGGAGATGGATGGCTTCGACACGTCTGAGGGTGTCATTCTGATGGCGGCCACGAACACGCCCGAAGTCCTCGATGCCGCACTGCTGCGAGCCGGCCGTTTCGATCGGCAGGTGCTGGTGGACCGCCCGGACTTGCGCGACCGTGTGGAGATTCTGAAAGTACACGCGCGCAAAATCCTGACAGGAGGCGATGTCGATCTGCAAACGATCGCCGCGCGAACACCGGGAATGGTGGGGGCGGACCTGGCTAACATCGTGAATGAGGCGGCGCTGCTCGCGGTCCGCCGCGGTGGCGATCGTGTGGAGATGCGCGATTTCGATCAGGCGGCTGACCGGGTCATGCTCGGGCTCGAAAAAAAGAGCCGTGTTATGAGCCCCGAGGAGAAAGAGCGAGTGGCCGTGCATGAAGCCGGACACGCCATGGTGGCGCTCTCGGTCAAGCATGCCGATCCGCTTCACCGCGTCTCGATTATTCCGCGCTCGATCGGAGCTCTTGGGTACACGCTTCAATTGCCCACGCAGGAGCGTTACCTGATGACAAGCGAGGAACTCGAAGATCAGATCGCCGTCCTGCTCGGCGGCCGGGCGGCGGAAGAGTTCCACTATGGCGGAGTTGTATCCACGGGTGCGGCCGACGATCTGGAACGCGCTTCCACGCTCGTCCGCCAGATGGTGACCCGGTTCGGAATGAGCGAAAAACTGGGGCTGCTAACCTGGGGAAAGTCTTTGACGTCACCTTTCCTCAGATCGCCTTTTGAAGCCGAAGAACGCAACTATGGCGAACAGACCGCCGAACTGATCGACAGCGAAGCCCGGCGGATCCTGGATGAAACTTACAAGCGTGTCCGCGATATTCTGGAGCGATGCCGCGGCCCGCTTGCGCGGATCGCGAACGAACTGATTCGCAAGGAAACGCTGGAACGTGGTGAGTTGGACGCTCTGGTAGCCGCGGAGGACAAGGTGCCCGAAGAATCGCTGGCTGGCGCCAGGCAAGCCTGAGATGGCGGGCAATCCATCGGTGTCCGGGTACGCAGTGGCCAGCGTGGTCCTGGTCAGCCTGCTTTCGCTTGTCGGCCTTGTGCAGTTATCTCGGTCAGCGAGGGAAAGCCCCGGAAGGCCATCCTCGTCATGGTCGCTCTGGCGGCGGGCGCGGGGTTCATTCTCCTCTCAAATCTGATTTCCTGAGGCTCATTGCGTACAACTGTTCGATCTCGCGTACCGACGTTGCCTGCTCGGGAGACTTGTCATCCCGAATGCCGCCGACGAAGCGGGGAAATCGCAAGGCAAGGCCGCTGCCATCCTTCACCAGCGCGCAGGTGTGCACGGGGGATCGGGTGATCTGATCGGCCAAAACTGTCGC
This sequence comes from Bryobacteraceae bacterium, assembly GCA_049516355.1. Taxonomy (GTDB): domain Bacteria; phylum Acidobacteriota; class Terriglobia; order Bryobacterales; family Bryobacteraceae; genus BOG-234. Next base: position 5,099 of record JBEKTF010000231.1, on the reverse strand, counting down.
GACGTATTTCGGCTCCGTCCAGACGTCCGGAATGAGACGGGACCTGACGCGCGGAGGTTTGCTCGTGAGTTTGCAGGCGTCCAATGCCCGCCGAAGCTTCACCCATTCCTCCTCAGTCAGGCCGCTGCCGACCTTCGCAATGGTCGGGAAGCTGTCTGTCTTCGCATCGTAGACCGCGACGAGTACCGCGCCGATTCCAAGCCGCGCCCTTGCGCCTCGCCCGCGCATGTAGCCGACGATCACTGCATCGACGGTGTCGCTCAGTTTTCCCGCGTAAGTCTGTTTCAGCTTGATCCAGTTGAAGTTCCTCGCCCCCGCTTCGTAGGGCGCATCGAGCCTTTTGGCGATGATCCCTTCGAGCCCACGCTCCACCTGGTTATCAAAAAAGCGCTGCAACTCCTTGGGTATGCGCGCGACGATGCGGTCCACGGGCCGAAGTCTTCCCTTCCTGCGGAGGAGAGTTTCCAGGGCTTTCCGCCGCGTTTCATACGGCAGAGCCGTGTAGTCTTTGCCGTTGAGACGCAGCAGATCAAAAACGAAGAGAAAGAGGGGAAACTCCTTCGCCATTTCCGCAACGCGATACTTGCGCTTGCGCTGCACAGTGACCTGAAAGGGGTAGTATTCGCCGGTCGATGGATTCAACGCGACGGCCTCGCCGTCCAGAATGACGCTGGATCCAACGAGTTGCTTTCGGGCCGACTGGACGAGATCCGGGAACATGGAGGTTGTACGTTCCAGATTGCGCGAGAAGATCTCAACCTGACTGTCCCGGATGTGAACCTGACAACGGAATCCGTCCAGTTTCGATTCGACCGAACAGGTTCCGAGCCGGTTGATAATGGCCGCAGCCGATGGCAGCCGTTCCGCCATCATGACCCGAACGGGGGTTCCGACGCGTGTTTTGAAGCGTTTGAGTGCGTTGAGTCCGCCAAGCCGCGCGGTTTTCAGAACGAGGCCGAGATCGGAGCAGAGGTTATAGGCTCGCTCCAGTTGCTTTCGCGCGTCTTTGCTTTCCGGAAAGCTTCGCGCGACCCCCTCGAGAATCGTCAAAGGACCCACCCCAAGACGCAGTTTTCCAGTGATAAAGCGCAGTACGTAGCGCGCTTCGGGCGGCGAACACCGCTGTAGCAATCCTGCCAACAACGTAATCTTCCTGTTGACGCTGCCGCCCCCGGCAGTGCGCGCAATGCCAATCATCTCTTTGTAGACGCCGGCAACGGTGGGCGCCTTGTCGCTCACTGCCGGGAGAATCTGCTCAACGACTGTGCCCAGGTCGCCCGTTTTCCGATACCGCTGCCGAACCTGAGCAAGGGATTGGCTCGCGGCCGCGGAGATGGCCTGGATCGCCATCTGGTCGCCAATGCCAGTCTCCAGACCCGCCCAGGGCGGAAGCAGTCCACCCTCGCAAAGGTAAGCGATGATTGCGATCTCGGAAGCGGTTGCGTGCCGGAACAAATCGCCGATCACGGAATACATCTTTAACCGCCCGGAAGAGCGTTCGAGTCTTTCGAAAAATCCGATCAGCTCATGAAACAGCATCGCGCCGCACTGGACCTCTCAGCATATTGGCTGCCTGTGGGTTTGGTTCTCAATTTGCATCTTCAGAGTGCAAAACGCAGGAGGCACTATGCCTGAAGCCACTCTTCCGATGTCCGGCCTTATCTCCGGCCTTGTTCGGGACGCCGCGCATCCATTGACTCATGCCGCCGCCGACTACGACACCCTGCTCGCCTTTATCGGCGATGCGCGTTTCGTTCTTCTGGGCGAAGCATCGCACGGCACGCACGAGTTTTACCGCGAACGCGTCCGGATCACAAAACGGCTGATCCTCGAAAAGGGTTTTACAGCTGTCGCGGTTGAGGCGGACTGGCCCGATGCATATCGCGTCAATCGCTATGTCCAGGGCCAAAGCGCGGATGCCGACAGCGTGGACGCGCTGTCCGGATTTCGGCGTTTCCCCGCCTGGATGTGGCGTAACGCCGATGTCCTCGATTTTGTGGGCTGGATGCGGGCGCACAACGACGACCTCGCCGCCGGCTCGAGGAAGACTGGCTTCTTCGGACTGGACCTTTATAGTCTTCACACTTCGATTGAGGCGGTTCTCGCCTACCTCGACAAGGTCGACCCGGAAGGTGCACGCCGGGCGCGCCATCGCTATGCATGTTTCGAGAATTTTGGCGAAGATCCACAATCCTACGGATATGCAGCGGGGCTCGGCCTGAGCCATTCCTGCGAGCAGGAAGTCATCGCCACACTGCTGGAGTTGCAGCGCCGCGCGGCCGACTATGCTCGCCGCGACGGACGGATTGCGGCCGACGACTTCTTCTATGCCGAACAGAACGCGCTGCTCGTCAAAGACGCCGAGCAGTATTACCGGACCATGTTCCGAGGCCAGGTCTCTTCGTGGAATCTGCGCGACACCCACATGGCGCAATCGCTGGATGGCCTCGTCACGCACCTCTCGCGTGGCGGGCAACCCGCAAAAGTAGTGATCTGGGCTCATAATTCGCATTTGGGCGATGCCCGGGCGACCGAGATGGGCTTGCACGGCGAACTGAATCTGGGAGAACTGGTGCGGCGGAACTTTGGCCGGCAATCGGTGGCAGTCGGCTTCACAACGTACGGTGGTACGGTGACGGCCGCTTCGGACTGGGGATCACCGGCTGAACGAAAGCGGGTCCGCCCGGCGCTCGACGGCAGTTATGAATCCTTGTTTCACGAAACCGGAATGCCGTCATTCTTCCTGACTCTCCCGCACGCTGCCGCCGTCTCCGGCGCACTGCGCGAGCCGATGCTGGAACGCGCCATTGGCGTGGTCTACAAACCGGAATCGGAACGCATGAGTCACTATTTCCACGCGCGCCTTGCCGATCAGTTCGATGCGGTCATCCACATCGATGAAACGCGAGCCGTGGAGCCGCTCGAAGTCACTGCAGAGTGGGGGCCCGGCGAACCTGCCGAAACTTATCCCACCGGCGAGTAACTGTGCTCAACGAAGAGGTTGCCCGGATCTTCGAACGAATGGCGCGCGTGCTCGCCTTCAAGGGCGAAGACCGCTTCCGCGTCATGGCCTATGAGCGCGCGGCGGTCTCAATCCGGGATCTCAAGGAAGACCTCTCGTCAATAGCGAAGGCGGGCAAGCTCGAAGAGATTCCGGGCATCGGCAAAGACCTGTCGGAAATGATCGCCGAGTACGTCGACAAGCGCAAAATCGGACGGTATGAAAAGGAGTGCCGCGGAATCAAGCCGGGCCTGATCGAATTGATGACCGTGCCCGGCCTCGGTCCGAAGACGCTCGCGCTCCTTCATCAGAAACTGAGAGTCAACGACCTCGTGGGATTGAAGCGATGTCTCGAAGGCGAGGCGATTCGCAGGCTCAAAGGATTTGGCAGCAAGAAGGTGGAAAACATTCGCCGCGGCCTGGATCTCTGGGAGGGCAGTCAGAAGCGCATGTTGATTTCCGTCGCGTTGCCGCTGGCGGAGAATTTCATCGAGCGAATCGGCGCAATCGAACCGATCGACCGCGTCGAAATTGCGGGCTCCCTGCGCCGCCGCCGCGAGACTATTGGCGACCTCGACGTGCTGATCCAGTCGAAGGACGCGGCCCTTGCGCTCAAGGAGATCACGCGGCTGCCGATCGTCAAGCAAATCCTTGGTATCGGAGACACAAAGGCCACGGTGATCATCGAAGGCGGGATTCAGGTCGATGTGCGTGCGGTCCCTGTCGAATCCTTCGGAGCAGCCCTGCAGTACTTTACCGGCTCGAAGCAGCACAACATTCATCTGCGGACGCTGGCGCAGAAGGCCGGTCTCAAAGTAAACGAATATGGCGTATTCCGCGGCGAGCGTCGTCTCGGTGGAAAAGAAGAATCCGACATCTACCGCCTTATGAAGATGCCGGTTATGCCGCCCGAACTTCGCGAAGATCGGGGCGAAATCGAAGCGGCTCTGGCAGGCAAGCTTCCCGCGCTCATCGAACCAGGGGACCTGCGGGGAGATCTGCACACCCACACTGTCTGGTCGGATGGCAAATCGACTTCCGAGGAAATGGTCGAGGAGGCCGCCCACCTGGGTTATGAATATATTGCTCTCACCGATCATTCACCCTCCGAGCGCGTCGCACACGGCCTCGATCGGGACCGTCTGGAAAAGAAGATCGAGGAGATCGAGCGCCTCCGCAGCAAGCGGGGTCGCCTCAAACCCCACGTTCTGATCGGCGCCGAGGTCGATATCCTGGCGAATGGCAAGCTGGACTATCCCGACGAAATACTCGCGCGGCTGGATATCGTGGTCGCCGCGATTCATTCCAACTTCCGGCAAACCAGAGAACAGATCACCGGGAGACTGGTCGATGCGGCCAACCATCCTTACGTGGACGTTCTGGCGCATCCGACAAGCCGGTTGCTCGGCAGCCGCGAGCCGCTGGAATTCGATCTCGACCGAGTCGTCGAAGTCGCGCGGGGAAAACGGGTGGCTCTCGAAGTCAACGGATCGCTCTACCGCCTCGATCTCAACGACGTGATGGCTCGCGCCGCGCAGGACGGAGGCGCGCTGCTCGCCATCGGCTCGGATGCGCACAGTACGGCGCAACTCGAACAGATCCGTTACGGCGTATTCCAGGCAAGGCGAGGTTGGATTGAAGCGCGATCGGTGGTTAACGCATGGACGTGGGCGAAGCTGAGCGGCTGGCTGCAGGGCCGGCGCGCGCGACCGGCACACGCGGCCGCTGTCGGCGTGCGGTGATCCGGAAGCGCTGCAAATCGTGGAGCCAGACGTGAAGGTTCCCGGGGTCCGCGAACGCCTCATTCCATAGCCTGCGGAACTCTTCTATGTTCTCTCGCTCTCTCTTCTTCAGAAGGCGGTCAAGCCGGCGGCTCCCTCCCCAATCGGCGAGCATGACGCGCACCGTCTCGCAATCGTTCACATCCCCAAGATTCGCCTGAATGGCCTTGATTTGATTCAGCCGGGTTGTTGCGCTTCGCCCGCAGATCGGCAGGAAGAGTTCCAGAGTGTACCGAAATTGTTTCGCCACGATCCGAAACTTGTGGAGTTTCCGGGGCGATGGGTTTTCTTCAGCAGCCTGATTGCCGGCGTGAAAG
>JBEKTF010000230.1:0-8465 GCA_049516355.1 Bryobacteraceae bacterium | reverse complement strand
CGGCACTACGCGCACGTCGATTGCCCCGGTCACGCCGATTACATCAAGAACATGATCACGGGCGCGGCCCAGATGGACGGGGCAATACTCGTCGTCGCCGCAACCGACGGCCCCATGCCCCAGACGCGCGAGCATATCCTGCTGGCCCGCCAGGTCGGTGTGCCGTACATCGTGGTCGCAATGAATAAAGTCGATATGGTGGACGATCCGGAACTTCTCGACCTGGTCGAGCTCGAAGTTCGCGAACTCCTGACCAAGTATCAGTTCCCGGGCGACGATTTGCCGGTGATTCGCGTCTCGGCTTTGGGCGCACTGAACGGCGAACCGCAGTGGGAGAAGACGGTCGACGAGCTGATGGAAGCCGTCGACACATTCATCCCGATGCCGGTGCGCGTGACGGACAAACCGTTCCTGATGCCGATCGAAGACATCTTCTCGATCCAGGGCCGCGGCACGGTGGTGACGGGCCGCATCGAGCAGGGTATCTGCAAGGTGGGCGAGGAAATGGAGATCGTCGGCTTCAAAGATACCCGCAAGACGGTGGTGACGGGCGTCGAAATGTTCAAGAAGCTGCTCGACGAAGGCCGGGCGGGCGATAACGTGGGCCTGCTGCTGCGCGGCGTGGAAAAGACGGAAGTCGAGCGCGGGCAGGTGATCGCGAAGCCGGGCTCGATCAAGCCGCACAAGAAGTTCAAGGGCGAAGTTTATGTGTTGTCGAAAGAAGAAGGCGGGCGCCATACGCCGTTTTTCAAAGGCTACCGGCCGCAGTTCTACTTCCGCACGACGGACGTGACGGGAGTGGCGGAGATGCCGGAAGGCACGGAAATGGTGATGCCGGGCGATAACGTCCAGCTGGTGGTCGAGCTGATTACGCCGGTCGCCATGGATAAAGGCCTGCGGTTCGCCATTCGCGAAGGCGGCAGGACGGTTGGCGCGGGCACGGTGTCGGAGATCCTCGACTAACATGGCTCTCAAAGATCGCATTCGAATCCGTCTGAAGGCATACGATCATCGCGTGCTCGATCAGTCGACAACGGAGATCGTGGATACGGCAAAGCGGACGGGGGCCACGGTAGCGGGCCCCATCCCGCTGCCCACGTCAACCTCACGGACGACGGTTTTGCGGTCGCCGCACGTCGACAAGAAATCGCGGGAACAGTTTGAGATCCGGACACACAAGCGGTTGCTCGATATTCTTGAGCCGACCCAGCAAACGGTCGATGCTTTGATGAAGCTCGATCTGCCGGCTGGCGTGGACGTCGAGATCAAAGCGTTCGGTAAAGGGTAAATTGAAGGGCTGAGCTGCAGTTGAGCTGAAGGGCAAAAGATGAGTCCAGGAATTCTTGGAAAAAAGATCGGCATGACGCAGTTGTTCCGGCCGGATGGGCAGGTGGTCCCGGTGACCCTCCTGAAGGCCGGTCCCTGTTTCGTCGTGCAGCGAAAGACGCCGGCAACCGACGGATATGACGCGGTTCAACTGGGCCTCAATGAGTTCGTGAAGCCGAAAAGGATCAACAAACCGGCGACCGGGCACCTCAAGAAGGCCGGCGCCGAAGGCGCGAAGTTCCTGCGCGAGTTTCGGCTGCTGCCTGGACAAACGACAGGCGAAGGCGATATGAAGGCCGGCGACAAGGTTCTGGTCAGCGACTTCAAGATCAACGAAAAGGTCGACGTCATCGGCATTTCGAAGGGCCGGGGTTTTGCTGGCGTGGTCAAGCGCCATCATTTCCGGGGCGGCGATGGAAGCCATGGATCGATGCATCACCGCGCGCCTGGTTCGATCGGCGCTTCGAGCTTCCCTTCCCGTGTCGTGCCTGGGATGCGCATGGGCGGACATATGGGAGACGACCAGGTGACGGTGCGGAATCTGGAAATTGTCGAGGTGGATACCGAAGATAACGTGCTCGCGGTGAAGGGCGCGGTTCCGGGGCCCAACGGCGGCTACGTCATAGTACGGAGGGCACAGAGATAGTCATGCCCACAGTGGACGTTCTCGATTTAAACAACGCGAAGGTCGGCGAGATCGAACTGGCGGACGCCGTGTTCGGCGCCGAAGTCAATCAGGACCTGCTCTACGAGTCGGTCCGTCATTACCTGGCTGGCACGCGCGCGGGTACGCATAAGGTTAAAACCCGCCACGAAGTTGCCGGCTCGGGCAAGAAACTCTGGAAGCAGAAGGGTACCGGCCGCGCCCGCATGGGTTCGGTCCGCAGCCCGGTCTGGCGCCATGGTGGCACGGTCCATGGACCGGTGCCACGCGACTACAGCTACAAACTGCCGCGCAAGATGCAGTTAGGCGCGTTGCGCTCGGCTCTTTCGGCGAAATTGCGCGACGGCGAGCTGAAGATTATCTCGGCATTCCAGCTATCCGACCATAAGACCAAAAGCTTCGTGCAGACGCTGGGCAAACTCGATGCCACGAAGAAAGTTCTGCTCGTTGAGACGGATGAGAATCGCAATCTCGAATTGAGCGCGCGCAACCTCGAAGGGGTTGTCGTGGTGCGCAGCCATGAGGTGCATCCTTATCACCTGCTCGACGCGACGCGTGTACTGCTGACGCAGGCGGCGGCTTCGAAGTTGAGCGAAACACTATCCAAATCGGCTCCCAAACATAAAGCGGAGGCCCAACAATAATGACCATTCACGATACGCTCGTGCGGCCGCTTGTCACCGAAAAGGGCATCACCAAGAAGGAAGAAGAGCGCACGCTTTGCTTCGCGGTGGCGAAAGACGCCAACAAGATCATGGTGAAGCAGGCTGTCGAGAAACTGTTCAACGTAAAAGTGGAAGAAGTTCGGACCGCGAATTTCGACGGCAAGCTGCGCCGCCGCGGCCGATTTGCCGGTTACCGCTCGGACTGGAAGAAAGCCTACGTGAAGCTCGTGGCTGGCCAGAAGGTCCCCGAATTCACGGAAATGTAGACGGGTCGAGAGAAGCACATTGAATATGCGACAGGAATAAAAGATGGCGATAAAAAAATTCTCACCCACAACTCCGAGCCGGCGTTTCATGACCACGGTGTCCCGCGAGGGCATCACCAAACAAACGCCGGAGAAGTCGCTTGTCCGGCCTCGTCCGAAGTCGGGCGGCCGCAATAACACGGGCCACGTCACTTCGCGGTTCATCGCGGGCGGCCACAAGCAGGCTTACCGCATCATCGATTTCAAACGCGACAAGTTCGGGATTCCGGCAAAAGTCGCCGCGATCGAATACGATCCGAATCGTTCCGCTCGCATCGCGCTCCTGAACTATGCCGATGGCGAGAAGCGTTACATCATCGCGCCGGAAGGTCTGGCGGTCGGGGCGACGGTTTCATCCGGACCCGAGGCCGACATTCTGGTCGGCAACGCTCTGCCCTTGAAAAACATTCCGGCCGGTACGATCGTGCATAACATCGAACTGCGGCCAGGGAAAGGCGCGCAGATGGCGCGTTCGGCCGGTACGCAGGCGCAGCTCGTATCGCGTGAAGGCGGCGTGGCGCTGCTGAAGCTTCCTTCCGCCGAAGTCCGGCGCGTTTCGACCGATTGCATGGCGACCATCGGAACGGTTGGCAACAGCGATCACGAGAACATTTCGCTGGGTAAAGCCGGCCGCAAGCGCTGGATGGGAAAGAGCCCGCACAACCGCGGCGTTTCGATGAATCCGGTCGATCACCCGCACGGCGGCGGCGAAGGCAAAACCTCGGGCGGCCGTCACCCGGTTACCCCATGGGGCCAGCCGACACGCGGCTTCAAGACGCGCAATAACAAGCGCACCGACAGATTCATCGTGAATGACCGCAGAGGGAAACAATAATGAGCGCACAGGCCGAAGGTCCGTCGTGCGCGGTGAGGAACCAATAAATGGGACGTTCCGTAAAAAAAGGACCATTTACCGACACGCACCTCGAAGAGAGGATCGACAAGCTGAACGCGGCGAGCGAGAAGAAAGTCATTCGCACGTGGTCGCGGCGCTCGACGATTCTACCCGAGTTTGTGGGTCATACGATCGCCGTGCATAACGGCAGGAAGTTCATTCCGGTTTACGTGACCGAGAACATGGTGGGGCACAAGATGGGCGAATTCTCCCCCACCCGCACGTTCAAAGGCCATCAGGCGAAAGCGGCGACCGAGAAGTCGTCGAAGGCTTAAAGAGGGACGAGATGGAAGTCAAAGCAGAGGCCAGATACATTCGGGTGTCCCCGCAGAAAGCCCGCCTCGTGGTGGACCTGATCCGCGGGCGCAAGGCGAACGATGCCATCATCACGCTGCGCACCGTCAACAAGCGGATCGCGCCGGCGGTGGAGAAGGTGTTGCACTCGGCCATCGCGAACGCGCAGAACAAAAACGAGGATCTGGACGTGGATCAGCTTTACGTTTCCGAAGCCTACGTCAACGAGGGCCCGCGCCAGAAGCGCGTGCGGCCGGCTCCCATGGGGCGGGCATACCGGGTGCAGAAGCGCACATCGCATATTGTCGTGAAAGTCGCGGAGAAGGCATAATAATGGGTCAGAAAGTTCATCCTTACGGTTTCCGGCTGGGCTTTAACAAGCCGTGGCGCTCGCGCTGGTTCTCGAAGCAGGGATATGCGAAGCTTCTGCAGGAAGATCTCGAGCTCAAGGAAGGCCTGCGCAAGCAGTTGAAGTCGGCGGGGGTCAGTTCGATTGAAGTCGACCGGCCCGGCAACAAACTTCGGGTCACGATCCGGACTTCCCGGCCGGGCATTATCATCGGCCGCAAGGGCGCCGAGATCGAGAAGCTCAAGACTTCGCTCGCCAAGAAGACCAAGCGCGAAGTATTCATCGACATTCAGGAAGTGCACAAACCGGAGCTCGATGCCCAGCTGGTGTCGGAATCGATTGCCCTGCAGCTCGAAAAGCGCGTGGCATTCCGGCGCGCGATGCGCAAGGCTGTCGATTCGGCGCTGCGGTTTGGCTGCAAGGGAATCAAAGTCCGCGTATCGGGCCGGTTGAACGGCGCCGAAATCGCCCGCAGCGAATGGTATCTGCAGGGGCAGCTTCCGCTGCATACTCTGCGCGCCGACATCGATTACGGCACCACCGAAGCGCACACCACTTACGGCGTCATCGGCGTAAAAGCGTGGCTGTACAAGGGTGAAATTCTGGAAGGCGGGAAGCGAGCGCCTGCGCAGGATGGCGAACCCCGCCGCAATGAACGTGGGCCCGGCGCGCGCGATCGCGATCGGGACCGCCGCCCGCGCAGGGATGGAGATCGTCCAGGTGGAGATCGGGGCGAGCGGCCTGCTCCCGTTGGTGGTCATGCTGCTGGTGGTCATGGAATTGGCGAGCCAGCGGCTCCCGTACAAGCTGCGCCGGCCGAATCGCGCCCCGCGCGTACGGGCGGCCCGATCATGCCGCCACTGATGCCGCCCTCGCAACCGGCATGGAAAGAACCTGTCAGGCAACCGGAACCTACTGAGGCCGCCCCGGAAGCCACGGCTTCCGAACCATCTTCCGAAGCTCCGGAAAACAAGGAATAACTGAACTATGTTGATGCCCAAGAAGGTCAAATACCGCAAGGTACAGCGCGGGCGCATGAAGGGCAAAGCCTGGCGCGGGTCGTCCATCGCGTTCGGGGAATACGCTCTGAAGGCAATGGATTGCGGGTGGATCACTTCGCGTCAGATCGAGGCGGCTCGTATCGCCATGACGCGTTTCATCAAGCGCGGCGGCAAAGTGTGGATCCGGTTGTTCCCGGACAAGCCGATCACGAAGAAGCCGGCTGAAACCCGTATGGGTAAGGGCAAAGGCGCGCCGGAAGAATGGGTGGCAGTGATTCGTCCAGGCAAGATTCTGTTCGAGATGGAAGGCGTGGGGCACGATATCGCGCAGCAGGCAATGCGTCTGGCGGCGCACAAGATCGGGCTGAAAACGAAGTTTATCGCCCGCGAGACGGCGGAGTAACGAGATGAAGAAAGACAAATTGCGGGCGCTCGATCCCGCTGAAATGCAGAACAAGCTGCGCGAAATAGACGAGCAGTCGTTCCGCATCAAGTTTCAGATGTCGATGGGCCAGACGGACGGGATCAAGAGAATGCGCGAAAATCGCAGGGATCGCGCTCGCCTGCTGACCTACTTACGCGAAAGTGAACTGCGGGGAGCGAAATAATGGCCGATCAAGAGCAGACAAGCCCGCAGAATCAACACAAGAACGAGAAGGTCGGTGAAGTGGTCTCGACCAAAATGCAGAAGACCATCGTCGTGCAGGTAAGCCGCCGGGTACCGCATCCTCTCTATCGCCGGATTGTCATGAAGCATAAGAAATTTTACGTGCACGATGAACAGAGCACGGCGCGGGTGGGCGATGTGGTCCGGATCGTGGAATGCCGGCCGATGAGCAAATTGAAGCGGTGGCGTTTGGGCGACGTGATCCGGCGCTCGGCGCTGGTCGGCACGGCTCAACCCGCCGATCTTGACGTAAAGATTTAAACGACGTGGAAATTTGAACAGAGTTCAGGAGCTGGCTTTGTTAAGGAGTAGATCAGCATGATTGGGATGAGAACTATCCTCGAGGTGGCCGATAACAGCGGCGCACGAAGACTTTCGTGCATCCTGCCGCGCGGCGGCGACCTCGGGCTCCGCGCCGGACTCGGAGATGTGGTGACGGCGGCCGTGAAGGAAGCGGCGCCGGATTCGGCTATCAAGAAAGGCAAGGTCGTTCGTTGCGTGATCGTGCGCATGCGTAAAGAAACACGCCGCCGCGATGGCAGCTATATCCGTTTCGATTCGAACGCGGCCGTGCTGATCAATGAAGTGGGCGAGCCGATCGGCACGCGCGTATTCGGGCCGGTAGCGCGCGAACTGCGCGACAAGCGATACATGAAGATCGTTTCGCTGGCACCGGAGGTAATTTAACAATGTCGGCGAAGCTGAAGAAAGACAAACGGGAGCCGGTTCGAATCCAGCTCAAAAAGAACGATCAGGTGAAGGTGATCGCCGGGCGCGATCGCGGCAAGACGGGGCGCGTTCTGGATGTGGATAGCGCGAAGGGCCGCATTTTCGTCGAGCACATCAACATGATCAAGCGCCACACGAAGAAGAACCCGGCCAAACAGATTGCCGGTGGTATCGCTGAAAAGGAAGGTCCGATCGCGGTATCGAATGTGATGATTCTGTGTGCGAAATGCGGGCCGGCCCGCATCGGCCATCACGTTACCGAAGCCCCGGGCGGCAAGACCCGGCGAACGCGCGTATGCCGCAAATGCGGTCAAACGCTGGATAAGAAGTAGAACAGGGATCAAAGATGGCAGCGAGACTGAGAGACCATTATCTGAAGAACGTGGTACCTGCCCTGACAAAGGAGTTCGGGTACAAGAACGTGATGGCGGTGCCGAAGGTCGAGAAGGTTTCGATCAACATCGGGTTGGGCGAAGCCACCGGGAACGCCAAGCTGATGGACGGCGCGGTCAACGAGCTGGGCGCGATTGCGGGCCAGAAGCCAGTGATCACGAAGGCGAAAAAATCCATTGCGGCGTTTAAACTCCGCGAAGGCATGTCGATCGGCACGATGGTTACGCTGCGCGGCGACCGCATGTACGAGTTTCTGGACCGCCTGTTGAACGTTGCCTTGCCCCGCGTGCGCGATTTCCGCGGCGTGTCTTCGAAGTCTTTCGATGGACGCGGCAATTACACCCTGGGCGTCAAAGATCAGCTGATTTTCCCCGAGATCGATTATTCGAAGGTCGAAAAAACCAAGGGGATGAACATATCCATTACCACCACTGCGCGGACGGACGCCGAAGGGCTGGCGCTGCTCAAGCAGATGGGAATGCCTTTCCGGGCGCAGTAGCAGGAGGAAGAGAGTTTAATGGCAACAACCGCCAAGATCGCAAAAGACCTGAAGAAGCCGAAGTTCAAGTGCCGCCACCGCAATCGCTGCTGGCGCTGCGGCCGCCCCAGGGCATTCCTGCGCAAGTATGGAATCTGCCGTTTGTGCTTCCGGCAACTGGCGCTGAACGGCGAAGTGCCCGGCGTGGTGAAAGCAAGTTGGTAACGACATTAGCCGAAAGGAGGTACGGGATAAGTGACAAGTGATCCAATCGCAGACATGCTGACCCGGGTACGCAATGCCATGGCGGCGCGCCATCCGAAAGTGGACGTACCGGCTTCGAAATTGAAAGCGGAGATTGCCCGGATCCTCAAGGAAGAGGGTTATATCGCGAATTTCAAGGTCGCCGAGGAAGGCGTGAAAAAGGTCATCAAGATCTACCTGAAGTACGCGACTGACAATTCGCCCGTGGTGACCGGAATCGAGCGCGTCTCGCGCCCTGGATGCCGCACGTATGTCGGCAAGACCGATATACCGCGAGTGCAGGGCGGCCTCGGTATCAGCATCCTGACCACGCCGCGAGGCGTAATGACAGGCCGGACGGCGCGCAAGGAAGGCGTCGGCGGCGAGATTTTGTGCAGAGTCTGGTAAAGAGACTCAAGAGAGAGCCATGTCCAGAGTAGGAAAAAAGCTGATTCC
>JBEKTF010000229.1:0-8555 GCA_049516355.1 Bryobacteraceae bacterium | reverse complement strand
CCTGTTCCCATCGTATCCCCGCGCCCCAGAGCGCTTTCATGCATATTCGTGGGCCGGAGGCTTGCGCGTCAGCGCAGGCCGAGACCCATGTTGGCAGGCGAAAACGCCTACTCCACAAGGAAGAATCAATAGCTTGCAAGACCGTGGAGTAGGCCTTTTGGCCTGCAACTTACTTTTTCATCAGCGTGTTCAGCCTGTGGCGTTTGCCTGCATGTAAACTATAGAGTTGAAGCGTAGCTATCGCGCGCCCGGTCGAGCGTGAAAATTATTCCATCTATCGTTGATTGAGATGCATATTTTTCATCCATTACCGCTGCTGCTCGTGACATCCGCGCTGGACCGGATCTCGCGAGGGATTTTTGACGATACGTTCGCGGGAATCCATCAGCTTTCGTGGTTCGACTGGGCCATCCTTATTCCCTATTTCGGCATTCTGGGCGTGCTTTCCATCTATGGAATGCATCGCTTTGAGACGATCCGTACCTATTTCAAACATCGGAAGAATGCAACCAGGGAGTCTGTAGTACAGTTTGACGAACTGCCCCGGGTGACGATCCAGCTACCTCTTTATAACGAACGGTATGTGCTGGAGCGGCTGATCGACGAGGTGGTGAAGATCGAGTACCCGCGCGAGCTTCTGCAGATCCAGGTGCTGGACGATTCGACTGACGATACCCATCAGTTCGCCGACGCCCTTTGCGAAAAATACCGCAACATGGGGCATCCGATCGAGTATCTCCACCGCACCAATCGCGAAGGGTTCAAAGCCGGCGCGCTGCAGGAAGGCCTCAAATCAGCGACGGGTGAATTTGTGGCCGTGTTCGATGCCGATTTTATTCCGCCCGTCGATTTTCTGACCCGCACCATCCATCATTTCGCGGATCCAAAAGTGGGGGTCGTGCAAACCCGCTGGAGTTACCTGAATCGCGACTTTAACTTCCTGACGGAGGTGGAAGGTCTGCTGCTCGACGGCCATTTCATCCTCGAGCATGGGGCGCGATCGCGGGCTGGTCTGTTTTTCAATTTCAACGGCACGGCGGGTATACTGCGCCGCACGATGATCGACGATGCGGGCGGCTGGCAGCACGACACTCTCACCGAGGATTCCGACCTGAGTTACCGGGCGCAGATGAAGGGTTGGAAATTCGTGTACCTGCCGGGGGTCGATTGTCCTTCGGAGTTGCCGGTGGAGATTCACGGTTTCCAGGTGCAGCAGTTCCGCTGGGCCAAGGGACTGACGCAGTGCGCGAAAAAATTGCTGCCGGATCTGTTGCGCGCGAAGCTTCCTTTCCGCGTCAAGGCCGAAGCGGTGATGCATCTGACACCGAATATTTCGTATCCGCTCATGATGCTGGTGTCGGCGTTGATGCTCCCGGTGATGATCGTGCGGTTCTATATGGGCGTCTGGCAGATGATGCTGCTCGATTTTCCGTTGATCGTGGCGTCATTCTGGTCGCTCTCGGCGTTCTATGTGATCGCCCAACGGGAATTGAATCCGAAGACCTGGAAACGGTCGATTTTGTTGCTGCCGATGCTGATGGCGGTGGGCGTGGGACTCACCCTGATCAATACGCGGGCCGTAATGGAAGCTTTGTTTGGAGTCAAGAGCGGCTTCGTGCGAACGCCGAAGTATGCGATCGAAGGCACGCGGCAGAAGCGCATGGCGGTGAAGAAATACAAACGCCGGAGCGGTTGGTTGCCGTATTTCGAGCTGGCCTGCGGGACGTATTTCCTCTACATGTGCTGGTTCGCGATTTCGACCTTCAACTATCCGACGCTGCCGTTTTTGTCGCTGTTTGTCGGAGGATATTACTGGGCCGGTTTCGGCACGCTTTACCAGGAATATCAGGACCGGCTCCGCTACAACCGCCAGACCCGGCTGGAATTCGAAACAGCCCGGTAAGTTGGAACTCTCTCCCCAATTAGTTCGTGAAGCCGCTGCGCGGATCAAGCCGTTGGCGCAACGCACGCCCGTGATGACCTCGCGGAGCATCGACGCGCGCGCGGGATCCAGGGTCTTTCTGAAATGCGAAAACCTGCAGCGCGGCGGCGCGTTCAAAATCCGCGGCGCGTCGAATCTGATTCTTTCGCTATCCAAAGCCGAACTTTCGCGCGGCGTGGTCGCATTCTCTTCCGGCAATCATGCGCAGGCTACCGCGATTGCCGCAAAACATGTTGGGACGCGGGCTACGATCGTGATGCCGGAAGACGCGCCGCGATCGAAGATGGAACCGACGCGAGCGCTTGGCGCCCACATCGTGACCTATGACCGTTTGAGGGATGACCGGGAAGCGATCGCCGCGCGCGAGTTAGCGGCAACCGGGGGAACGCTGGTTCCTCCGTTCGATCATCCGATGATCATGGCCGGGCAGGGAACGGTGGCACTCGAACTTCTGGAAGATGTGCCGGGCGATTTTCCTGACGCGCTGGTGGTATGCGTGGGAGGCGGAGGATTGCTGGCAGGTTGCGCGACTATCGCGAAATCGATGCGGTCGGGCATCCGGATTTTTGGCGTGGAGCCGGAGCTGGCGAGGGACACCGCGCTTTCGTTCGCGGCTGGTGAGCGGGTCACGATCCCGCCGCCGGAGACGATTGCCGACGGATTGCGCGCGACTTCCCCAGGCAAGCTCACGTTCCCGGTAATTCGGCGGCACGTGGAGAGCATTCTTCTGGTGAGTGAAAGCGAAATCCGCGCGACGATGAAGTTCCTGCTGGAACGGCTGAAGATCCTGGTGGAGCCCAGTGGCGCGGTCGCGGTGGCCGCGGTTCTTTTCGGGATGCTGCCCCCGGAGATCAAAAGTGTGGGCGTGGTGATCTCGGGCGGCAATGTGGATCTCGATTTTTTAAAGACGCTTTGAGTGGTGCCCCGAGCGGGCCTGCCGCTCCCACTGCGTTCGGGCGCCAAGTCGGCGGTTTAGGCGTCCGCACAGCGAGGCGAGTACCTCTGCTTCCCGCGTTGCGGATCCGTAGATAATGCATTCTGCATAAGCTCTCAGGTATTCGCTATACGAGCGTGGTCCGATCAAAGGAGGTATCCAAGCTCAGCGTGAATGATGCCCTTGCAATTGGGAAATTATCAGATGCCACCAAGTACGTCAACTCGTACTGGCCAGCGGCCTCGATGCGAGGGACGAAATCTGTCGCTGTCGAAAAAGTATTGAACAGCAACCGAGTTGGAGCATCACGAAGAATGAAGAACGCGTCGACTGGGCGAGCCTTCTGCGGCGGAACATGTGCATTCGGCTGGTCGTATCCAGCCCACCTAAACTCTACCGCCTTGAACGGAATCTCAGCCCCCGACTCAACGCTGATCGCCTTTTCAAGATAGACGTAGCAGTTTGTCGCGATCTTTCTGCGGTGCCGATTGCGAACGTTGATGTGGAAAAACCCGGCTTCCTTTCCGATGTCCACTAAGCGAGTATCTGAACGCTGGGCTGGGTTGCGCTCAATCACAAGGTCATTTTTCCAATGCGGGTTCCAAGATCGACGTTGCATTTCGTCCGCGATCACATTGGGCAACAGGTTCCTATCTGTGAATGGGATCGCGTTTGTCTGAAGAAAGCCGAGGATTCCGTCATCGCGCTTTACGCCTAACTCTTGGAATGCAAGCACGGGCATATCCAGATAAGACGCGATAGCGAGTTCTTGGTGGGAGAAGAGCGAGCCTCGGTGGACTGGGTTCCCGGGCTTCAACGATCTCAAACACCACGCAAGAATTGAGTCGGCCGAAAAGCCGCATAGTCGCTCACGTTTGAAATCTACGAAGACAAAGTATTCGGATTCCCGCAGTTGCTCGAAAATGTTCTCCTTTAGGCCTCGAAGCGATTGCTCCTGGACAGCGATATAGGGATCAAAGCCGAGCTCCTGAAGTCTATCGCGTATACCGAGCGCTATTGAGACTTCGTCAGATGCCTTATTTTGCCCACAACTGATGAACACGCGAGCACGCGCTTCCGCTGTTTCACCCTTCGCCATAGCAGAGCATCTCCAGGTTGATACGTGATATTAATTTACAGCCACGGTTTACTTGGCTCCGTAGTCGGCGACCCGCCGAAAGTGTTCGTTTGCGCGGATGACGTGCTGCCTCTGAATGGTTAACTGGATTTCGGGTGAGACTTGTCGTAGACCCGCATCAGGTCCGTCAGGGACACTTGCGTGTATTTCTGCGTCGTCGCGAGGCGGGCGTGGCCGAGGAGTTCCTGGATAGCGCGAAGGTCCGCGCCGTGGCTCAACAAATCCGTCGCAAATGCGTGACGCAGCGTGTGCGGATGGATGGAGGAATCCCCCACGACGTACGTTGCGTAGAACTTCACGACGTTCCGTGCTCCGCGATCGGTGAGGCGATTGCCCCTGTGATTCAGAAATAGGGCATTCGACTCCAGTGAACTGGCCCTATCGTTTCGTTCAGGATGGAGCACCGCTCCGTTGAAAGTCATGGCTGCGCCCGAACGGATCGTTACCGCTTCCTTACGGGCGCGGCTCGGAAGTACTCCACGGTCACGGCTCGGAATCATTGTCGCTCGGGCGGCGAGCCAGGCATCGAGCGCGGCAGACGATTTCGACCCGTACGGCACCTGGCGCTCTTTCCTGCCTTTGCCGCGCACGCGAATCCAGCGTTCCAGGAAGTCGAAGTCTTCCAGATTCAGGCCCACTGCTTCACTGATGCGCAGCCCGCATCCGTAGAGCAGTTCCATCAAGAGCCGGTCGCGCGCCGGAAACGGACGCTCCAGATCCTCGCGCGACGACCCGTCCACCAGTGCGTTCGTGACCTCGGTGTTCGGCACATCGGGAAGCGTTTTCGGCATCTTCGGCAAACGAAGCAGCCGCGCCGGATCGCCCGCAATCCGGTGTTCCCGCGAAAGGAATCGAAAGAGCGACCGCAGCGAGGCCAGCTTCCTCCGGATGGTTGCGGGCTTCTGTTCGCGATCGTAGAGGTGCGCGAGCCATTCCCGCAGGCTTAGAAGATCGATGGCGTCGAGCGCAGGCGGTTCGGTGCCGCGTGGCGAGAAGTATTCGAGGAATTCGCTCAGGTCCGCGCGATAGCTCCGCAGAGTGTGTGGAGAATCGTTGCGGCGCGCTCGCTCGCCGAGAAAATCTTCGATGGCTTGCGCGAGTTCAGACATGGATCGCGACGTACTCGTCGAGTTTTTCGAGCGCTCGATTGCAGACGGCGGTCTGACGCTCCGTGCGGTCGCGCGGATTGGGATCGAGGGCCGGAAAGAGATCGAACGCGATGTTTGCCGGTTGGTAACGGCGAGGATCCGCATGCGAGACGTAGTGGCACAGGGAACCGATCGCTGTCTCGCGCGGAAACGGGCCCGGCGACTCGCCCCGCGCTCGTGCCGCTGCAATCATGCCGGCAACGAGCCCGGTTGCGATCGACTCCACGTATCCTTCGACGCCGGAGATCTGCCCGGCGAAAAAAACGTTGGGATGCGAGCGAAGCTGCAGCGTGGCGTCGAGAAGCGCAGGAGCGTTGATGTAGGTATTGCGATGAATCTGGCCATAGCGAAGGAACTCCGCGTTGCCGAGCCCGGGGATTAAACGCAGGATCCGTTTTTGTTCGTCGAAACGCAGATGGTTCTGGAATCCCACCAGGTTGTAACTATCGGCGCGCAGATTTTCCTGGCGTAGTTGCACGGCCGCCCAGGGACGTCTGCCCGTGCGCGGATCGGTCAAGCCCATCGGCTTCATGGGACCGAAGCGCAAGGTGTCGCGGCCGCGGCGCGCGATTTCTTCGATCGGCAGACACGCTTCGAAGTAGGGGACATCGTTGGGTATATGGGACTCGACCGTTTGGGCGCCGATCAGTTCATCGAGAAACCGTTCGTACTCGGCTTTCGAAAGGGGGCAATTCAGATAATCGCCGGTGCCGTCGAGCGATTTGTCGTATCGCGAAGCAGGAAACGCGATGGTCGTGTCGACTGTGTGCGCGTCGACGATAGGACTGATGCTGTCATAGAAAAACAGGCGATCGGACCCGGTGAGGCGGGCGATATTTGCGGCGAGCGTGTCGCTGGTCAGAGGGCCGGTGGCGATTATCGTCAATTTGGCGGGGTCAATTTCGTTGACCTCTTCACGGCGAATTTCGATGTTCGGATGCGACTCGATGGCGCTGGTGACTTCCGCCGCGAAGGCGATGCGATCCACCGTCAGCGCCTGGCCGCCGGGTACGCGCGATTTTTCCGCCGCGCGAAGCAGCAGAGAATCGAGGCGTCGAAGCTCTTCCTTGAGGAGCCACGATGCCGACGGATGCCGATCGCTCTTCAACGAATTGCTGCAGACGAGTTCGGCCAGGCGGTCGGTCTGGTGGGCGTCCGTGGTACGCACGGGGCGCATTTCGTAGAGCGTGACGGCGACGCCGCGCTCCGCGATTTGCCAGGCAGCTTCGGCGCCGGCAAGCCCTCCGCCTATGACTGTGATGTGAGACTGCAAGCTTTATTTTAGTTTTGGACTGCTTACAAGTTTATAGATATCGCGCTTCGAGAGGCCGCGCTGTCGCGCCACGGTCTTCATCGCTTCCATGCGGTCGATGCCCGCGCCGACAAGCAGTGCCACAGCTTCCTCGGGCGGGGTATCGTCATGAACCGGCTCGCTCGACTTCGCGATCAGCACCACGAATTCACCGCGAATCATGTCACGGGCTGCGAGAACGGACTGAATTTCGGCAGCTGTTCCCCGCAAAACTTCTTCGTGGATCTTGGTCAGCTCACGCGCGACTACAGTCTCGCGCTCGCCGAGCGTGGCAGCGATATCTTCCAGGGATTCCAGAATCCGATGCGGCGCTTCATAGAAGATGAGCGTGGCGGCTTCGTCCCGCAAGGACTCGAGCAGGCGGGTGCGTTGGGCGTGCTTTGCCGGAAGAAAACCGGCGAAGTGGAATTGATCGGTGGGCAGGCCGGAGACAACCAGGCCGGCGAGAAGCGCCGACGGTCCGGGTAAAGCTTCGACGCGAATGCCCGCATGGACGGCCGCTCTCACGACACGATAGCCAGGGTCGGATAGCAGAGGCGTACCGGCATCGGAGACCAGTGCGCCCGTCTCTCCCTGATGGAGGCGTTCGACCAGGTCTTCGGTCCGGTTGGCTTCGTTGTGCTCGTGATAGCTGAGCAGGCGGGTCTGAATGCCGTAGTGATCGAGCAGCCGTTTGGTGGTGCGGGTATCTTCGCAGGCGATCCAATCGGCCTCTTTCAAAAGGCGGACGGCGCGGTAAGTAATGTCCTCGAGGTTGCCGATGGGCGTCGAGACTATGTAGAGGCAGCCCGTAGCGTAGCGTTTCCCGGTAGCGCTTTCATGATAGCGTTTCCATGGTATTCTTGCCCCTGGAAGGAGTCACCGCTTTCATATGGAACGAAGAAAAGCAAGCGAGTTTCCGCAGGAGTTGTTGAACCTGTTTGACCACTACGTCCATGGCGAGATCGACCGGCGCGCATTTCTGGATGGGGCGAAGAAATTTGCCGGAATCGGTATGAGCGCGACGGCGATTTTCGAAGCGCTGCGGCCGAACTACGCATGGGCGCAACAGGTGCCAAAAGACGACAAGCGGATCAAGACGGAATACGTAACAGTGGATTCGCCGCAGGGCAACGGAAATATCAAGGGGTACTTTGCGCGTCCGGCGAAAGCCGGTAAACAGCCGGCGGTGCTGGTCATCCATGAGAACCGTGGCTTGAATCCTTATATAGAGGATGTGGCGCGGCGTTTGGCGACGGCGAATTTTCTTGCGTTCGCGCCGGATGGGTTGACGAGCGTAGGCGGCTATCCGGGCGACGATGAAAAGGGCGCGGTGCTGTTTGGCAAGGTGGATAAACCGAAGATGACCGAAGATTTCCTTGCTTCGGCGCGGTGGTTGAAGGGGCGCCCGGACTGTACAGGGAAGCTCGGCGCGGTTGGTTTCTGCTTTGGCGGCGGGATCGTGAACACGCTGGCCGTGCGGATGGGCTCGGACCTTTCCGCGGGCGTTCCTTTCTATGGCGCGCAGCCCAACGCAACGGATACCGCCAAGATCAAGGCTCCTTTGATGCTTCAGTATGCCGGCCTCGACGAACGTATTACGGGCGGTGCGGCGGCCTTTGAAGCAGCGCTCAAGGCTAATAACGTGCCGTACGAGGCGTTCGTTTACGACGGCGCGAATCACGGCTTCCATAACGATACGACGCCGCGTTACGACGAAGCCGCGGCCAAGCTGGCGTGGCAGCGCACGATCGATTTCTTCAATAAGAATTTGAGAACGGGCGTCTAAATTAACCGAACGTGAGATTTGGACCGGGTCAGCCGTCGCGAACATACTGACTGCGGCGACCCGGTCCAAAATTGATTCATTCGGTTTGCTGTGATCGGCTGTTTATATTTCCTCTTCGTAAGAAAATGCGGAGCGCTCCAGTGCGCCTGATAGTCGTCAGGCGTAACGACCGTTTTGGTTTCCCGGACGGGACCGGGGCCGCACCAATAACGGGAGCGCCTGCCGCCCATTGTTTCTGCATTCACCGCACATTGCATCGAGGAGTATACGGCTTAGCGACCAGATACGTCATGGGTACGATCCGGTTCTCGAT
>JBEKTF010000228.1:0-8565 GCA_049516355.1 Bryobacteraceae bacterium | reverse complement strand
TCTACGCCGATCCCGCAGGGGTATTTCAACTGGACCATCGTCGCTGGGTCGCTGCCCACCGATGTTCCGCCACCAGCAACCGTGGTGATTACACCGTTTGCGATCTTGCGAACGGTGTTGGTATACATGTCGGCGAAATAGACACTGCCGGTAGAATCAACGGCGATCCCGCAGGGTGCGCTCAACTGGGCGCTGGTGGCCGGGCCGCCGTCACCCGTCGGCCCTGGGAGTCCGTTACCGGCGATGGTAGTAATAATCCCGTTCGCTGAAACCTTGCGGATGCGGCGGTTCTGATAGTCAGCAATGTACAAGTTACCGCCAGAGTCAACGGCAACCGCCATCGGTTCGTTCAACTCTGCGCTGGTGGCTGGGCCGCCGTCACCGCCGAAACTGCCAGAAGAAGGGTTGCTACCGCCATAAAGAAATCCTGCCGGGCCACTTCCTGCTACTGTGGTGATAGTCCCATTCGAAACCTTACGAATGCGGTTGTTGTTGCGGTCTGCGATAAAGAAATTTCCAAAAGCGTCTACGGCGACCCAGTAAGGTCCACTCAACTGGGCGTTGGTGGCCGGGCCGTTGTCACCACTGAAGCCCTGCGTGCCGTTTCCCGCCACCGTTGTGATAATGCCGCTCGCTGAAATCTTTCGGATACGAGTGTTTCCTTGATCGGCGAAGTAGATGCTGCCTGTAGAATCGACGGCAATCCCGTAGGGTTCGTTCAACCGGGCGTTGGTGGCCGGGCCGTTGTCACCACTGAAGCCTGCTGTGCCGCTACCGGCGATCGTCATTATGGTGTAGGTCTGGCCGGACGCGGCCCAAGACATGCTAAGAGCGAGTAGAACGGCAGGCAGCAGACGCATCGTCATAAGAACGTCTTGGCTTTTCGTTTTAATGGGGCACTGACTCTTTATCTGCAATGCGGCCTCCCCGCCTGCGGGCCGCAACCCGCCGCGCACGGGTTCAGCACACCATTTGCCAGTGCATCTCGCACAAATGTTGTGGTTCGCCTTCACGAACAGTTCCCAGTGGCATTGTGCTCTATATTAACGTCGCTTCGCCCCGGTGTTGTACTGAGCTTAACCTCACACCACCAGCTTCAACTTGATCGCGTCGTTCGCCGGAGCGAACTCAGTAAAGCACACGAGAACATTTCCCGCACGATATGATTGCCGAGGTATTCCACTCACGTGGAGAATCAAAGGATAGGGAGAATTGAGAAATGGTAGACGGATTAAACGCCATCATCGCCCAACTGGCACGACAGAAAACAGCCATCGAGCGGGCGCTTTCAGCGCTACGGGATGTCGAAGGAACTGATGCTCCCGTTCTAGCTTCGAACGCCCCTGCTACTCGTAAGGGTGGGATGACACCGGCAGGAAGGAAACGCCTGTCTATTACGTGTTTGACCTCATGCTCTTCGCCGGCGGGGACGTGACGGGTGAAACGCTCGAATCACGCCGTGCGCTGCTCGAACGCAAGGTCCTGCCGAAGCTGACCGAGCCCATCCGTTACTCCCCGGAGCTGCCGGGCAGCGTGGCCGACCTCGTGCAATCGGTCAAAGCACAGCGGTTGGAAGGGCTCGTCGCGAAGCGTCGGGATAGCCGGTACGAGCCGGGAGAACGCACGGGCGCCTGGCGGAAGATGCGTGTCAATCAAGAGCAGGAGTTCGTCATCGGCGGATACACCGTTGGCGGCAGCACGTTCGATGCCCTGATCTTCGGGTACTACGAGGGGAAGAAACTCATCTACGCGGGCCGCACGCGCGGCGGTTTCACCCCCAGACTTCGCGAGGATCTGATGAAGAAATTCCGCCCACTGGAGACGCCGGAGTGCCCGTTCGCGAACCTGCCGGAAGCGAAGAGTGGGCGTTGGGGAGCCGGGCTTACGGCGACCAAGATGAACGACTGCCGGTGGCTGAAGCCGATGTTGGTCGGTCGGTTCGAGTACGTCGAATGGACCCCTGATAATCACCTGCGGCACCCGCGGTTTGTGGGCCTTCGGGAGGGCAGGAAGGCGCGGGATATAGCTCGGGCATAGGGAGAACAAAAAGCGAATATGCTAACCTCCTTTGGGTGGGGACCCGGAAGACCTGCACCGTCTCGTTCCAGGATTCCGATGGCGTTCGGCACGCCGTCGAAGTCGGGGCCGAGACTCTCTACGAAGCCGCTGTGTTGGCGCTGAAGTCGTTCCGCGAACACGATTGTGCGCCGGGACCGGCGGCGCATCTCTCGGTCGAGGTGAAGAGTCCGAGCGTCACCCATACGCTGGTGGCACACATGGTCGAGGATTGGCTGAATGGCGGCGCGAAGAGTCCGAAAGAAGCCATCGAGAAGCGGCGCCTCAGGGAATTGCTCGATGCCTGATGTTTTTCCCTTTCAGGCGCGGTGCGCTTGCCGCCCGCGCGGTGTAGCCACTGTGTGCGAGGATCGACCTATCTGGTCGGAAGCGCCGAGTGTGATGTCACTTCTTGTTTTTCTCCCTCAATTGAGGTAAAATTTCAGGAAGTAAGCAATCGCATCTACGGGAGAAATATGGCTTTACCAGAATCGATCTTCGTGGAATCGTGGGACGTAAACAGACGGCTCGCCGAACTCGGGCTTGAGCAAGAAGACTTGCTTCAACCTGCCGAGCGGGGCTTTAGTGCATGGGCATCGTGTACGGCCAACCATCCAAAGGCAATTCCTGGATTATGGGCTTGGGGCGAAACCGTCTGCGCTCTGGGCGAGCGGTTGATCCCGCTTGGCTGGGAGCGTAAAGACGAATCGAATTGGCCCATCGTCATCAACAAAAGCGGCACCATCGCGCTCTCCGTTGCCACCGGCAATGAGGATACGGGCCGCAAGGACAACGATCCGTTGACCGCGTCCGCGAAGGGTCCGCGAACCGTGAACGCTGTTGTCGCCAACCAGCGCCAACTTGTGTTTCCCGAAATGCTGCCGCCTGTCGAAACGCTGACTGTTCCAGGACGGGCGACCTGGTTGCTGCTTGTGCATCGAGACCTAGTCGCCCGTGAGATGCGATGTGAGTTGTCGCGTCCAATCAGCATGGACGATGACGGGCGCGTTGACGGATGGGCGGAAAGAATCATTCTGACTTCGCGTCCGTTCGATGGTATCGGCGGCGTGCTTGCGGATGGCGACAATGGACCACAAAGCCCTGAGATCACAGTCGAGATTAAGCGACGTGCATGATGGCACGCCTTCTGTACCAAACCCAACTCGTTTGGCGCTAGCCAGGAAGAGACGAGGGTATAAGAAGACTAAACTGGCGGAGCTGAGCAAGGTTGATCTGCGGGCGGTGTCCGCATTCGAAGCCGGGGAGTACCCGCCCTCCCCCGAAACCCTGACGAGAATCGCATCCGCTCTGAAATTCCCGGTGGAGTTTTTCTATGGTGACGATCTGGATGAGCCGAGCCTCGACTCCGGGAGCTTCCGATCAATGTCAAAGATGACTGCTCCCCAACGCGATATGGCTTTGAGCCAAGCCGCGCTGGGGCTTCATTTCATGGAGTGGATCGAAAGTCGCTTTGAACTGCCAGAAGCCAGCCTGCCGGATCTGAGCCGCGAGCCGAACCCCGAAGCGGCGGCGGAGTCGTTACGCCGGGCCTGGTCGTTAGGTGCTCTGTCCATCAGAAATATGATCCACCTCCTGGAGGCCAAGGGAATTCGGGTCCTCTCGCTTGCTGTAGATGCCCGGGAAGTTGATGCGTTTTCGATGTGGAAGGGCGCAAGACCCTTTGTATTCCTGAATACGTACAAGTCAACGGAACACAGTAGGTTCGATGCTGCGCATGAGTTGGGCCACTTAGTTCTGCATAAGCATGGTCCGCCCCAAGGCCGGGAGGCCGAGAAACAAGCGAATACTTTTGCGTCGGCATTTCTGATGCCGCGGGCGAGTGTGCTTGCGAATGTGCCCAGGTTTCCCTCACATTCGACGCTGGTCCGGCTCAAGAAGGTGTGGACAACTTCTGTGAGCGCTCTAAGCTACCGCCTGCACGAATTGGGGGTGATGAGTGACTGGCAGTACCGAGGGCTGTGCGTGGAGATCGCCAAACGAGGCAGGGATAAGGAGCCGGAGGAGGCCCCACGGGAGACATCGCTGATCCTTCCCCGTACCCTCGCGGCTCTTTACGAAGAGGGTGTCACCAGGGCGCAAATCGCGCAGGCTCTTTGCCTCCCTTCAGCGGAACTAGAGCAATTGCTATTTGGCCTTGCCATCACTGGAATTGACGGAGGCAGGAAACAATCGCCAGCTCAGTTGCCCACGAGTCTCAAACGCGTGAAGTGATCCCTTTCGGGCTCGTTCCTCGGCCCGCGCCGAGCGGACCGCTGCATCGATGTTGCAGTTCTTTGTATTCGATGTTTATTCGCCTTATTATCAACTAATAGATGGAAAACAAAGTGTAGCCACTAGATGCGGTTGTGCTGTGGATTTGATACACTCGAAGGAACTGGATCAAAAAGAAAAAGCCCGCTCTACCAAAGCGGGCTCGATTCGGTCTTCCGGCTGTTGGCTGGAAGGGATGGAAACTTGACATCTCCATCTTAGCGTCTGCGACGCCATCCAGTCAACAGCTTAACGATGATTTGGGCTCCGCTGAGTCAACGTCGGGGTCCGCATAACCGAAGCAAAAGACAGGAGAAATGCAAAAGATGCCATTTCCAGCTCAAACACCTCGGGCTTTTATTAAGGCCAACATCGAAGCGCTCAACCTGAACCAGTACGGCTGCTACGGGTTGCTCAGGAACGGGATCGTGATTTACGTCGGTAAGGGCGATATCAGGACTCGTTTACTGGCTCACCTGAACGGCGATAACCCGCGCATTTCACGGCAAGCCCCCGATCAATGGGTCGGCGAAGTCACCGCTAATATGGATAGCCGGGAGAGACAGCTGATTCTTGAGTTCAACCCAGTGTGCAATCAGCGGGTCGGCTAGACGCATCCGCTGCCAGTCCCCGCTGCGCGACCCGTGATTCGGTCGAAATAGTAGTCTCGCCCGTTAACCGATAGTCGCGTGAGAAGCGGTCCAACCTGAACCTGAATTCGCTGCCCGGTGAGCGAATCGTTGATGCTCACCGGGCGGATTGCTCCAGGTGCGCCAAGTCGATTGAACAGCTTTCCCAGTGTTTCGCGAGCTCGACCGCGCCACAGTTCCAGCCGGGTTGCGCCGCTCGTCGCTTCCGAAGAACGTCGCGGGAACTGGGTAACGTTTGCCATATGTGCCATACGTCGTTGTATCGCATTTCGAGGCCCAATGTGTTCAACCTTCACTATTTAGAATCTTCTTGAGCGCGTGCTCAAAGTAGCCTCGCCATGAACTGATGCGGTGGGAGCAAGGACTTACCGGGACGGCGGCTCGCCGCCGCGCTGCCGTACACCCTGGGCGGATGTGCGCCCAGCAGTCCACCGCATAGCACTAGTACCAGTTACCCGCCGCGTCGAAGGCAACCTGACCGACGGCGACCAGCGCAGGAACGCCCTGGCTGGCGGCGGAATCGTGTAGGTGAGCAGTTGCGGGCAGTTTCAGGCGCGATTCGACCGGTACGGATCTGGTCATAGGCGATGTCGCCGCGTTGCAATGCTGAAAGGGTGAAGGACTGACTGACCGGCGTGGTGGCGGCGTAGGTTCCGTTGCTAGAACGCTGCGAACTCACTTCTTCATATCGGGCTGATCTGGTACGGCCGCGAATAACAAATAACCTCCTGCTGCGGGACCACCATGTGCCAGCGCAGCAGGGCCTGCGTCATGGCATCAACTTGGTCGTCGTGGGCTCCGTTGGGGAACGCCGCGCATTCCTCTATGAAATCGTTCACCCAAGGTGCCCAGAGCGGATGGGGCAGGTAGATGTTGCCGGCCTCTATCAGCGGACTGACGGCGGCGGCGCGGGCCACCTTGCCGCCCTCGGGGTTGACTGGGAGGAGACCGGGGATATCGCGTGACAGCATCTGGATCACCGCCGAGCCGTTGGCCTTGTCCTCGATCAGCTTCGCGATAGTCGCGGGCCACTTTGCCGTAAGCTGACGAACCGCATGAACGGTGGCCGGGCAGTCCATACGAGCGCGGACCTGATCGCCCAGCAGGAACGCCGAACCCAATCGTGCCCATACCTGGCCGACGACGTAGTCCGAAGTGCCCAGATCCTTGAATGCGCAATCCCAGGACTGGATTTGTTCATCGACCCGTTGCGGCGCCTCGATCGCGACGATCGACATCTGCGTGCCGTCCGGCAGCGATACGACGACCGGAGGAAGATTCATTCCCCGTGGCTGGAAATACCGGAACCAATGCCGCTTGATAATGCCACCACCAGCCGGAGACGGCCGCTGCTGGAGTTGGCCAGCGGCCGCGTAGCTGCCGAGACTGCGTTTGAGCGTTTCCAGTTCAGTTGGGCCGAAGCGTTCTGCCCACAGCAGTTCATTCTGCTCTGTGCGTGGATCGGACCAGCCGATGGATGTCGAGCAGCCCGGCTTCTCGTACTCCGCAGGCAGGCGCAGGTACTCCCAGCCGCCCTGTTCGAGCAGGTGCCCGCTCAGATCAAGCTGGTGGCAACGCTGCATCACAACAACCTTCGCGGCGCTCCGGGGATCGTTCACCCTGGTGGACATCACCACGTCCCACCAATCCAACGTTGCCTTGCGTACTGAGTCCGACTCGGCCTCCTGAACATTATGCGGGTCGTCGCAAACAACCCGGTCGCCGCCCTCTCCGGTGGCAGCCCCGCCCACCGACGTGGACAGGCGATAGCCGGAGCGGTCGTTCTCGAACCGGCCCTTGGTGTTCTGGTCACCCGTGAGGGCAAAGCGGTCTCCCCAGCGATCCTGATACCAGGGAGATTCGATCAGGCGCCTGCACTTCACGGAATCGCGGATGCTGAGCTGGGCGGCATAACTGCTGTAGAGAAAACGACGCTCAGGCGAGCGAATCCACTCCCAGGCTGGCCACAGTACCGACACGAGCAGGCTCTTCATGTGACGCGGCGGAACGTTAATCAGAAGATTACGGATATAGCCGAGCGAGATGGCTTCCAGATGCTCGATGATCGCGTCGATGTGCCAGCCAGGGACGAACGGCGTCGAGGGCTCGATGATCAGCCACGCCTGACGGACGAACTCGCGGAGGCTGCGGGAAGCCCGCTCCTGGTCAATCTCGGCTAGGAGGGAGGGTCTTCTCAGCAATAATGCGAAGCTGTTTGAGTTCTTCATCGCTCAATTGGGAATAATCCGGTTTTGATGCAATCTGGATCGGGCCACCTGCCAGCCCGGTGTGTTCCGTATTCACCACGTCTTTGTAGCCGAGCAGGTTCTTCGCGAGGAAGATCGCGGCGGCGACGTTATTGCCGGCTGCCTGGCGAAACAGGTGCCGACGGACCGAGATTCTGCCTTTGGCGCTCGCCCGATCCATGATTTCCGCAAACCGAGGGTTTTTGCGCCGGCGGTCGATTGTACGCGAGCTGACTCCGAAGAAAGCGGCAATTTCGTCGTAGGTACACTGCATTCCGCAGAGCTTTTCGAGTTCAACGAGATCGATCTTGGCCTCAGGGCGCGCCATGATTATGCTCCTCCTCTTCGAGGAGCCGCAGTTCGGCGTTCCAGTCCGCGAACGCGAGACACAGGCCCTCTATGTCCGGGTGCCCGGCCCGGAGCAGAGACTCGATTTCCGCTATCTCCCGGCTGCATCGTTCGATTCATGCCGCGACCGCCATCCTCGCGGTTTTGATTTCCTCAAATGTCCGGCCGTCGCCTTCAAGTCGGGCTTCCTGGTTGCCCAGCCCCTGCCACCTCGTAACAGCAACGTCCACGTACTTCGGATCAAGTTCGATCCCGCAGCAGACGCGCCCGGTTATCTCCGCGGCCGCGAGCGTGGTGCCAGAGCCGATGAAGGGCTCGTAAACCAGTTCGCCGCGCTTCGTGTGATTCAGAATTGGTTTCCGCATCAACTCGACCGGCTTCTGGGTGGGGTGGTCGAACTTTTCCTCCTTCGAGTTGTTCATGATAAATTTCGGCGAGGGAACGGACCAAATGGTGGAGTTCTCGCCGGGCTTGCCGTACCAGGGAGCATTCTTCTTGCGGACGAACCACGCCGGTTCATGCTGAAACCAGTACAGCGTTCTGGTGAGCACCGTGCGCTGTTTGTCCCAGATGATCTGCTGGTGGTGGATGAAGCCGATGCGCAGCAGGCCGGCCAGAACCTCGGACGTGAACCGGGATGCGTGCCAGACGTAGGCGACCTGCAGGCTGGGCACAAGCTCGAAGGCTCCGCTCCAGTCGGCCCGCGTATCTCCGCTGATGCTGGTTTCATGATGGCCCGTGGTCCGGCGCTTCATGTACGACGGCTCGGCTGCCCCGTGGCCGTTCAGCCCAGCCCGGTCGCGCCATTCGGAATCGAGCTCGATACCGTATGGAGGGTCCGTGACCATCAGCAGCGGCTTCCGCCCGTCCAGCAGCCGCGATACCGCTTCCGGGCTGGTGGCGTCGGCGCACAGAATCCGATGCTGATTTCGTCCGGTACCGCAGAGCCACAGGTCGCCCGGCACCGTGACCGGACGCGCGGGAACGTCGGGGAT
>JBEKTF010000227.1:0-8605 GCA_049516355.1 Bryobacteraceae bacterium | reverse complement strand
TATCTACAAGTGGCTGGCCACCTGGAACGGTGAACCCACCCCGTTTGTCTGGAAGGCCTCGGCCGACGTCATTCTCGACAAGGTCCGGCGTTGTAAAGAATTATCTGAGACAGGAGACTAGCTGCGATGTCGGCGGGGATACCCAGCGCGTTGCCGAGCGCGTGCTTCCCTGCGCCGTAGAACATCGCAGCGTCGGCGACACCCGCGCCGCCCAGCTCGAGAACCGATTGCCAGTCCTTCGCCTTCACGGCCGCCTTGAGCTGCGGATACTTTTCGGCTAGAGCTTTCCCTGCCTGAGTCGCGAAGTAAACACTGAGGCCCGTCGATGCGATCTTCGCGGTGAGTCCGGGAACCGCGCCGAGGCCTGCGGTCCCGGCTGCAATAGCCGCGTTCTCCGGCGATGTCATCCCCGCTACGGCCTTCAGCACTCCGGCGTGAATACGGAACGGACCGACGAGGAACGGGAACGCTTCGTCGATGTCCTCGGGCTTGATGATCGGCGTTTGCAGGATCTCGCGCGTCGTCGGTTCGGTAGTGTATGACTTCGGCAGTGTTGTCCGCGCCGTGGACATGATCAGCGGCCCGGAAGGCGGAGGTGGTGGCTGCTGGATCTGATAAGACGGCGGCGCATACGTCATCCCTGGCGTCGGGGCAGGAAGAGCCGGCGGCGCTACAAGCGCCCGCGCAAGGATAGTTGCCCCGGCTACCGCCTGGTCAGGAGTGGCAAGGGTCTCGGAGGGGAGTTGCGGGCGCTGGGACGGGAGAAGATCCACCTTCGACGCCGGGGTGCCCGGCGAGCTGTCGGCGAGCATCCGCTGATACTTCGCCGCCGTCTGCGGGTCCTGTTTCGCCAGAGCGCGAGCGAATGCCGCGACGTAGTTATTCCGCATCGACGGCGTGACGCCGGAGGTCCATTCAGCGGGCAGTTTTGTGGCAGGATCGACACCACTTGTTGTGAATGCTCCAAGATAAGCTGGCAGTTCGTGCGCAAGGTCGTCGGCGTCGCCCCGGTAGCCGTTCGCCTTCATGATGTTGATAACAGGCTTCGATGCCGCTTTCAGGACCGGATCGCTCAGCACTCGGTTGTAATCGGCGGTGCTCGTTGAAAGCAGGGCGTGCATCGATTCGTGGCGCAGCATCCGGCTATTCGCAACCGGATCGGGTCCCATGTTCGCCTCGATCAGGCTGGCCGGTCCCTGGCCGTACATGCGGGCGGTGAACTTCGGATCGACGCTGTAGCTGGTGTTCGCGGACTGCGGATCGGGCGCGTTGTAGGTCTGACCGAAGGCGATGGGCGTGCGGGTGAAACGGTCCTGAGCGGTCGGGGTCGGCTCTGGCGCGAGCTTCAGCGCGCCATAGCCGTTCGGCTGATCTTCCTGTGGCCTCGCAGCAGTGACCGACTGCGCGCCTTGTCGGGCCAGGAACGAATCGATGTTCAATTCAGGCTGTGCGCCGCCCTGCTGCGCGACGAAACTATCCAGTGTGAGCGGCTCGGGCATGTTATGGTCCTGCGTGTACCGATGAGGCGTGCACAGGCAGCGGGATCAATGCCCGCGGATCGGGCTTCTTGCCCTGGATTTTGTACCCGCGCTGGCCGGCCTCGCGGATCGCATCCGCCTTCGTGAATCGCGGGTTTGTCTTTTGCTGCGCGGCCACATAGGCATCGAGTTGCTGTAGCGAGAGGGTCTTTGCGCCCGGGGCTGCAGCGGGCTGTACAGCCTGAGGCGTTGGTGGACTGATCCCTCTGCCGGGAACTGTCGCCGCTGTCGGTTGCGATCGTGGAGCGTTCGGCGGAGGCGGTGGAGTGGCTGTCATCGCGTCGGGCGCCGGCGGTCCTGCGGGTCCGCCCGGGGTTCCTGCGGCTGGCCTGACAGGACTATCGAACCGTGCATCGTGCGGGATTTCCTTGCCGCCGCTCTCGATCGACAGATCGGACTCGAATTCGAGTTGCGCGGTGGCCTTCGCCTTCCGCCGCGCCTCAATGGCATCCTGCTGAGCCGCCGTAGCGGCTGCGGGAGTAAGTGCCGTTCCCCCCTGTTCAGCGGGCCTCGCGTCGATCATAGCTTTCTGAAAGTCCTTATCCGCGGCATCGAACTTCCTCGCTCGGGAGTCCTGTATCCGCAAGAGCTGAGCCTTCGACAGCGGTTTCGGCGCGTCAGGGTCTTTGCGGTGCGGGCCGATGTTCTTTGTGACCTGCGTCGATACCAGGGCGCCCGAGTCAGGATCGAAGCCGCGCACGGTCACATCGCCCGCATCGTTTGTGTCCTTCTCGAAATGGAGCTCCTTCTTCGTCGGTTGCTTCGCCGGGCCGGGGAATTTCTGCAGCACCTTCACGTCTCCGCTGGTTTTATCTTCCCCGTAGACGGTGAGCGTTCCCTCGGAATCCACGTGGTTGAAGAACTCCGTCTTGTCGCTCGGATTCGCTCGATTCAACGCCTCCATGAGCGTGTTGGCATTACCCGGCGTCATCGGGGTTCCCTTCGGAACGCCGGCCTTTTCCAGTGCGTCCGCAAGCGGGCCGGCGGGAGAGAACCGGCTGGGATCGTTGGCGGCTTTCCTCGCGGCGATCTCCTCTTCGGTCGGCTTGTAGAACCAGTTCCCGCTACTGCTCTGTTTCATCCTGCTCGGATCGCGGTACGGGGTGGCTAAAGCACCGGTGGGCAGCGAGCCAGCTCCCGGACTCTGGAAAGGGCTCGCGGCGGGCTGTGCGCCAGGCGAGCTTGTCTGGTTGTCGTTATCCGGCATAGCCAAAGTGGGTCGATCCGTGCCACTCGCGCCCTGAAACGGGCTGCCCTGTGTCGCGTCCTGCGCGGCCTGCTCTTTCTCGAAGCCGGGCCTGTTGTACCCGAGGGGAACATGGCCTTGAGCTCCCAGCAGTACGGGCTTCACGTTGCCCGGTGTATTTGGCGGTGCTCCCGGATTGGCCACCGCATAACCGGGATCGTTACTCGGGCCTTCGACCGGCTCCCATCCCTCCTGGAGCGCTTTGAAGTCGTCCTCGAACCCTTGCTGCCGCTGCGCCTGCGCCGCCTTTTGTTGCTGCTGCAGAAGCTCCGCTTGCTGATTCAGCGCAGACATCAGCCCGTTATAGGCTGCGCCCAGATTGGCGTGTGGTACTTGAAATCCGTAGTCTGGCATTAGGCCCCCAAAAGGAACGGTGAACTACCCGCCATCCCGGCGGTCAATGCGCTTCCGCCCGCGCCCCAATTGAAGCCGCTCCCGCTCGAAGTGCCCGAAGCAGTGCCCGAGGTGGACGAACCTGTTGGGGTAAACCCTCCGGCCAACGCGTCGCTGAGATACCCGGAGTTGAGCTGAAGCTGCTGCCCGGCGGCTGCGGACTGGTTTGCCCCGAGATTCGCGGAGGTCTGAAGCGCGTTTGCCAGCGTCGCCTGGCCCGACTGCCCGCTGCCGCTCATCCCGCGGGCTGCGAGGAACTGCTGAATCCGCTGCAACGTGGACGTGCCGGTCTTGTTGATCGCGTCCGCGCTGCCGGTTGCGGCTGCTGCCACGTTCGGGCTCAGGGTTCCTGTCGCCATGCCGGGAATGATGCTGGAGAACGCGCTCATGAGCATCTGCTGGATCGCCGACTGGCCCGGCGAGTAGACGTTGCTGGTTGTGCCGGATGTCGTTTGATTCGCCTGTGATTGCTGGCTGCCACCACCAAAATTCAGTCCCAAGTGAATGCCTTCCTTTCGGCCTCTCGGCCTATGTATACTTTCGACAAAAAATCTGCGAGGTCCATCAGTTCGGCCTCCCGGATGAGAGCGGCTGAACAGCCTGCAAAATCCCCAGGCGGATCTGCGCCGTGAAGTCCGCGTGTTTCACGATCACGTACATCGACTCGATGAATTCGGGCAGGCCGATCTTGGTCCAGTCCGGTGGCCAGTAAACCGGCGCAATGAAGGCCACGACTTTCTGGAACAGGTCGAAGTCCGCCGGGTGCTTCGCTCGAACGATCGCGATCGCCTCCCGTGCGGCCGCATCACCAAACTCGGTGTCGAACACCGCCGCGAGAATGTCCTCGTCGCTGCGGGGCGCCAGCGGTTCGTCGATCTGGCCTTCCGCTTCCATGAATTCCGTGAACGTCTGGGCGGGCTGTTTCAGGTCTTCGCTCATCGCGAGCCTCCTGTTTCTGGGTCGTGGAAAAAGGGTGAACCGGAGCTCAGGAACGAGAGAACTGCAGTATTCGGTGCAGTACTTTGCTTGATCCTCTGTGCTCTAACTTGCGCTGAAGGAGGGCTGAAACTCGCGCCAACGGCGCAGGTTGGCGTAATAGAGCGAGTTCGGTTCGGGTTTGTAATCAGAGGGTCGGGGGTTCAATCCCCTCCGCCAGCTCCATATATCTAACTTATAATCAGTAAGATAAGGGCCTTTCGGCGAGCGAGCCGGGAGGCCTTTTTTGTCGCTATGCCCAAAAGTATGCCCACCTTTTGGCACCTCGGCCTTTTTCCATGGCGGCTCGAACATCATCATCGTTCAGGGTGGACATACCGTATGGGATGTTCAGATCGGCGTGCACTGCCAGCTTCACCAGAATGAACGGGTCCATCGTTTTCGTCCACCGCGTCAGGCAGGTGTGCCGAAGATCGCATATGACGAACGCGACTGTCTGTTGTTAATATTCAAGTATTCGAATATACTATATCCATATGGGCGACGCGCTTCGGCAGTTCAAGAGTGAGATCTTTCAGGGACTCGCCAATCCAACCCGGATTGCAATTGTCGAAGCTTTGCGCGAGGGCGAACTGTCAGCCGGAAAGCTGATTGAAAAACTTGGTATCGAGCAAGCCAACGCCTCACAGCACCTGGCGGTGCTGCGGGTAAAACAGATCGTTGTCAACCGGAAGGTGGGCAACCAGGTCTTTTATTCGATTCGTGACCACGCATTGATTGAGGTCCTCGATATCCTGCGCCGTTATTTTTACTCTCAGCTCAGCACCACGGTAAACATGATGAAGGAAGTGGCCGGGCAGGAGCCGAAATCTCGCATCAGCACGCATCGATGACAGGCCCCCACAAAGCGTTCGGCGATTCTGAGCAATGCCGGTTGGCCAGACTGCGCCAGGCAGTGGAACACGCCGCGCACCTGCTCCCCATGCAGGGCCCGATCGGTGTTTTCGTCCATCACAATACGTTGCACGCGTTCGAGCATCTGCCTTTCGAGCAGGCAGTGATCGAGGCGTCACATTTGTTTGGCGCCGAACCTTATATGACCGAGGCAGCCTACCGGGCCGAGCTGGCACGCGGCCGCATCCGTCTGGACGATATCGACGCGATCCTCGACAGCGAGCCGGACGCTGTCGTTTTCCCAAGACTCAGCCGGCATTCGCTGCGCCGAGCGATGATGACGCCGGGTGTGCGGGAGTTTGACGCCGCCACCATCCTTTGGCGCGCCGAACAGGGCGATCTGGCAGGAGATTTCCGGCAACCGGCGTTGCGCGCATTGTTCGATATTTGCTTCGCGCGCGTCATCGCTCATGAGGAAGAGCCCCCGTCGCCGCGTCCGGCAGACGAGATCATTCACCCGTGGCTGATCCGGTTGTGCTCGGTGTTTCTGGACCAAGGCATGACCTATTGGCCCATGCCGCACCGGGAGAAGGGCTTTTATGAGAGCGTCCGGAAGCTGCTGGCGCCTCGCGGCGGCATTTTCCCGCTCTACCTCACGGGGTTGGACCAGGAGCTCAAGCGGCAGGCATCCTTATCTTTTTCGGCAGCCGACGCTGTGCTGGACTATCTCGATGCCAATCACTTCCGCGACTCCGAATGGGAGCGGACGCTTGAGGCCGAGCTGCTCGCCCTGCCCGGCTGGGCAGGATTGATGCGCAGACTCGAGCAGGACCCGTCTCTCGCGCCGCATGAAACGGTGCCATGCTCCCTGATGGACTTTCTGGCGGTGCGGCTGACGATGGCGCGTGTGGCTTCGCGCGAGAGCGCTGCCGAGACAGTGCCGCAGGAAAGCCCGCTCAAGACTCAGGAGAAACGCCGTCTGAGCCGGGCCGCCCGTGTCTATGACGCGGCGCGCGTCGTGTCACTTTCCGCCGATGAAGTCACGCGCCTCTCTGCCGACGAATGGGCGGCGTTTGCGGGCGAAGTGAAAGCTTGCAATGGAGTGGAGCGCCGCCGCATCTTCCATCTGGCCTACGAACGGTGGCACGAACGCGAGATTCTGCGGGGTCTCGCGAGCCACCGGCAGTACAGGGGCCTCTACGTACCCGATGCCAGGCCTGCCGCGCAGGTGTTCTTCTGTATTGATGAGCGCGAGGAATCCATGCGGCGCGCACTCGAGGAAACGGACGCGGAAGTGGAGACGTTCAGCGCGGCCGGGTACTTCGGCGTGGCCGTCGATTACAAGGGAATCGACGACCCCCACGGCGCCGCCTTCTGTCCGGTCGTCGTAAAGCCACAGCACGCGGTACTGGAACAGCCCAGAGCCGAAGACCGCGAGTTGCTGGAAACGCGCCGGTCGCGCCGGCGTTTTCTGGGACTGTTAACGCGGAATTCGTTCGTGTCGTCGCGAACCCTGATGCGCGGCTGGCTCTCGACCGCTGCGCTGGGACTGCTCTCGGCGGTTCCCCTGATCGGCCATCTGCTGGCGCCGAGGCGGTATGCACGGCTGCGCGAGTGGATGAACAAAGCGTTCCTGCCCGAGCCACGAACAGAATTGACATTGATGCGCAACACGGCGCAATCGCAGGATGCCGTGGAGGGTCTGTTGATGGGCTTTGCTGCCGCGGAAAAAGCGGCGAGCGTTGCCGGCGTATTGGGTCCGGCGGGCCTGACACGGGGTTTCGCCCGAATAGTCGTGATCCTGGGCCACGGGTCGACGAGCCTCAACAACCCGCACGAATCGGCCCACGATTGCGGAGCCTGCGGGGGACGCCGCGGCGGGCCCAACGCGCGGCTCTTTGCCGCCATGGCCAATCGTCCCGAAGTGCGTTTCCGTCTGGGTGAGAGGGGTATCGACATTGCTCCGGACACGTGGTTCGTCGGCGGCTATCACGATACTTGCAGCGACGACGTGGAACTCTTCGATATCGATGCGCTTCCTGCCACACATCGGGCCGATCTCGATCGCATTCGTCAGTCGCTCGACAAGGCGAGGGCGAGTAACGCCCGGGAGCGCGCCCGCAGGTTCGAATCGTGTCCCGCTCACGCCTCGCCGGATGGGGCGCTTCGCCACGTCGAAGAGCGCAGCGAACATCTGGCGGAGCCGAGGCCCGAGTATGGGCATTGCACCAACGCGGTTTGCATCGTGGGGCGACGCAGCCTGACGCGGGGATTGTTCCTCGACCGCCGGGCGTTTCTGGCTTCCTATGACGCCACCCAGGACCCCAACGGCGAGTATCTCGCCGCGGTGTTGGGAGCGGTGGTTCCGGTCTGCGCGGGCATCAGTCTGGAATACTACTTCTCCTTCGTGGATAACGATCGCTACGGATGCGGCACCAAACTTCCCCACAACATAGCGGGGCTGCTGGGCGTGATGGATGGCCACGCGAGCGATCTCCGGACCGGATTGCCCTGGCAGATGGTGGAGATCCACGAGCCGGTGCGAATCCTCTTCGTGATCGAGACGGCGCCGGATCGCCTTGCGGAGGTGATAAATGGCAGCGCATCCCTGAAACAGCTGGTGGAGAATCGCTGGATCCGCGTCGCAACGATTGACCCTGTCTCGGGACGCGTGCACGTTTGCAGGGACCATGGTTTTGGAGAGCATGGTTTTGAAGAGTTCGATGGACCGGTGGAACGCCTGCCGGTCGCCCTCTCCTCGGCCGAATGGTATGGCGGCAAAATCGAGCATCTCGCCATGGCCTCGATTCAAGCCCAGGGAGGAGGCCGGTAAAGGTGGACTTCCCGCAGGCCATGCTTGTGTTTGTGGTGCTGGCGCCGGGCGTCGTCTTCGGTGTGCTGGCGCTGCTGTGGCTGCTGGGCTGGGTTCCGGCGGAGCGCGTCATTTCCAGAATCACGGGTTTGATGTTTTCCGCGGCTATCGTTGCGCTGCTCCCGATTCTCTGGAGCCTTGCGGCGACCGGCGTACCGGCTGTGACGGTCACGTTCGGCAACTGGTTCGCCGTGCATGATTATCGATTCCCCATGGTGCTGATGGCGGACCGGCTATCCCTGCCCTTTCTCGGTATGACCGTGGTGCTGGCGGGACTGATCGGGCGGTTCTCGGTGACATACCTTCATCGTGAGCCCGGCTTTTTCAGGTTCTTCCTGTTGCTGCATCTTTTTGCGTTTGGATCTCTGCTCGCCTTCGCCGCCGGTTCGTTCGACCTCCTGGTGGGCGGGTGGGAAATTGTGGGTATCACCTCGGTCCTGCTGATTGCTTTTTTCCAGCAACGGACGGCGCCGGTCGAGAACGCGCTTCGCGTCTACGGGGTGTATCGCGCCTGCGACATCGGATTGCTGGTGGCCGTGTTCGCCATGCATAACTGGGCCGGAACCGCTTCCTTTGCCGGTGGTCTGCCCCCTCTGAGCGGAATCCGGGCAACGACCATCTGCCTGCTTCTGCTGCTCGCCGCCGCTGGAAAAGCGGCCCAGATTCCATTCTCCGGATGGTTGCCGCGGGCCATGGAGGGCCCGACGCCATCCAGTGCGATCTTCT
>JBEKTF010000226.1:0-8641 GCA_049516355.1 Bryobacteraceae bacterium | reverse complement strand
TCCCGCGCGACAGTCCGTGCCCACACCGACCGCCGAGGTGCCGGCCGCCGCGGACGTCTGGTTGGTGGAAAAGACCGCCGAGTCGGAGACCTATAGCAACGGGCTGCGAATCGACAACCATTTCCTGGTCGACACGCATTCACGCTCGTTCCTGGCGTTCCCGGCGGATGGCGGTCGACCGGTGCGGCGAGCGGAACCGGCAGGCATCGTCTTCCACACGACCGAGAGCACGCAAGCTCCCTTTGAAGCAAGCGAGAACCGCGTGCTCAAACGGATCGGCGAGTCGCTTCTGGAATACGTGCGCCGGCAACAGGCTTACAACTTCGTCCTCGATCGGTTTGGAAGGGTATACCGGGTGGTGCCTGAGGACGAAGCCGCCAACCATTCCGGCAATTCGGCATGGGCGGATGAGAACTGGTTTTATATCAACCTGAACGAGAGTTTTCTGGGTATCTCATTCGAAGCGGCGAGCCCATCGGCGGAACAGAACACGGGAATCAGCCCGGCACAGGTGCGTTCCGCAGCCATGTTGATCGAAATGCTGCGCCACCGATACCGGATTCCCGCCTCGAACTATGTCACTCACGCGCAGGTTTCAGTGAATCCATCGAATATGCAGGTGGGCCTGCATCTCGATTGGGCTTCGGGTTTCCCTTTCGAAGCGATTGGACTGGGGGACAATTACGCAGCGCCTTTACCGGCCTTATGGGCCTATGGATTCGACTACGATTCAAACTTTGCGAGAAGAGCCGCCACCCGCATGCACGCCGGTATCGAAGACGCCGAGCGAATTCTTATCCGCAGAGCCGCCGCTGCCGGTTTACAACCCACGGAATACAAGACCAGACTGCGCCAGCGCTATCGCGGCATGTTGGCCCAGGCGAGGTTGGCTCAGGTCCGCCTCACGCCATGACATCGGGGACTCTCAATTTTCCCAAACGTAAGCCGAGAAACGCCGCAGCTCATGGAATCCACAGCGCTCGTAGAGGCGTATGGCTTCCGTATTGGCGCCGGTAACCGTCAGGCTGATTCGTTCCGCGCCGTGCAGCCGAAGCGTTCCGATCGCCTGCCGCAGCAGCTCATAACCCAGACCTTTGCCCCTGGCTCCCGGAGTCACGCAGAGTTGGGTGATGTGTCCCACCCGATCCCCCACGAAACTCACGAGCACAATACCCGCCAGCCACCCCGTGGCAGGATCGAAAGCCACGAAAGAAGCGGGCTTGAAAAACGTTCCGCAGCCGGGGAACTGCACGATGTTATAGATAAACCGGCGCGCCCCCGCCGGCGTCCTGTATTGGTCGTTGATCTGGCTGTCGACATGGTTGAGGTAAGCAAGCGCGATCACGCCGGCGGCGGATTCGTGGTGATGCTCCGCCCAGGATTCCAAATGAAAGCGTCCGGAGGCTGCGCCCGCCGGCAACAGACTCGCCGAAGCGGTGGGGATTGACATCAGGACGCGCTCCCGAACATTCACGCACCGTTCTCGTTGCAATACCGCGCCCGCCGCCGGGCCGACCAGCATCAGCTGGCTCTCGACGCGCCGAATGTGGGGCGTCCCGATCAGGTCGTCCAGGATCGCCTGGAATAACCTTGCTTCCGTCACGCCATCTCGCCAGGACGGCCGAATATAGAGGTCGCCGATCAGGCCCTTGTGGTCTTCGAGTACTGAATACCCGTAACCAGCCACTTCGCCGCGATCCAGAAGCGCGAATCCGGTGAGTGCCCGCATGTCGGCAAACTGGCGGACCAGGTCGGCAGATCTGCCGAAATCCCAATCGAGCTCCCGCTGCCATTCGACTGTTTCTTCAAGCAAAAGCGGGTCCAGTTCGCGCGCAGCAAGATCCCGAAGCCCGACAATCTCGGGCCCTGCTGCCTGCCGGCTCAGCACTCCCATAGCCGGAGTATATCACTTGACAATAAGACACTCATATTTCATACTTGGATTGAGCTAAATGCCGGAAACAGCACCGGCAGAAAGCAAAAAGTTTCCAGGGAGGTTTCTGAAAAGACATGGGTAAGATTATTGGAATCGACCTCGGCACGACGAACTCCGTTGTCGCCGTTATGGAGGGCGGACAGCCTACCGTTATAGCAAATCAGGAGGGTGGCAGGACAACCCCCTCGGTAGTGGCGTTCACCAAATCCGGCGAGCGGCTGGTCGGCCAGGTGGCAAAGCGCCAGTCCATCACTAACCCCGAGAACACGGTTTTCTCGATCAAGAGGTTTATGGGACGGCGGTCGGACGAGGTGACCGAAGAGCAGAAGATGGTTCCGTACAAGGTTGTGCGGGGCGAGAATGGCGACGCGCGCGTCGAAATACAAGGCAAGAAATACTCTCCACCCGAGATTTCGGCCATGATTCTCACCAAGCTGAAGGAGGCCGCCGAGGCTTACCTGGGCCAGAAGGTGACGGACGCCGTCATTACGGTGCCGGCCTACTTCAACGACGCACAACGTCAGGCGACGAAAGATGCGGGCAAAGTCGCCGGGCTTGACGTCAAGCGCATCATTAACGAGCCGACGGCGGCTGCGCTCGCTTATGGTCTGGATAAGAAGAAGAACGAAACCATCGCCGTGTACGACTTCGGCGGCGGCACCTTCGACGTCTCGATACTCGAAGTGGGCGATGGAGTGGTCGAGGTCAAATCGACCAACGGCGATACGCACCTCGGGGGCGACAACATCGATCACCGGGTGATGGACTGGATCGTCGCCGAATTCAAAAAAGAACAGGGAATCGATCTGTCGAAAGACCAGATGGCGCTGCAGCGGCTCAAGGAAGCTGCCGAGAAAGCCAAGATGGACCTTTCGACGCTGCTCGAGACGGACATCAATCTGCCGTTCATCACAGCCGACGCCAGCGGGCCGAAGCACCTGGCGATGAAGCTGACTCGCGCGCGCTTCGAGCAGATGTGCGAAGACATTTTTCAGCGCTCGGTGGGGCCTTGCAAGCAGGCCTTGAGCGACGCGGGCGTCACGCCCGGCAAGATCGACGAAGTGGTGCTGGTGGGCGGGTCTACCAGGATTCCGCGCATCCAGACGATCGTGAAAGAGCTCTTCAACAAAGAGCCGAACAAGACCGTGAATCCCGACGAGGTGGTCGCGGTGGGTGCGGCGGTGCAGGGCGGCGTGCTGGGCGGCGAAGTCAAGGACGTTCTGCTGCTCGACGTCACGCCTCTTACGCTCGGCATCGAAACGCTGGGTGGCGTGTTCACGAAGCTGATCGACCGCAATACAACCATTCCGACGCGCAAGAGCGAGACGTTTTCCACTGCGGCGGATAGCCAGACATCGGTGGAGATCAAGGTGTTCCAGGGCGAGCGCGCCATGGCGAAGGACAACCGGCAACTCGGTGTGTTCCAGTTGATTGGCATTCCACCGGCCCCGCGTGGCGTTCCGCAGGTCGAAGTAACGTTCGACATCGACGCAAACGGCATTCTGAACGTGGTCGCGAAAGATAAAGCGACCAACAACGAGCAGAAGATTACGATTACTTCGTCCTCCGGCTTGTCGAAGGATGAAGTCGACAAGATGGCGAGGGACGCGGAATCGCATGCTGCGGACGACC
The DNA here is from genome assembly GCA_049516355.1 of Bryobacteraceae bacterium. Lineage (GTDB taxonomy): Bacteria > Acidobacteriota > Terriglobia > Bryobacterales > Bryobacteraceae > BOG-234. Next base: position 5,073 of record JBEKTF010000226.1, on the reverse strand, counting down.
GCAAGGCGAAGGACCAGATCGAGGCCCGGAACCGCGCGGATGCGATGGTTTACAACGTCGAGAAGACGCTGAAGGAACATCGGGACAAGGTCAGCGCCGAAGATGCGAAGAACATCGAAACGGCTCTCGAAGACGTGAAGAAATCGATCAACGAGAACGATCCGGACAAGCTGAATGCGGCCACCGACAGATTGACGCAGGCGAGCCACAAACTGGCGGAGGCGATGTACAAAGCGTCGTCTCAACCGGGTGCTCAGGGCGGTCCTGGCGGCCCGTCCGGAGATGGTCACGGCCCTGGTCAAGGCGGACAGCAGCCGGGCGGGGACAAACCAAAAGAAGACGTCGTCGATGCCGAGTTTGTCGATGTGGATGACAAAAAGTGAGTAAAGCCAGGAAGTAATTAAACAGAGGAACCGGGGCGGGCTTTTGTGCCTGCCCCGTTTTTGACGAATGCCGGCGGCCCCAAAACACGATTACTATGAAACGCTGAGCGTTCCGCGTGGCGCTTCGGAAGAAGAGATCCGGAAAGCATACCGGAAGCTCGCGCGCAAATATCATCCCGATCTGAACCCGGGCGACAAATCGGCGGAAGACCGGTTCAAAAACGTACAGGAAGCTTACGACGTCCTGAGTGACACGAAGAAGCGGCAGATGTACGATCAGGTGGGTTTTTATTCCGAGAACGGATTTGCGGGCGCTGGTCCAGGTGGCGATGCGAGATCGCATCCGAACATGGACTTCAGCGGCTTCGACTTCTCCGAGATGTTCAAGGGAGCCCAGGCCGAAACGGAAGCGCGGCGGCGCAGCGGCGGTGCCGGTGGCACCGGATCTTTCAAGGATATTTTCAGCCAGTTCTTCCATTCGGGCGGCGAGGGCCCCGAAAATCAATCGGAACCGGAGAAAGGGACCGATCTCGAGTACGGGCTGAACATCAGTTTCTGGCAGGCGATCCGCGGTACCCAGGCAAAGATTGAAATCAAGCGTTACGACCAGTGCCCCACGTGCCACGGCACGGGAGGTAACGAAGCGGGCTCAATCGCATGTCCGCAATGCAACGGTACCGGCAACGTGAGCCAGATGGCGGGCAACATGAAGTTCAATCTCACCTGTCCGCGATGCAACGGGAAGGGCCGGCTGAAGAATGCGTGTCCGACTTGCCATGGAGACGGCAGGCTGGCGCATGCGGAGACGGTTGAAGTGCGTATTCCGGCGGGCGCGCAAAACGGTTCGCGGCTGCGCGTACCGGGCAAAGGGAATGCGGGTACGATGGGCGCGCCCCCGGGCGACCTCTATATAACGACCCACGTGGAAGAGCATCCGTTGTTCCGGCGCGAGGGAGACAATATCCTGCTCAAGGCGCCGATCACGGTGGCTGAGGCGGGATTAGGCGCGAAAATCGAAGTACCCACAATCGACGGGAAGACGCTCCTTAAGATTCCGCCCGGCACGCAGAACGATCAGAAATTCCGGCTTCGCGAGAGGGGCATTTTCAATGCGCGCAAGAATACGCGCGGCGATCAGATTGTGCAGGTGACGCTGAAGGCACCCGTCGTCCAGGACGAACGCACGAAGGAACTGCTGCGGGAACTGGCGGAGTTGCATCCGGAAGATCCGCGCAAGGAACTGTGGAAGGAGGATCATTTCGATGCGTGAAAAATCGAAGGCGGCCTATATGATCTCCTCTGTGGCTGAGCAATATGGCGTGCATCCGCAGACATTGCGCCTCTATGAGCGCGAGGGCCTTCTGAAGCCCAGCCGCAGCGAGGGGAATACGCGGCTTTATACGGATGAGGATCTCGAACGGCTAGAGGTGATTCTGCATCTGACGCGCGAACTGGGCGTGAATCTGGCGGGCGTTGAAATCATTCTGAACATGCGCGCCAAAATGGAGGCGATGCAGGAGCAGATCGAAGAGTTCGTCCAAAGCCTCAATCGGGAACTCGCGAACCGCCCGCGGCCGGAGCGCAGGGAAGAGAGTAACTCGCTCATCCCCGTGATTCAGTTCGTGACCAAAACCCGGCGCGGTTAAGAACTTTCTGCGGCGGCGGGGCCCGGGTTCTTGGATTTCGTATCCATCGCCAGGTTCAATCCCATCGCCTTTTCGGACGGTCAGCTTGCAGCGGGTTTGACCTTTGTTCCGGAGCCGACGTGGCGCACGCTCTCAGCGTGCCGTGTCGAGACCCTTCTCGACACCCGTTTCCGCGAATGGTACGAGCGGCGGCACGAGTGCCGACGCGGCACGCAAAAAGTGCGTGCGCCACGCACTTCGGGCGACTTTCAGTCGCAATCAATACTACCGGCTTGAGCCGGTAGCTGTTTAGTTATGCCGTCTTTGAGGCGGTCAACCCTGCCGTTCGGACCGTTCTTTGAGCGCTTGCCGCAGCACAGGCAGAACCGCGACATCCTTCGGAAATCCAAGCTCCTCCTTTACCGCAATCAACGTTTCCAGATCCAGAACGCGCACCACCACGCTGGATTCGATCTCCATGGTCCGTGTACGACCGTGCAGATCCTCCCAGGTCCGCGATTTTCCGATCATCCCCGACACATCCAGCGGCCCGAACTTCGTCAACAGGAGCTGATGACCGGGACTTGCCAGATGCGATTCGCCAAGGCGCAACTGCCGCTCCGGGCGCGCACGATAGACAGCTTCGAGCTCCTCCAGCGCGGATAACAGCCGGACGATGTTTTCCCGATCGCGGGCATGCACCACATCGAGATCGAAGGTGGTCACCGGCGCTCCGTGAAGCACCGCGCTCACACCGCCGACGATAATAAAGTCAACGCGGTGCCGGGTCAGGACTTTCAGTATTTCCAAAAACCTGGGACTCGAACTTTGCACGGAGTACGAGCAATGAGTCTACCTGATCCTGGAGGACGGCGAGGCGTTCGCGTGGCGTCAACGACAGCATCCAGCGGATCAGAGTGAGATCGACTCCATCATTACTGTGCTCGGGCGCCACGAACTCAGTCTACTCCCGCGCGTTCACAGGCCGGGGCGCCGACGGTGCACAGCGGCCAGTGTGACGTCCGCATTTTCGTCCCGAAACGAACCTGATATATTAATTCACGCCCTTGATCCGTGGAATAAATTCCGCGGGAAAAGCATGTGAAGGAGATATCCATGAGAGCGAAACTCGCAATCCTGATTGCCAGTGCCGGGATACTGGCGTCGGCGCTCCCGGTTTTTGCCCATCACTCGTTTGCGGCCGAATACGATGCCGGCAAGCCGGTCGAGTTGAAGGGTGTCGTGACGAAAATGGAGTGGACCAACCCGCACGCCCGGTTCTACCTCGATGTCAAAGACGCGAACGGAAATGTCACGAATTGGAATTTCGAACTCGCCAGCCCCAACGTGCTGTCGCGGAACGGATGGACCAGGCACTCCCTCAAAGAAGGCGATGTGATTACAGTGCAGGGCGCGAGAGCCAAGGATGGCAGTTACCTGGCCAATGCCCGGTCGGTTACTCTCGCCGACGGCAGGAAAGTGTTCGCCGGGTCTGCGACCGAAAACAGCAATTAGGGGCTTCCCAATGAAAAAGTTCTCCCTTCTTCTCGCCGCTCTTTTCGGCGTGGCTCTTTCCATACCGCTGTGGGCGCAGACAGCCCCGGCGCCGCCACCGTCAGCGGCTGCTTTGGCAACTTCCGCGGCAGGCAGTAGCGTGCAGGGAGGCGGGCGAGTTCCGGAGCGCCCGAAAGGACCCACGCCCCATCTGGCGAACGGCACCGTGGATCTCTCCGGACTCTGGAGAGGCGGTGGCCCGACCGGCGATATCGCGCGAGGCATGCCAAAAGACGCAAAGATCCCCATGCTGCCCTCGGCCGAAAAGATTTTCAAGGCGCGCCAGTCAAAAGACGATCCGGAGGCCAACTGCCTGCCCACCGGTGTACCGCGCATCGCTCCTTTCCCGTGGCGGATTGTGCAAACTCCCACCCACGTATTCTTTCTGTTTGAAGGGAACATCCACAGCTACCGGCAAATTTTCGTGGACGGGCGCAAGCATAAGGACGACCCGGATCCTACCTGGTACGGAGATTCCATCGGCCATTACGAGGGCGACACGCTGGTGGTGGATACGATCGGATACAACGACAAGTTCTGGTTCGATTTCGCCGGTCACCCGCACACCGAACAGCTCCATACGATCGAACGCTTCACTCGCAAGGATCTGGGGACTTTGCAGGTCGACACCACGATCATCGACCCGGGCGCATATTCGAAGCCATTTGACATCAGTTTCACGGCCACGCTGCTGCCCAAGGATGAACTGATGGAATACATCTGTCAGGAAAACCAGCAGGACGCACAACATCTGGTCGGTTTCACCGGATTGAATTAACGTTGCTTAGCCCTCGTCTAAGTCTCAACTTGACGACCGATCCATATCACCGGGACTTGTTGAAAACCCGAACGGCGTGAATCCCACCTCTTGCAGCAATGAAGGCCGGAAGAATCGCAAAGAGATCTGAAGCTTCATCGCGACGGTGCCACCTTGATCGGCTCGGAGCGTTTCCGGCGAGACCACCAACGGTGCGCTTCTTTCACCTCCGCCTGAAGCGCCACGAAATGCGAAGCTACGTCGCAGTAAAACGGGAGGAGCTTCTCCTCCGAGTGCCCCAAGCGCTCCACAACTTCGCCGGGAAGCGATTTGGCGAGCCACCGATTCCAGATCTCAACGAAATCGATCAGCTCTTGAAGATACCCAATTGTCGAGACGTCGGAAAAGTGCATCTTGTCCACGAAGCGCCGAACCATCTCGCGATAGACGGGTATGATTTCCTCGGCGAACTGGCGATCGTCGTATTTGATAATCTCCATGAAGATCGGGGAGGCCCCTTCTCTCACCTCTCGGCTGAATCCCACGCCGCCCCCTCGCCTAGCATCTTTAATTAGTTCATGCCATGCGGCGCCTGCCGCGTCTCTGATCTTCAATCGCAGCTCTGCCTTCGCGAGCACCTCCGCGCGCATTGCCAGCATGGGACCGTAGAATTCGCCGAGTTGTTCGCGGAAAAACTTGACCTGGCGCTCTCGTTTCTGATTGCGGGATGTGAGCCATCCGCCGATGAGCACCC
>JBEKTF010000225.1:0-8675 GCA_049516355.1 Bryobacteraceae bacterium | reverse complement strand
AGAGCCGAGTATACCTGTCATTGAGTTTCAGCTTCTTCGTCCTCATCGGCCAGAAAACGAGTACCCGAGATGCCGTTACCGTCTCGTCATAGCGGGGGAGAAAACAAAAGAACAAGAGGTCAGCGGTGTCGACACGATTGACTGCATTGCGTTGTGTCTGGCGCTGGTCGGCTCTACAATTGCCGGGCTTAACGAATCTGTTTATAGCAATAAATTGCGCTGGGAAGGTTGGTCTGCGGGGGAGGACGTTGGACTTCCAACTATCGAAGACTCTCGGTTGACGAGGCAGGCATATCTGGAAGCGCAACGATGGTCATCCGAACAGCAATTCCCCTCAGAAGGTGGCCCCAGGGGATGACCCTCCGTGTATCACAACGGGTAATTCTGTGACCTCGCGTCAGACTCTGAACGCAGGGGCCTGCAGGTTTCTTAAGTCTGTCTCAAATGGATGGACGATATACGGCGAGATTGTGCTCCCCGTCGTTTGCGTGACTGCAAAGAATCTCTTGCGGGCGAGAGAACATCGCGGCTGACTGACCCGGAAGACCTCCGGAGTGCACGAGGCAGTATATGCGGCGAGTGACACCATATCGTCGACAGTCAATTTCCCATCGCTTCCTTCATCAGCAGCTCCTCAGGTGCCCGTCGCTATACTCGTAATTCCGTGTTCCACAATCTGGAGAAGCAAATTCACGCGGCGTTCCGGGATCGTCTGCGCGCGCGGTTCGGCGTGGAGAGCGATTTCGCGCTGGAACAACCTCGTCAGCCATCCTTTGGCGAGATTGCCGTCCCTATTGCGTTTCAACTTGCAAAGAGCCTGAAGCAGCCGCCGAAGAAGATCGCGGCCGATCTTCTCGACGCGGTTGGGGACATTCCTGGTGTTGCAGCGATGGAAGTCGCGGGCAACGGGTACATCAACATCCGATTCGATCGCGGCGCGTATGCCGCGAGGCTACTCTCGGGCGCGGAGAATGCCCCCAGCATCTCGGGCGGCAAGGTCATCGTCGAACACACGAATATCAATCCCAACAAAGCGGCGCACATCGGGCATCTGCGCAACGCCGTGCTGGGCGATACTTTCGCCCGCATGCTGCGCGCGCGCGGCAACCATGTCGAAGTGCAGAACTACATCGACAACACGGGCGTGCAGGTTGCCGACGTGGTCGCGGGATTCCATTTCCTCGAGGGGAAAACGCCCGCCGATGTGGCAATTCTCATGGATGGCGAGCAGCGCTTCGATTACGTCTGCTGGGACCTCTATGCGCGGACGTCGCAGTATTACAAAGACAATCCGGAGGCTCTGAGCTGGCGGGCCGAGACTCTGCATGCGATCGAATCGGGCGAAGGCGAACTGGCCGAACTGGCGCATCTGGTGGCTGATTCCATCGTCAACGCGCATATTGCGACCATGCTGCGGGTGAATATTCAGTACGACGTGCTGCCGCGCGAAAGCGAGATCCTGCATCTGCACTTCTGGGCCGCGGCGTTCGAACTGCTGAAAGAACGGAAAGCGATCTATTTCGAAACCGAGGGCAAAAATAGCGGCTGTTGGGTGATGCCGTCCTCAGCTTTCCGTGGCGCGGACGAGGCGAACGAAGACAGCAAGGTCATTGTCCGCTCGAACGGCACCGTGACTTACGTCGGCAAAGATATCGCGTATCAGCTCTGGAAATTCGGTCTGCTCGGTAAAGATTTTTACTACCGCCCGCTCATGCGCTACACCGATGGCCACCAGATCTGGGTGTCGACCGATGAGCCCCAGCCGCACGGCGCGCCCGCGTTCGGTCACGGACATACGGTTTATAACGTGATCGACGCGCGGCAATCCTATCTGCAGGATGTGGTTGTGGCGGGGTTGAAAGCGCTCGGATTCGACGAGCAGGCCGAACGCTCGATCCACTTTTCTTACGAGATGGTGGCGCTTTCGCCGCGCTGCTGCGCCGAGCTGGGAATTGAACTATCGATCGAAGACGCCAAACGTCCCTACGTGGAGGTTTCGGGACGCAAGGGGCTGGGCGTCAAGGCCGACGACCTCATGGACAAGCTGGTCGAGAACGCTCTTGTCGAGGTTGCTTCGCGCCATCCGGAAGACAGCCCGGTTGCGCAACGTGCGGTCGCGACTGAGATCGCGATGGGTGCCCTGCGTTACTTCCTGCTGAAGTTCACGCGCACCACGGTGATTGCCTTCGATTTTCAGGAAGCGCTCAGCTTTGAAGGCGAGACCGGCCCTTACGTTCAATACGCGGCCGTGCGGGCGCGGAACATCTTTCGCAAACTCGAAGAGCGCGGTGAGACGAAACCCGATTTCGCGGCTCAGCTTACCCGCGAAGCGCTGGCGCGCCAGTTGGCTGCGGAAGAATGCTGGCAAATCCTGCTGGCGGCTTCGAAAGCGGATTCGGCGGTGGAGCGCGCCGTTACGGCCGGCGAACCGGCGCACGTGGCGAAGTACGTCTTCCAACTGGCCCAGACCTTCAATAATTTTTACCACCAGTACCCGGTGCTGGCCGAGCCGGATACTGAAAGGAAGGTTTTCCTGCTCTGGATGACCGACTTTTTCCGCGCGCAACTCGAGGGCACGCTCGCGATCCTCGGGATTTCCGTCCCGGCATACATGTAGCCGGCGTACCTGTAGCCGGCGTACTGTAGCCAACCATGTAATGTAAGTAGGACCACATGCTACTCGCGCTCGACGCCGGCAACACCAACATCACGATCGGGATTTTCAAAAATGGCGAAATGATGGATCATCGCCGCCTGCGGACCGTTCGCGAGCAGACATCGGACGAGTGGGGAATTCTGCTGATGAGCCTGCTGCGCTTCGCGTCGCTCGACCCGAAGGCGCTCGACGGCATTATTATTTCCTCCGTCGTGCCGCCGTTGAACAGCGCTCTGGCGGAAATGTCGCAGAGGTATTTCCATACCGACGCGATGTTCGTGACGGCTGAAACCGATACAGGCCTGAAGATTCTTTACGAGAATCCTTCGGAAGTGGGCGCCGACCGGATTGTAAACAGTGTGGCCGCGCTTCACAAATACGGCGGCCCGTGCGTTATCGTCGATCTGGGAACGGCGATAACATTCGATGCCATTTCGGCAAAGGCCGAGTATCTGGGTGGAATCATTGCGGCGGGGATCGGGATTTCCGCAGAGGCGCTCTTCAGCCGAACTGCGCGCCTGCCGCTGGTGGATTTCCGCAAGCCTGACAGCGTCATCGGAACCAATACCGTGGCGAGTATGCAATCCGGCCTCTACTATGGCGCCATTGGCGCGATCGACGGCATGGTTGAGCGGCTGATCGAAGTGATGGGGCCGGATACACGCGTCGTCGCAACCGGGGGCCAGGCAGCCCTGATCGCGGGCGGATCGCGCTACATCCGGCACGTGGACGAGAATCTGACACTGGACGGTCTCAAGCTGATCTGGGAACGCAGGCGGTAGCGGTTTGGATCGCGAGCCTTTCAATTACTTCAACTATTTCACCGAGATTGAGGAACATTTTCAGCGCGCGCGCGGGACCAGTTTGTTTCTGCTCTCGCCGCTCGACTGGGCGTTGATCGAATCGTGGAAGAATTCCGGTGTCCCGCTCGAAGCCGTCCTGCGCGGCATCGACACGGCGTTCGAAAAATGGCGGGCCAAACGGTCGCGCGTGCAGATGGTGAATTCCATCGCCTACTGCACCCAGGCGGTAGAGACGGAAGCGCAGCGAATGGCCGATGGCGGCGGGCAGCGAACGGAAAAGCCGGAAACGGCGCCTTTCCCGGTCGACGACCTGCGCCGCTATATAGAGGCTAACGCCACGGCTGTCCGGGGCACCGATTGTCCGGAGTTCCTTCCGATTGCGGAGTCGCTTGATCGGATCGCCGCCGAACTACCAGCGCTATCCGCCGATCTGGAAGCGCTGGAGCAGCGATTGACCGTTCTGGAGCAGAAATTGATTGCGATCGCCCGCTCCCGGCAATCCGAAGAGAGTGCGCTCTCGGCACGCCGGGACCTGGAATCGCACCTTCGCCCGTGGCGCAGCAAGATGACGGCGGCGCAGATTGCGATGTTGGAAGCGCAGTTTCTCGATCGCGCGACGCTGGAATCTGCGGGACTTCCGCGGCTCAGTCTTTTCTATCTCAGATGAAACTATTATCGTAGTTTTTTAAAACAATCAACAAAATTCCGCTCGACCTTTGTGAAAAAACTTACGGACGGGTAGCGTTTCATGATAATGTGGTCGAAGGTAAACGTTTGGCCGCTTTTTTCCATACTATCTGTGGATAGTATTACCGTAACGTTTGTTTGCATCCGTTCGTCGTAATCATTGGGAAGGTGGAGGAAATTCCTTCCGAGGTTTTTCACAAGTGGCACCGCTTCCAGGCGTGACTCATCCTCACGCGTGGGCAAAAGGCGGTCCAGCCAGCAGGCGCACTCCTCCGAGCGCCTGATGGCTTTTTTGGTGAGACGGCAGGCACTCTCCTCCGGGTACCTGCCGTATTTTTGTCCCAGGCAACCGATTCCTTGGGTTAAGTTCCCGATATTCAACCATCGACAATCTTGTACCAGTGGGTACCTGTGAGCATACTAGTACCAGCAGTACCATTGGTGTAATTGGTGTATAAGTCTAAATCCTCGTTTCTCCTTTTATTGGTGGTCCTCTCCGCCGCCGCCGCCCAACTCCAGTGGCGCGGCGTGCGGTGGGGGGACTTGGGTCAAGCCATTCGAATCGAAGCGCGCGTGGATCTCGCTTCGCTCAGCGACGACATGAGGTCTTTTCGAGGTTCAGTGAAATCGGTCCCGAGCATACTCAAAATGTTCTGGTTCGATTTTCGCTCCAACATGCTGGCTCTTCAGGCAGATGCTGCAGTTGAATCGGAGCTTGCCGCGGAGCGGTTTTACCCTGTCGCGCAAGAGCGTCGATTTCAGTAAATTCCGATTATCATAACTTCCGCAGCACCAATGCCGAATTCTTGCTCCCAAAAGCAATGCAATTGGCAAGCGCATACTCGGAATCCAGTTTCCGCGCCACATTCGGGATGTAATCCAGATCGCACTCGGGATCCTGGTCCTCAAGATTGATTGTGGGAGGAGCAACGCCGTCGCGCATTCCGAGCAGTGTGGCGGCGACGCCCGCCGCCCCTGACGCTCCCTGGGGATGACCAATGAGGCTCTTCAGAGACGAGCCCGCCGTGCGATAGGCGTGAGTGTTGAAGGCGAGCCTGGTGGCTCGTGTTTCAATTCGGTCGTTCAATTCGGTGGAAGTTCCGTGGTAATTGATGTAGCCGATCGCCTCCGGTCCTACGCCCGCATCTTCCATCGCCATTTCCATGGTGCGAGCCGGCTCTTCGCCGCACTCTTCCAGCCTCACCCGATGGTAGGCTTCGCAGGTTGAGGCGTAGCCGGCGACCTCGCCGTAGATGCTGGCTCCCCTTGCTTTAGCGTGTTCGTATTCCTCCATCACGAAGAACCAGGCGCCCTCGCCGAGCACGAATCCGCTGCGATCGCGCGAAAACGGGCGCGAACCGCGCTCAGGCTCTCGATTCCAACTCGATGTCAGAATGCGCATGACCATGAAACCGCGGAGGATCAACGGCGCGATCGGGGCATCCACTCCCCCGACGAGCATCCACGGCAGGCTGCCGGTCTGGATGTGGCGCAGCGCATACCCGATGGCGTCTGTTGACGATGTGCAACCTGTTGAAATGAGGTGGCTTAATCCGCGAAAGCCAAACCGCATCGAAATCTCGCTCGCCAGCGTGCCGATGGTCGACGTCGGAATCGTGTAGACGCTGCACTGTTTCTCATTGCCGCTGTAATAGAGCCGGTATTGCTGCTCCGTGAATTCCTGCGATCCCCCGCCGGAGCCGACCAGCACGCCGATCGAACGCAACTCTTCGCGGTTCATCCGATGCGGCTCAACGCCGGCGTCGGCTACTGCCTCTTTCGCTGCGGCGACGCCGAGCGGGACGCAACGCGAGACATGAGGTCTGTCTTTGGGTTCCACATACGCGTGTTCGTCAAAGCCGGCGACTTCTCCCGCAATCTGAACCTGCAGGCCTGAAGGATCGAAGCGGGCAATGCGCCGGACTCCACTTTTGCCGAGCTTTGTGGCTTCCCAGAACTGCTCCCGGCCGATGCCGTTAGGGCTGACGGCGCCAATACCGGTGATCACCGCGCGATGTCTCATCGAAGCAAGCTATTGAAAGAACACAGGCTGAAGCCTGTGCCACCTCTTTGCCTTTCCCCACCCGCCAGTATAGGCTTAAGGTAATGTTTGCCGCGAATGAGAGCAGATCTCGTCCGGGACTGCGACATGCGCTGGCTGGGATTCATGCCGGGGTATTGGGCGCGCTGGCGATGCTCGCCTGCGTGATGGCCGGTTCCCTCTGGGACAACCGGTCGATCTGGGCTGTTCCTAATCTCTTCGCAACTACCTTTTTCGGCAGTGACGCTTACCGCAATCAACTGGTGCGTACTTCATGGGCCGGCCTGGCTCTGATACTGGCGATTTATGGGGTCCTCGGAATGGTCTGGGGCTTGATCTGGGGGGACACGAGGAAACGGTGGCTACCCCTTTATGGAGTTGTGGCGGGATTACTCGTTTATCTCGTGTTTTACGACTTCCTCTGGAAGCATGCCAACCCGCTGGTCACGCTGTATGCGCCCGACCGCCAACTTCAGGTAGGGCACGTGCTGTGGGGCCTGATTCTCGCAAGATCGCCCAAATACTCGCGGCACATCGCCGAATCGATGGCCGCCCCCTCCTCAGTTCCGCCCACGCCGGTCCCTCCCATGTCGACGCCGCCCGCCGATGTCCAGGATGGAGCCCACGAAGTCAGAAGCGGCGAAGTCATCCGGTAGAGCGCCTGATTCCGCAGCAGTTCCCGCGACGCGCTGCGCTCCTCCAGAACGCAATCCCTGCCGGCGTTGCGACCCTGCACTCGCACTCCGTGGCGATTCCATGACGAATGAAGCCCTCCATCCGGCCGGATCAGCAGAGCGAAATCGTGATTCTCTTCGTTCGCGCCCGATCTCGCAACATCAACATCGAAGATGCGTTGCGCGTTTTCGAAGAAAAAATCCATGTGGGACGTGTCCCGCGCAGAACTTATCTGTTCTTTAGTCAGAAGCGCAAAGGGCGCTGTCCCGCGCCGCCACACAGCAAAGGAACACTCCACCGGCGCGGCCTCGCATTGGATAGCGCCGCGACCCGTTTTGCGCGTGTTTCTTAAAAAGTCACGGAGGAAATTCGAACCCTTCGACCGTGAAAATCGTCTGATCAGGCATGAGGACCGACAATTCTGCCAGGCGTGCTTACCGGATCGCGTTCGGTGAGTATGCCAGCAAACTGGACGCTCTTCAGCGCCTGATGGAATCCGGCGGCCCGGATAACGGCCGGCTCGAGGCTGCCATGCAGGATGTCGAGAGAGCGCGGCAGGCGCACAATTCAGCACGCGACCTTCTGGCTGCCGAACTCGCCGTGAAGCCGTCGCGCAGGACCGAAAGCGCATCGCGTTAGAGTACCGGCGACTGGTGGGGCGGACCCCTTGGTCTGCGGCCGCCCCCCGGTCGGCTTGTCTTTGGCGGGAATTTGCGGGTACCTGGGCACAACTCCGGTATGATGTTCTACCGGCGGCGACTTCCGCATGTCTATGAGACCGGCCAGCCCGTTTTCCTCACGTGGCGTCTCCACGCCAGTCTGCCACCCCAGCGGACTTTCCCGAACCGACACGCTCAACTCCGGGCAGGCATTTGCCGCGATGGATCGTTTGCTGGACGAAGCCCGCAGCGGAGCATTCTATCTACGCCAACCGGCGATCGCCAACATGGTCGTGGAGGCGATCCAGTACAACGCCAACATTCTCCGGCACTATCTCTTACACGCCTTCGTGGTCATGCCAAATCACGTTCACTTGCTGGCTACTCCCGCCGTGACATTACCCAAACTGACGAAATCGTTGAAAGGCATCACGGCCAAGCGAGCCAACGCGATGTTGGCGTTGACCGGAAGGCCCTTTTGGCAAGAAGAGAGCTACGACCACTTGGTGAGAAATGAGCGGGAACGGAATCCTGTACGTGCGGGGTTGATGAGGGAACCCAGTGAGTATCGATGGTCGAGCGCGGGGTGGGCGACCGAGGGGTCGCCCGCGGACCTTGGGGTCCGCCCCACTGGCCAGAAACTGTAAGCACACGTGACGCTTCCAGGCGTTTTTTTTTGCTATACTAACCTTGACGGTCGGACTTAAGCAGTGGGCGGAAGCCCACTTTTTTATTGGTTTGAGCATGAAGCGGGAGGACGCCATTTCCAGGATCACGGCCATCGCCGAACAAGCAGCGGCGCCCGCCGGCATCGAGATCGTTGAAGTGGAACTGAAAGGTTCCGGGCGCAACCATTTGCTTCGCATCTATATCGATAAGCCCGAAGGCGTTACGCACGCCGACTGCGAGCTCATTTCACGCGAGGTCGGCGCGGTGCTCGATGTCGAGGACCCTATCCCAGGCACTTATGAGCTCGAGGTCAGCTCTCCAGGGGTTGAGAGGAAACTCGGCAAGTGGCAGGATTGGCTGCGTTTCGCGGGTAAGAAAGTCAAGGTCGTGTTGAAAGAGCCCTTAACGGAGCCCTCGCTAAAGCACTTCGACGGTGTGATTGCGCGCGCCGAAGACCATACCGTTACCGTCGAACTCTCCGGCGG
>JBEKTF010000224.1:0-8711 GCA_049516355.1 Bryobacteraceae bacterium | reverse complement strand
GCCGGGCAAATGAAGCAGATCTTCCGGCGCCTCCTGCCCACAGACGAACTGGATGTTTCCTGCCGGCGCACAGCTTGCCGCGGTTTGGGCTGTGAGCGGCTGAACGAGGGCAAACGTCACGAGGAACGCAAGCGGAGCGATGACTCTCATACAAACCTCACGTTCAGGATATTCCACGCGAACAGCAAAAGGTAAACTGCCACGCTCAGGATCCGCCAGGCACGCGCGCGAATCAGGCGGCTCCGGAGGGCGCGCCCTTGCCACAGGAAATAAAGCTGGCGCATTGCCGATATTGTTGTACGTTGCTTGCTCCGGGACCGGCATTTTGGACGAAAAGCGCTTATCCGGCCAATCTCTGCTCGTTATCCCGCGGGGTTGAGTTTTCGGGTTTCGGAAAGGATCTTGGTCAATCGGTTGGAGAGTTGATCGAGACGATGTCGGGGAGGGCCATCCGGCAGCGAGCGCCGGAACATCTCGATAGCGTGTTGAGAGAAGAGTAGAGAATCGACAACACCTTCCAAACCGGCGCGAGGGGAGATGATTGGCGCTTTCGGCTGTGGCGCCAGATGTCGGGGTTGAGAGCGGGCCAGATGGAACTCGCGCTGCAGGTCGTCGCCAGCGACCAGGACATACTTCATCGTCATCTCCGCCTTGACATGGCCGAGTAGCGTCATCAGCCCAGGCAAGCTTACGCCTGCGCGAACCATTTCACTGGCATATGTGTGTCTAAGCTGGTGCGGAACGATGCGGGTGGAAATGCCGACGGCAGCCGCGACATCGGACAGGTAGGGGCGCAGTCGTTTCATCAGGGTCTGCTTGCCGCTATGGCGTGCGAGCAGCCAGCCGTCAGGGAGAGGGTCGAAAGAGCGGAAGAAACGTAGGCGTTGGACGAGTTCACATACAAACGAATCGACCGGGACCATTCGTTCCGTCTTCAGCTTGCCGAGAGGCACGTGAATCGCCCAACGATCCGGACCAACATTGTGGAGGCAATCACAGGTGAGGTCGGCACATTCACCGATGCGCATGCCGGTATGGCGCAGCAGCAGGAAGACGTTGGCCGGCAGATCATTGCGGCGCATCAACTCCTGCTGGATTAATCGATCCTGCTCGGCCGTCAACGGGCGGGGCAGACGTTGTGGAATGCGCGGAATGTCCTCGCGCCGGATCAGATGAGCCAGATCGGGAAGCTGTGCAGTCCAGGCAAGCTCCTCCAGAATGGACCGCAGAAAGAGTAGGCGACAGACGTAGACGGCCGGTGCCAAGGGCGGGGTATGTGAACGCAGATGGGCAAACCAGCTGAGGATGTGCGGGTCACGGCGCAGCTGATTTAACGAACAAACGGCAGGGTAATCTTCGCCGAGAAAAATCAGGAAGTGGCGCGCCGCGCCACGATACTGACGGGCTGAGTCTGGAGCGAGAGCGGCCGTGAGGGACTCGATGGCTCGCTGGAACTGGTGTGCTAACGGATGTTCCAGGGGAGCATAGCGGGAGAGTTTCACGACAGCTTTCCGGGCACGGGCCTTATGTGCTGCGACACGGCTCGCGCATACTGCTGATAGACCTCCAGAGGCGTGACTTGCACATAGACCATCGTCGTTTGGATTTGCGCGTGTCCCATCAACTGCATCAGGGCCGGGAGGCTGATTCCGGCGCGCACCATGTCTGAGGCGAAGGTGTGGCGGAACCGATGGGGGTTGGCCATCTTTACGCCGGTCGTCCGACGATGGTGTCGAAACAACGAGCGCAACCCTGCGGGAGTCATCCGAGCGCCGCGGGCGGGTCCCTTGAGAGAGACAAACAGAGCGTTGGTCGAAGTCTGTGGCCGCTCCAGTCGCAGATAGTGGTCGAGGAGTTGGTTCGCTTCCGGGGCCAGCGGCAGGAACCGGGTCTTGCTGCCTTTGCCGCGCACGCGGATCTGCGCTTCGGATAGCAGAAGATCGTCGCGATTCAGATCCAGGACTTCTTGCGACCGGAGTCCCTGCAGCAGCATCAATCCCACGATGGCCAAGTCCCGTGAGTTCCGAAAGCTGGACCAAAATCGTGCCACCTCATCGATAGACAAAGGCACTATGGTTCGTTTGGGCGTCTTTACCCGCAACCGGCTCAAGGCGGGCCGTGGTTTGCCGATGCCCATGGGTGCTCGCTGCCAGTAGGTCGTCTGTAACACCGGAGCGGCCTGGTGAGGCGCGTCAGGAAAGGTGATACGCAAGGCACGATCGACGATGGCAACGCGCTGATTGATCGTGGCGCCGGTCAACTCGCGTTCCTGACCGGACTGGAATCGTACATAGTCCAGGAGTGTTGTTTGGGCGAGGGCATCTTTGGTGACCACGTCAGTGTGGTGAACACCCTCCCACCATCGAAGAAAGTGCAACAGCTCGTGCGCATATGTTCGCAGGGTGGTGTCGGCCAGGCGGCGGAGCATTTCGTAGTCGAGGTATTGGTTGACCCAGTCAATCTCACGGCCGGTCGCCTGCTCAACAATGCGATACGGGCATCGCACATGGTTGTTGGCAGGCTTGTGAACCACGCGGAAGATCATCATCGCGCCGCCTCCAGCAGCAGCTGAAACTGACGCGCGTTACCGTCCTGGACGAAGAAGCTGTTCGGATCATGCCCCTCGGGCAACGCCACAGTGCGTACATTTACGCCGTGCTCGGCGAGCCGGCAGACAAGTGATTGAGATGCCTGCTGACCACTGCCGTTTGTATCGGCATCAAAGGCCAGGTAGACAGTTCGCGAACCGTCGCAGAGTTGGCGAAACTGACGCGCATTGAGATTGGTGCCTAACGAGCAGGTGACATTGTGAAATCCGGCCTGCCACAACGCGGCGTAGTCGAACAGCCCCTCGACCAGAATCACATCTGGATATAGCCGAGCCTGGTCCCATAAGTACAAACCGCCTTTGAGGCCCGGCAGGAAACGATGTGGTGGCGCCGCAGCAGACAGGCTGCGGCCATAGAGATTACTTTCCAGCGGAAACACGACGCGGTGCCTGTAGGTGTCGTATCCAGAGGCGGTCACCAGACGGGCTTGCCGCAAAGCCTGGACCGTGTAGCCCAACTGTGTCAGCCAACCGCGCAAGCAACCGCCGGGCGCGTAGCCGATTCGCATGTGCTCGATTACTTCCGGTGAGCGGATTCCGCGTTGGTACAAGTAGGCAACCGCCTCTCCGTGACGGTGTAACTGCATGCGATAGAGACCCGCAGCTTCGTGCAATAGCGGCGGCAATCCGCGCCATTGCTGCAGTAAAACCACAGCTTGCGGAAACTTCAACTGGTGATAGAGTTCAGCGAAACGAATCACGTCACCGCCGCGGCGGCAGCCGTAGCAGTAGAACAGGTTTTTTTTGGGATCAACGAGAAAGCTGGGCTTGTGGTCGGCGTGCAACGGACACAATCCCAGAAATCGGCCGAAGCCGATAGGCCGGGCTTGTTGCCAATCGTGTGCCTGCAGATACTCCAGAATCGGAATCTGCTGTTTCAGTTCATCGAGAGCCATTCGATTCACGGACTGCTTGCCTCGATTGGCAGAATATGGCAGAGCGCGCCCAGATCCCAGGCGAGGATGGTGGGTGTCCACAGAAAGTTGTCGCCATGGGCTCCGACCCCGATCCAGCACCACAGGCTGAGCAGTCGCCGTTGTACCCATCGGCGCACTGTAGAGGGATCCGGCAAACGCGTCGGATCTTTGCAGTATGGTGCGGATTGCTCAGCGGACTCGCCGTCGGCGATCCGCTCACAGGCCTGTTGTCGGCATCGCAGGGTGTAGTGCCCTGACGGCGCCAGCAAATCGGGCAAGATCGTGAAGGTCTTGCCGCACGGCTGACAGATTCCGCGCCGAACCCAAATGCGTTGTTGCCTATCATCGTGGGCTGAACGGAGCCGTCGTCCATGGCCAATGATCGTGTGGTTCCCGCAAACCGGACATCGGCGCGGCAAGAGATCCAGTGGGATTACCCCGGGTCGATGTTGTCTTTTGCCTCTGGCAGTGCGATAAAGAGAATCACGGCTGGTGTGAAGGCTCGCCGGTCACCGTTTCCTGCCAAAGTTTCGATCTGCTGGCCGGGCCTTCACCCTCCAGCTAAATCAGTTTTCAAACGAAAAAAAGAATACTGTCAGCTCTCCTCGCCCACTTCTCGCATACGTTTAAGCGCGTCAGCATCCCCCAACGCTGCTGCTCTCCTGTATTGCCTCAACGCCGCCGGGCGATTCTTCTTTCCACCTGCCCCGCTCGCGTATGCCTCGCCGAGATTATACATAGCGCGAGAATTACCTTTCCTGGCTGCCTTGCGAAGCCATACGATACCTTGTCCTGGTGTTTTGCGTACACCAATCCCTTGCAGATACATGAGGGCCAGGTTCGTTTGCGCTTCCGAGACACCTTTCCTTGCGGCCTGCAGGTACCACTTGAGTGCCTGGCGATTGTTTTTGGGAACCCCGTCCCCTACTTCAAATATCAAGGCCAGGTTGTACATCGATTCGGCATCACCACGCCTTGCCGCCACCGACAGCCACTGCACCGCCTTCTTCGGGTTCCGCGCGACGCCGAGGCCGCGAATGTAGCAGAAGCCCAGCATAGCTTGACCAAACAGGTCAGACTCTTCGGCGGCTCCGAGAATTATGGGAAATGCCTTCTTCGGGTTCTTCAACTTTCCGGCTTTGTTGAAGAGCGCTGAGTCATGGACTGTCTTCTTTGCGATCATGGCGGCGACCAAGCAATGTATTTACAATACCGCCGAAACGTAATGTTCCGGCTCGACGACAGCGCCCGCGTTCCTGCAGGCTGACGCCTCATGTACCCGTGAGCGCCTCATTCGGAACATTGGCCGGTTTTTTTGCGCGACGCGCTGATGTGCTCGGCCACGCTGGCACGGATTGACGGAAAAGGAAGCACGGCGCAGCCGTTCCTGGCGGTAAATATCGGTAGCCGAAATAACGTTGCTGGCGTTTTCGGTGGACTTCGTAGCTGCGAAAATAGGAGATGATGTTCCGACTGTTGCCGATCGTCGCCTTGATGATAGCGGGGGCTTGGTACCTGCTGGGAGCGCCTTCGGAAGATAGCGATGCCGCAACAATCATCAATTCCGGTTCAACCAACCGTCCAGGATTCCGGATTGTGGTCGATCGATCAGGAGTCGCGGAATTGACTCCAACACGCCGCCGATTCGGCGCACGACAGGCGCAGCCCACACTGATCCGGCGAATGCTTCCAAACTCCCTTGTCGAAGCCTTTTATTCCGATCTCAAGACTGCGAAACCGCTCGATTCGCTGCCCGCTGTTCATTGCGCGAAGAGCGCGTCGTTCGGATCTACTTTTACGGTCGCGTTCGGCAAAGAACAGACGCCCGATCTGAGTTGCGGCGACGGTGGCAACACCGTGATGCGCGATCTCATTCGAGACGCCAGTCAGATTATCACCTTGCTCCAGGCTACGGAAGCGGGGCCGGAGAGCGGCGTCAGGTGAAGAGTAAGTGTGCATCATCGGAACGTGTTTCGGTCAGAGGTGACACGTGCCGGGCTATTCGCTCTCGATGTTCACCGCGTAGTAGGCTACCGTCTTCGTGGGGACTTCCTTGAACCAGTGGGGCGTCTTTGCCGGAATCGTAATCACGTCGCCTTTGCTCAAATGGTAGGTCGTTCCTCCTTCGAGCGAGGGAGCACGCATTTGATCAGGCGCGGTCCGCTTGGGGTCAACCATGGTCCCTCCCACTACCAGCGTCGCCTCGCCTTCGACCATGACGAACACATGGTTGGTGTGGTCGTGGTATTCAACCAGACCAGCTTCCCGGCGCTGTGCCAGGACAACCAGGCCCGGATCGCTCACGATTGGCCCGCCTTTGGACATAACTTCTGTGACCTTGTCGTGGCCGATGTAGTGAACCGCCGCCGGGACACCGCCACCGAGTAAGAACGCAGCCGCGATTAAAACTGCCATCGTTAACAATGTCGCTCGCGTTAGTAGAATCCTCATTGTATTTCTCCCTTTAAGCTTTATCGCCTCTACTTTGTGGCTGCCGCCTTTGTAGTTTTCATCGCTCAGGGGCGTGGCTCCAGCTTCACGATGGATGCGCCGTGGTTGTTCCCCACCCAGAATGCAACGGGATTTGTAGAGTTGTCGACGAACACTCGACGGACGTTTGTAAATCTCGGCAGGAGATACTCAGTGAACTCACCAGTCCTGGGGTCGAGGCGCTGCACGGTGTCGGTGAACTCTCCGCCGGACCACACCTCGCCGTTCTTATCCGCAGTTACGTCGTAAGGCCAGGACTCCACTGTCGGAGGACGCCACTCCTGGAACTGCTCCGTGCGGGTGTCAAACATCCCAATTCGATCGCCGCGATTTTCGCCGAACCAAAGCCGCCCTTCCTTATCCAGCATGCCGCGCCGCGGAGCTGAGCCCGCGGTCGGTGTCGGATACAAGGTGATCTTCCCGGTCTTTGCCTCGATCCTCCCGATGTCCGCTCTCCCAAAGACTGTGAAGTACACATTGTTCTGAGCGTCGGAAATGACGTCGTAAATGTTCGGCCTCGGGATGGCGAACGGAGTGAAGACCTCGAACTTGCCGGACTTCAGATCCAGCCGCAATACCGTATACGTCCCGGCGTCCTGCAGCCAGACCTTCCCATCCACATAAGCGTGTTCCGGGCTTACCTGGTTGATCTGGACGTAGTCCCCATTCAACTCCGGCGGCAGGCTCCAAGTCTGGAATTTCTCCGTCTTCCGGTCGAATTTCGCGATGCCCCCCTGGAACTGCATTCCGAGCCACAGGTTTTCGTCCTTGTCGAAGCGCAACGCGAGGCTGCCGGTCGGGGCGCCGGGCTTCAACCGCGGTAGCTGGTATTCGGTGGCCTTGCCCGTCTTCGGATCGATCTTCCCCAGGATTTGTTCCCCGAAGCTGTCGTACCACGCCATGCCTTCCGAATCCACGATCACGTCGTGCGGTTGCCGGGTCTTCTGCGGCAGATCGTATTCCGTATAGATGACTCGGGTCGCCTTCCCTCTGGGCCGGGGATGTGTCTTGAAGTCATACTTCCATGCGGGCCCGGAGCTCAAATCCAAAGTGCTCAGGTATTGCGCCTGCCGCCGCCAGCCTTCCAGCTTCTGCTCCAGGGGATCTTCACCGCCGCCGATGCGCGGGGCGACCAGCTTCTGAACCATCAGCGGGAATGAGAGTTGCGGGTACGTCGACATCCGTTCGACGACGGGCACAAATGTGCCCGCGTTATAGCGCGACCGCATGATTCGCTCCAGGGTGTGGCAGTGCGTGCAATTCCGTATCGAGGCCCTCTGTTGCTCCGTACCCGGCACGCTCGCGAGCCACTCTGCGTTCGAAAGTTGAGCCGCCAGATCGCCGGTCTTGTGGAGCTTCAGGTCGGCAGTGACGCTCCCGGCCGCAATGGTTTCGACGACACCCGGGCCCTCCAGATCGTAGCCCACGGCGCGAATGCGAAGGGCATACTGACCGGGCGGCATCTTCGACGACGGAAACTGGTAGTGCCCTTTCTCATCGCTCACCACTGTGATTGTGATCGTGGACCCTGTCTTCCTGGCGCTGACCAGTACTCCCTCCATTTGGCCTTCTTCAGCAGAGGTGATCTGCCCGGCAAGAGCGATGGAAAAGGGGGTCTCTGCGCGAAGTCTGTCAAATGTTGCGTGGAAATAGACAAGAGCGCAGACGACCGCGATCGCGAGGAAGGGAGCGCGTATTTTCATCGAGTACCTCCGTCCGTGCCAATGTGGAACGGCAGATGTGTGTGTTTTGAAAGCGATACCACGCTAACACTAAGGCAAGCCCGATTCAATGGACACGGGGCCGGGGCAACTGAAGCTGAGCGATTTACGCGGGCCGAGTGAGCACTGCGTTCAAAGTGCAGGGATAATGCCGACCGCTTGAAGCTGCCGAAATTCAGGAGTTCTGGTTCCAAATATCGACATGCCACTTCCACCTGGCATCTTCCTGTCGCCAATACACGACGTATTTCACTTCCATGTCGGTCGCATTCTGCCCTTCCGGCTCGATGGTCAGTTTGGCACTCCCAATTTCGACGACACCGTCACCGGAAGGCATAACGTCGATCGACGTTAGCACGGCGGATTTTGCATTTACTGCCTGAATCAGGTTAGACCAAAACTCTTTAATCGCTGAGCGGCCAGAGACCATGGGCGCGCCTGGCGGGAGAATACGAGCATCCGCGGTGTAAATTTTATCCAGAGCGGCGAAATTTCGCCTTCCAAAAACTTCGGCGTTGAAGAGGTCATTTGTGCTCGCCATGGCCAGCCTGATCTGGTCGAGTGGTGTTTGGGTTGGACTTGCCATAGATTGGAAACTAGCACACCCCACCGACGAGCACAATCCAGTCAGCGTGGCTGGATTACGGCGCGTTCGGAAGCTATCCAAATCGGGACGTCAAGGACAGTTATCGCTAGGTGTTCCTGGCTGGTCTGGGTGGACCGGACGAACCGGGCGTCACTCGCTTCACTTCTTCAGAGCGGATTGCCAGTTGACGACGACCGTCAGCGGCACGTTTGTTGCAGCCTGATCCTGGGGGACGTGGATGAGGAAGCGGCCGTCTTTGCTCACGTCGCGAGCCGATGTTCCCCTCGGATCGAATTCGCTGAAGCATCGCATCCAGATCCTCTCGTAACGAGATAATCGCGTCGAAAGGCATGTCCGGATGCCACTGATCGCGCAAGCGCTCCACCATC
>JBEKTF010000223.1:0-15607 GCA_049516355.1 Bryobacteraceae bacterium | reverse complement strand
ATTCGTTCAGGAATGGCGTAAAGCGAATGGTACCTGCCCACCTCGATCTCTTCCGGCAATCCTTCAAAAACGCCGGTTCCGCGATGGTGCACTTTCGATGGCTTGCCGTGCATGGGGTAGGGCAACACGCCGAGTTCACCGCCAAACGCCTCCACTATCCCCTGCAAACCCAGACATACGCCAAAGACCGGAATACCCGCGCGCGCCGCGTGCAGCACCAGTTGCGGGACGCCGAAGTCTTCTGGCCGGCCCGGTCCGGGCGAAATCAGGATCATGTCTGGGTGAACGGCGTCGAGAACCTCAAAGGGCGTGCCGGCGCGATACGTGACGACTTCGGCCCCGGCCTGGCGCGCGTAGTTCGCCAACGTGTGAATGAAGCAATCGTCGTTGTCGACGAGGAGCAGCTTCATGTCGAGAAATTCGCTTTCGTCCTGCTTCACCTGCGGGGCTACTGGCGGCGGACCCAGCAGCCGGAAGAATCCGGTGGCCTTGATCCGCGTTTCCTGTTCCTCCAACGCCGGAGTGGAATCGTAAAGCAGTGTAGCGCCTGCGGGATAGGTTGCGTAGCCGTCACGCAGATACGTGGTTCGGATCAGGATTCCGGTATTGATATCGCCGTTGAGCGACAGCAGTCCCACAGCTCCGCCATACCAGCCTCGCGCATTCTTTTCCAGGCTCTCGATCGCAATGGCTGCCGCCTTCTTGGGCGCGCCGACCAGGGTCACGGCCCACATGTGGCTGAGGAATGCGTCGAGCGAATCGAAACCTTCCTGCAAAATGCCTTCGACATGATCGACGGTGTGGAACAAGCCCGCGTAGGCTTCGATCAACCGGCGGCCAATTACCTTCACCGTGCCCGGCACGCAGACGCGGCTCTTATCGTTGCGATCCACGTCGGTGCACATAGTCAGCTCCGACTCTTCCTTGGTGGAGGTGAGCAGTTCGCGAATGTTCTTTTCGTCCTGCAGAGGATCGCCTGTGCGCCGGGCCGTGCCGGAGATGGGACAGGTTTCGACGCGCGGGCCTTCCACGCGGACGAACATCTCGGGGGACGCGCCGACGAGTTGCTCGTCCGCGAATTGAATCAGAAACTCGTAGGGACTCGGGTTGGCGCGCTGCATCCGCGTGAACAATTCGGACGCTTTCCCCGAGTAGGCCGTGCGGAATGTTTGCGAGAGAATGACTTCGTAGTAATCGCCGCGGCGCATGCCTTCGCGCACCACCTCCACGTTGGCCATGTATTCTTCGGGCGTGTGGTCGGCCGTGATCGGGGACGGCTTGCGCACAGGCGGCTTCGGGACGCGCTCGCCAGTGCGGGCGAGCCCGCGCGTGGTGATTTCGTTCCGATCGAACTCGCTGATTTGATCGAATTCGTACGTGAAGCGCTCGATCTGCTCGCGCTTCCGATCCATATAGATGATGTCGTCGCAAAGGAAGAGCTGCAGATCCTTGCGGCTCGTGCGCGGGAGGCGCAGGGGGATCGGCTCGAACTGGAAGAGCAGATCGTAGCCAAACGCCCCGGCGAAAGCCAGTTTGTCGTCGTTCTCGTTGCGGAATTCGCAAGTCAGCGCACGCAGAATGGAAAAGACTGAGGGCTGCTTGCTGCGTTCTTCTTCGGGGAACAGCTTCGGCATCGGTTTGAGCGTGCCAAGGAGCGTGCCGTTTTCTTCGCGGAAATCGTCCCAGTGCGGATGATCGCGCAGGACGGTCGCAAACATACGGTTGATGGCCGCGCCGCGTTCGTTCAGGGGGCGAAACACGACCTCGCGCTGAAAACTGACCAACTCCAGAGGAGGGCGGACGGAAACGATATCCCATCGCGAATAACGGCCCGGATATTCGTAACCGGAAGAGAGGTAGATGCCGCGAACTTTGTCCAGGTCGCGCAGAAACCGGCCAAATCCTTTTTGAAAGGGTAGTTTGGAGGTGACGCGTGACACGTTGATTCCGTGCGGCGTTTGATAACGGACTTCCCGCATAATTGTATATTTTTAAGTACTAGTATCGCCGATACGTATCGGGAGCGCGTGTTACGCTTAGGCAATCGGGGTATGTACACCGCATTTTTCGGTCTTCACAGTACACCGTTCAATCTCAGTCCCGACCCCTCGTTTCTGTACCGCAGCGTGCAGCACGAAGAGGCGCTGGCGAGCCTGGTCTACGGAGTGCAAAGCCGTAAAGGATTTATTGTCCTGACCGGCGAAGTGGGTACCGGGAAAACGACCATGCTCGAGTGCCTGCGCGACCATCTGACACTTCACCACACGCCATTCGCATACCTCTTCAACTCGCGGCTCACGCCGGATCAGTTCTTCGAAATGATCGCCTACGACTTCGATCTTAAGTGCACCCGTAATTCGAAGACCGAGGTATTATTCGCTTTGAATTCGATGCTGATTCAAAGGGCGAACCAGCATCAGACGACCGTTCTCATCGTGGATGAGGCGCAGAATCTCGATTGGGGTGTGCTGGAAGAAATCAGACTGCTGGGGAACCTCGAGACCCGCCGCGGAAAGATGCTGCAGATCATCCTTTCCGGCCAGCCCGAACTGGATCGCAAGCTCGAGCAACCGGAATATCGCCAGCTGAAGCAGCGAATTGCTTTACGGTGCCACCTGCGGCCCTTTACGGCGCCGGAGACGGCGCAATACATCGCGTCGCGGCTGGCGCGCGCGGGACTCAAGGAACAAACGATCTTCCCGCCGGACGTTCTGACTGAAATCCACCGCCGGACGCAGGGAATTCCGCGCCTGATTAATTCAGTTTGCGACAACTTGCTGCTGACGTCGTTCGCCATGGAGAGCAAGCAAGCCAATCTGGAGATGATCGAAGAGGTGTCGCGCGATCTGCACCTGGAATGGCCCGGCGGAAACCGGATATGGGCAGGCGTGGAAACCACCGCTGTGCAGGAACCACGCTTTTAATCTCAGTTTCATCCCGTGCCGATATACGAATACCTTTGCGGCGATTGTGGAACGGGATTTGAGAAGTTCGTGCGTTATCCGGAAACGGATGTCGTGCTCTGCCCCTCGTGCGGGCAGGACCACGTGAACCGGCAGCTTTCCCAGTTCGGGTTTCCGGTGCCGGGGAAGGCGAAAGAGCGTTACAAGGGACCGGACGCCCGGGATTTCAAACCCATCACGCACGACGATTGACAGAGAAACGCGACTTGAAGTTCGCGTCTCCGGCACGGCCCGCTGCTAATCTGGTGTACTTGAAGCGTACCCAATCCATTAGATACGGAGGCTCTGAGCTTGACTCCTGTCACCGACACCTTACTCTCGCCCGTTGAACCTTTGAATGTGCCGTTCGGCCGGGAAGGCCTGGAAGACATCGGGTACATGACCTGCATGACCCTGGTGCTGCTGGGGAACTATGCGCAGACCGGGCATTTCGGCGGTCCTCTGGCATACACGCCCTTCAACGTGGCGGCGCACCTCGCCGGACCGGAACTGGGCGGATTGCGTTACGACTACCGGCGCCCGAAGCACCCCTTCTGCGACAAGTTCATGCTGGCGGGCGGCCACAACGTTCCCACCGGATACGCCCTGTGGATGATCATGGGCCAGGCGCTGGAACGCAAGTACAAAGCGACGGGCGATAAATGCTACTACGTCGATCCGCGCCACGCTATTCTGCCCATCGACGCTCTCGGGTTCCGCCGCGGCGCCGGCGCCATGAAGACACTCCTGCAGGACCAGGGGCTGGCCGATCATCCGCTTTTCGCGCAGGCGAAGCTTCGCGGGATCAAGGCCCTGGCGGGCCATGCCGAATCAGTGGATGTTACGAACGATGTCAACGGCGGCCCTTCCGGCGTCGGTATTGCCACGGCCGCCGGCAAGGCCGCGTTCTGGGATGTGATCGGCGCGCCGAGTTCCCCGAAGGTCATCGCACTCGAAGGAGAGTTTGCGATGACCGAAGGGCATGCGCAGGAACTGAAAACGCAGGCCCTCGCGCTGCAGGTAGGTAAGCGGCTGAGAATCATCCTGTCCGATAACAACGCGGGGATCGACGATATCCTGCTGGGCGGAGTTGTGCCGGGCAAATTCCAGGGCTACAACCTCGTGGAACAATGGACGTCCTACGGGTGGAACGTTTTCACTCTCGACGATGGGAGCGACTACGCCCAGATCGTTTCCCTGTTCAAGACGATGGAGGATTGGGACCCGAGCGACCGCCGGCCCATGATCGCGATTGCCAAAACCACCAAGGGTTATTGGCCGCGGGCGGTGGGCGGCAAGATTCCCGGGCATGGCGATCAACTGGTGAGCTACCAGAGCCATCCGTACGGGATGAAGATGAATTCCGATTATTTCGTCGCGCTGGCCCATACCTTCGAAGAACATTACGGCGTCGAGTTCGAAGGCATTCGCAGGGGCCCGGTGACCGATCCGCGGGAACGGCTGATTCAGTTCAAGACGAATATCGATGTGGTGATGTCGCTTCTCAGCCGCAACGGATTGGGTGACTGGCTGGCGGATCGTCTGGTTTCAATCGGCGATACCGTTAAAGACGATGTGCCGCTGCTTTTCGATGTGAAGAGCGACCCATTTCTCGACGAGCGGCTGCGGGTCGCGAACCTTCCCGTCGAACCCCAGACCGTGACTGCAACCAATCGCTTCTCGGGTGCGGAGAAACAAGTCGCGGTAACTCTTTTCCGCAAGCCGGGCGAAGCAGCGGGGGCGCGCCGCGCGATTTCGGAAATCATCAAGTGGATGAACTATGTCACGGATAATCGCTTCTTCACGCTGGCGGCGGACCTGTCCGAATCCATCAACGTAGAGCATGGCAGCCTATGGGGCCATTACGATCCGGAAACCAATCCGCTGGGGACGCGTATCAAGGCGGCAATTCAGGAAGCCGGCAACGTTGCGACTGCGATCGGCATGATCGGCCAGAGTGCCAGCGTGGATCCGGAAAAGTTCTCCGGTGTCTGGGCGCTGAGCGGCACTTATGGCGCTTTCACGCCTTTGATGTATACACCCGCGCGCGTCTGGAGCCAGCAGAATCAGGACAGCAAGTTTCGCATGGGCGTGCTGCACATCCTCGCGGGACATTCGGGACCGGAGACCGCAGCCGACGGGCGTACCCACTTCGGGATCTTCGCCACGCAGGTGTGGAAGTTGTTCCCGCGCGGTCAGACCATTCACCTGAATTTCTGGGATTACAACGATGTAGCCCCGGGTTATTTCGCCGCTGCGGAGATTGCCGCGCGCGATCCGAAAGTGGGGATCATCAGCATCGAGGTGGCGCGGCCCGATTTCCCGGTGGCCGATCGCAGTAAGTTTGCCGACCAGGACATCAAAGCGGCGGCCAAAGGGCTCTACGTCATTCGGGACTTCACGCCCGGCAAGCCGAGGCATGGTTATGTGATCGCGCAGGGTTCCAGTTCAACCGTGAACCTCGTCAAGACGTTGGGGCGTCTCGATGAAGCGGGTATCAACGTGAAGGTGATCTCGGCGATCAGCGAGGATCTTTTCGATCGCCAGCCCGAGGCTTATCGTCGCTCGGTGCTGCCTCCGGAAGCGTATTACGATTTGATGGTCGTCAGCACGGGTACGCGGCGAGTGTGGCCTGTGCGCGGGTTGGGTCCTCTGACCGACGATTATTCGCTGACATCGGATTGGGATAACCAGTGGTTGACAGGCGGGCTCGAAGCGGAAGTGATTGCGGAGGCACATCTCGACACTGAATCGATCTTTGCCGGGATTCAGCGGTTCGCGAACGAGCGGGGGAAACGAATTGGCATCCAAAGAGAGACACTGGGCGCGGTCTGATCTTTCGCGGAGGCCTTGAGCAGCTGTAAGATCTCTTTCTGGTAATCGCTCTTGCTCACAAGGCCCTGGTGCAGGTAGGCGACATTGCCATCTTTGCCGATCAGGAAAGTTGTGGGCAGCGCCTCGATCCCGCCGTAGAGCATGTTCACTTTTTCATCGCCGAGGACGATGGGGTAATTGATCTTTTCCGCTGCCACGTAGGGGTTGATCACTTTCCAGCCGTCCTCATCCATCGATACCCCCAGCACGGTGAACCCCTGCGCCTGATACGTCTTCTGGAACTCGATAAACCAGGGGATCTCGACCTTACACGGTCCGCACCATGTCGCCCAGAAATTCAGCAGCACCACCTTGCCTTTGTAGTCGGCCAGTCTCAGGCGCGCACCCTTCGCATCGTTGAGCGTAAAATCGGGCGCCGCCCTCGAAGCTGTGATCGCCCTGGATGCGAGGATGGCCTGCGCCGCGATATGCAGCACCACGGGCCAGAGCAGATAAATGCCAAGCGCCGCGCTTGCAATGGTTACTCCGGTGAAAATGCGGCGGCGGAGCGGCGAATACATTTACTTCGCGGTTTTTCCGTCCACCTGGACTTTATGGAGGGACATATCGCCCTCATAGACCGTTGCCGTGATCTTATCGCCGGCCTTCACCGTTTTCAAAACCTTCGGATCGTCGACCTTGTATTTCATGGTCATGGCATCCATCCAACCGTCGACTTTCTCGCCATTCACAGTGATTCCGTCGGGGGAAACGGCTTCCACTTTGCCATGGAACGTCAAGGGCTTCTTCCCTGATGGCGTCTGCGCCAGGCACGCGGCGGCCAGCAAAAACGCCAGGCTCAAAACGGTCGCTAACCGGTAAATGTATTTCATCATTCGCCTCCCTGTTCGTCACAATCAGTATAAGAAATTAACTCGCCCTTTGGCGTACGTGCGGCAATTTGTCGCGGTCTCGCCCTCCCCTGGATCGTGCGGTTGCGTTACGGGATGGCCCTCGGCCAGGTCGCCACGGCGCTGTTTGTCCGCTATGCTTTGGGCGTCGACATACCGTTGGGCGCGCTTGCGATCGCCCCCGCGCTTGTGGGAGCCAGCAACCTGCTCCTCGCAACGCGAATCGCTCATCCCGATATCTCACACAAAGTCGCGACCTCTACTCTCGTGGCCTGGGCGTTCGTGCTCGATACGGTTTCGCTCACGTTCCTGCTGATGCTCAGCGGGGGGCCGACAAATCCGTTCAGCCTTTTGTATCTGGTCCACATCACCCTATCCGCCATCATTCTGACGAAGCGCTGGACTTGGGTGCTGGGCGCCCTTTCGACGCTTTGTTTCGGGCTCTTGTTCCGCATCTACCGGCCGATTCCCGAGCTTGAGATGCATCACCCGGCGGACGGGACCAGCCTGCATCTGACCGGCATGTGGATCGGCTTTGGCGTAGCGGCTTTTCTGGTCGCTTTGTTCTCGGGGAAAATATCCGAGCTCCTCAGGCAACACGAGGATTCGCTGCTGCGCATGCAGATCGAATTGGCGAAACGAGACCGTCTCGCATCTCTCGGGACCCTCGCCGCCGGCGCCGCCCACGAACTGAACACGCCGCTCGGGACCATCGCCGTAGTCGCCAGGGAACTCGAACTATTCGCAACCAATACCGCGCGAAACGAGGAGATCGCCGAAGATAGCCGGTTGATTCGTACGGAAGTGGACCGGTGCCGTGAGATCCTCTGGCGCATGAGCGTGCAGGGCGCGCAACCGGCGGCGCAGGCCTCCGAGTCCGTCGACGCCGGCGAGCTTCTTGCCGATGTATGCAGCGAGATCCAGCAACCGGACCGGCTGCGTGTCGAGCTGGCGTTCCCCGACCAGGCAGTTCCATTGACCGTCCCGCGACGCGCGGTCGCCCAGGCATTGATCGCCCTGACACGGAACGCGCTCGAAGCCAGCGCTCCCGATTCGGCGGTTCACGTCATCGCCCGGCAAGCGGGAGAACGTTTTCAGTTCCTAGTCTCGGATAACGGCAAGGGCATGTCTCCGAACACGCTGCGGCGCATTGGCGAGCCCTTCTTCACTACGAAGGAACCGGGCAAAGGCATGGGTCTCGGGACCTTCCTGGTCCGGACACTCGCGGAACAACTGGGTGGGCGCCTCACGTTTGAATCAACCCCGCAGGCAGGCACGCTCGCAACGTTCGAATTGCCGATGTTGCCGTTATCTCCCACGCCGGAGGCCGTCCATGCTGAATAGCCATGAGGCAGAGACCGGGCGTCTCGCACTGGTAGTGGACGACGACGACATCTTTCGCAACCGGCTATGCCGCGCCTTCGCGGCGCGAGGGTGGGAAGCCATCGGAGCAGCCGATGGAGAGAGGGCGCTCGAATTATCCTCGCAATCGAGCCCGGATCTGGCGGTTGTGGATCTGCGCTTGCCCGGCATGAGCGGATTGGACATTGTGCAGGGGCTGCGGAATCTCGATGAGACAACGTGCATCATCATGCTGACCGGATACGGCAGCATCGCTACTGCCCTGACTGCCACGAAACTTGGTGCGAATCATTACCTCGGCAAACCTGCGGACGCCGATCAGATCCTGACGGCGTATAACAAGATCAATGACAGCGAGCCACCCGCAGACTCGATTTCACCCGCGGTGCCCAGTCTGGCTCGTGTCGAATGGGAGCATATCCAACGCGTCCTTACAGACTGCGGCGGGAACGTGTCGCAAGCGGCGAAACTCCTCGGTTTGCATCGCCGCTCACTGCAACGGAAGCTGGCTAAGTATCCTCCAAAAGTCTGACAACCTGCGTCAATTTGCCGCGTTGTCTGTCCCGCACCATACACGTACACTCCAGGGGTGACTACGTTTCGACGGATAGCCGTGCTGCTCTCCGTGCTTTTTATGCCTGTGATCTGCGCCGCGCAAAACGTCATACGCGGCATCGTACACGACCCTCAGCATCGGCCCGTGCAGGGGGCGCAGATCACAGTTCGTAATTCAGCGTCGGGTCAAAGTCTGACGGCCCGGTCCGATGCCGATGGAGCATTTCAAGTCCCGATTTCAGCGGATGGCAATTACGTTGTAACCGCGGCGGCGCCGGGCTTCGAGCAAGCCGAGCAGCAGGCACAAGTCGCAGGCGGCAAGACACCGGTAATTCATTTAGAGCTTCCGCTGGCCAAAGTTAGTGAGGCAGTTACGGTCACGGAGGCGCCCGATCGGCTGAACGCGCAGAGCGCGACGACGCAGACTCTGGTCGCACAACAGGAAATCGCACAGACTGCCGGTGCGGACCAGACCAACAGCCTCGCTATGATTACGAATTTCACGCCGGGGGCCTACATGGTCCACGATATGCTCCACATGCGTGGGGGCCATCAGGTGAACTGGCTGATTGACGGAATACCGGTGGTGAACACGAACATCGCCGCCAACGTAGCGCCACTGATTAATCCCAAGGACATAGCCGATCTCGAAATTGAGCGCGGCGGCTATTCGAGCGAGTACGGCGACCGCACTTACGGCTTCTTCAACGTGGTTACTCCTTCGGGATTCGACATGAATAACGAGGCTGAACTGGTTCTCTCCGCGGGCAATTTCTATTCCACTGACGATCAGTTTCGTCTTGGCGGGCACACGCAGCGTTTCGCCTGGTTCGGCAGCGTCGACGCAAACCGCTCCGAATTGGGGCTGGACACTCCGATTTCCCAGGTAGTGCACGATCAGGCGAGCGGCGAGGGTGGATTTCTATCGCTGCTCTACAACGCTACAAGTAAGGACCAGCTTCGGTGGGTCGTTTCATTGCGTGGGGATCATTATCAGATTCCGAACGATTTTGACGCTCAGGCCGCGGGCACGCGCGACCTCGATCTGGAACAGAACTATCTTGCCGGTTTCCATTGGATGCACACGTTTTCCGATGCGGTTGTGTTCACGCTCACGCCTTACTATCACTACAACGACGCTCACTATGTCAGCGGTCCGCAGGATAATCCTTTCATCCTCGACGACAACGCCCGCTCCCACTACGCCGGCGGCCAATCGGTCTTGCAAATCAAGCGCGGGAAACAGAATGCCCGCCTGGGTATCGACATCTGGGCACAGCACGACAATGTGTTCTTCGGATTGACGGCGAATCCGGGCGGGGGCGTGTTTCAGCAGAAGGAGCGGCACTGGGCCAACTCGGAAACGTTATTCCTCGAAGACCAGTACAAAGCGACCACGTGGCTGACGCTCGATCTCGGGCTGCGCCTCACGCATTACTCGGGTCTCGTCAACGAGAATGCGGCCGACCCGCGGCTCGGCGCAGCGGTGAGGATCCCCCGGCTGAACTGGGTGGTGCACGGTTACTACGCGTATTACTACCAGCAGCCTCCGCTCGACAGTCTCGCGGGCCCGTCGCTTGCATTTGCGCAAACGCAAGGCTACGACTTCGTTCCTCTGAAGGGCGAGCGGGACATTCAGCATGACATCGGACTTTCAATTCCGCTGCGGTCCTGGTCGCTTGACGTCGACGAGTTTCACACGAGCGCGCGCAATTTTCTCGATCACGACGTGATCGGCAATTCGGGTATTTTCGTTCCCCTTACCGATTTGGGCGCGATCGTCAGCGGAACGGAGGTCACGGTGCGCTCCCCGCGGCTCTTCAGGAACACGGCGCAATGGCGCATCGCTTACTCGAATCAAATCGCGCAGGGCATCGGTCCCATCACGGGCGGCCTGATTGAATTTACGCCCTCGGGGAATTTCCTGCTCGATCACGATCAGAGAAACACAGTGACATCGGTTCTTTCATTGACCCTGCCCCACGAATTCTGGGCGACCCCCGCGTGGCAATTCGGATCGGGATTTCTCAATGGCAATGGCCCCTCGCATCTGCCGCCGCACTCGACCTTCGATCTCTCGATCGGCAAGCGGCTACGGGAATCCACGTCGATCTCGGTCAGCGCGGTGAACATCGGCGATGCCCGTTATCTGCTCGATACCAGCAACACCTTCGGTGGGACGCACTATATCGCTCCCCGCGAGATCTACGGGGAAATACGCTACCGTTTTCACTTCTGAAAAGGCTTTCACGCCATTCACCGTAAGGTGGCACAGACTTTAGTCTGTGTTCCGGATGAGCGGTCCTCGGCCTAAAGCAGCCCGTGCTTTTTCATCTTGTACCGCAGCGCGTCCCGCCCGATTCGCAGTTCGCGCGCGGCCTTCGACTGGTTGCCTTCCGCCCGCGCCAGAGCGTCGCGGACCAGACGTTTCTCGTGCTCCTCGAAAGAATCGCTGCCTTCCTCCGCGACCGGGACAGGGCCCGATTGCTGTTTCGCCGGAAACCGGAGATAGTCGGGCAGATCCGCAACGTCGATCATTTCGCCAAGCACCATCATGCAAGCGTGTCCGATGACGTTTTCCAGCTCCCGGATATTGCCTGGCCAGTTATGCCTGGCGAGAATAATCTGCGCCCGCTGCGTGATTCCCCGGATTTGCTTGCGGAATTGAGTGGCGAACTTTTCGATGAAGTAGCTCGTGAGAAGAGGGATGTCTTCCTTGCGTTCTTCGAGTGAAGGAACGTGGATCTCAACCATGGAAAGCCGGTAAAAAAGATCCTCGCGGAACGTTTTCGCCGCCACGGCCTCGCGTAAGTCGCGATGCGTCGCGGCGATCACCCGCGCATCCACCTTGCGCGGCGTGAGCGATCCGACGCGCAGCACTTCCTGATTCTGCAGCGTGCGGAGCAGTTTGGCCTGCGTCCCCAATGGCATGTCCCCGATCTCATCGAGGAAGATCGTGCCCTTGTCGGCGAACTCGAAAAGCCCCATCTTGTCCTGCGCCGCGCCGGTGAACGAGCCCCGTACGTGGCCGAACAACTCACTCTCAAACAGCGTTTCGACCACCGCCGAGCAGTTCAGCACCACAAACCGCCCCTTCGAAACCGGGCTCAACTGGTGCAGCGCCCGCGCGGAAAGTTCCTTGCCTGTTCCCGTTTGGCCGGTCACTAGAATAGTCCGGAAGTGCGGAGCCACCCGCCGGATGCGCGCGAACGTTTCCCACATCGCCGCACTTTTGCCGATCATGCCCTCGAATTGGGCTTCGTCGCGCAAACCACTGTCGACGGCCAACAGCCGCTTCCGGCGGCGCGCTTCATCGATGAGCTTCGCGATTCGCTCTCTGAGCACCGCGATGGAGACAGGTTTGTTCAGGTAATCAGAAGCGCCCCGCCGAATCGCTTCCACAGCCGATTCGGAACTGTAGTGCGCCGTCATCAGCACGACATCGATCGCAGGATCGAATTCAACCACACGGTCCAATACTTCGAGTCCGGTGATGCCCGGCATCACCAGATCGGTGAGGACGATCTGCGGATGCTCGCGATACACGATCTCGATCCCTTCTTCGGGATCCTGCGCCGTGAAGATAGTCAGACCTTCCTGAGCAAGGGCGGTGGAAAGAAGTTCGAGACTGCCGGGATTATCGTCGATGATGACAAGAGTAACGTTCGAGTCGGCGCTCATGAGCCAGAGTTACATAGTAATCCATCGGTAACCCCGGATTCTTCAGGCAGGCTCGAATCGCCCGGGTATATGTTCCCGGAGCGCGCGAATGAGCGCTTCTTTTTTCAAGGGCTTTTGCAGATACTCCGTTGCTCCGCGGGCGATGGCGCCCTTGTCGAAATCGAGCACGGAAGTCACAAATACCGGAATGGATCTCGTATCCGGATCGGCCCGGAGATCTTCGAGCACGCGCCATCCGGTGCGCCCCGGCAGCAGCAGATCGAGCATGATCGCGTCTGGCCGGATCCGGCGTGCTTTACTGAGCCCTTCCTGTGCCGTTCCGGCGCATTCCGTTCGCACGCCGAGGGGATCGAGATAGGTGCAGAGCAGTTCGCGCGCGGAGGGTTCGTCCTCGATGATCAAAACCATCGGCGCGGTTCGAAGGCGCGAATAATCCGCAGGAATCGTGAATGAAAAACGGCTTCCGCGGCCAGGCGTGCTTTCCAGAAATATTTTCCCGCCGTGCATCTCGACCAGACGCTGTACGATCGCGAGGCCCAGGCCAGTGCCTTCCCGAACTCCCTTGGTCGTGGATCCAACCTGGCGGAATTTATCGAAAATAATTTCCTGATCCTCCGCCGCGATGCCGATTCCCGTGTCGACCACCGCGATTTCGACGGTGCTTTCGCCGGGCTGCGAGTATTCAACCCACACCCGCCCGCCGTTCGGCGTGAACTTGATTGCGTTGCTCAGGAGATTGGTCATGATCTCGCGGAATCGCACGGGATCGGCGAGCACGTAAAGAGGCGCGGAGACGCCATCGTCGAGAACAATGCCTTTCACCTCGGCCGTACCCCGCATGCTGCTCACGGTCTCGGCGATGACTTCCGTCGCATCGATGGTCTCGATGTTCAAATCCATGCGCCCGGCTTCGATCTTGCTCAGGTCGAGGATGTCGTTGATCAGAGCCAGAAGGTGCACGGAATCCTGGTGGACGTGTTGTACGAACCTTTTCTGCTTTGCGTTGAGCGGACCCTCGAGTTCCTCCTGCAGCAGTTCCGTGAATCCCAGGATGGTGTGCAGCGGTGTTCGCAGTTCGTGGCTCATGCTGGCGAGGAATTCGCTCTTCAGCGTATTGGCCCGCTCGGCTTCGCGGTTCCGCAACTCAAGCCGCTGATTGGCCAGGCGAATTTCTTCCTCCGCCTCCTTCTGGGCCGTGACGTCGCGGATAATGGCCGTGACCCGGAAGCCGCTCGCCGTGCTAGTGGGACTGAGGCTGATCTCGACGGGGAACTCGGTTCCGTCCTTGCGGCGCGCTTTGAGAATATAGCCGTGGCCCATGGGACGCGTCGTCGGATTCGCCCAGTATCGCGCGCGGTGCTCCGCATGCTTGCCCATCATTTCCATAGGGAGCAGCGAATCGACATTCTGGCCCAGCATTTCGTCCCGCGTGTAGCCGAAGAGTTTCTCGGTGACCCGATTCAGCAAAACGACTCGCCCATCCTGGTCGACTTCCATAATCGCGTCGGGCGCCGCTTCAAGAAGCTCGCGGAAGCGGCTTTCCGCCTTGAATTTGACATTGGCTTCGCGTTCCCGTTCCAGCAATTCCAGACGCTCGCGCTCCTGCGTCGCCGCGTGCGAGAGATCGGTTGCGGCGATCACAAGCCCTCCCAGCCCCCGAAGCGCAACGCGCGATTCGACTGAAAACTGCCGGCCGTCTTTTCCAGTGACCGTCACGGCAACCGGGTGTGAGTTGGAGTTGACACGCGATAGCAGATCGAGCGCAACAGGAAGCGGATTACCTTTGACCTCGTTTTGTGCCCAGCCAAACAGCGTCACCGCCGCTTCATTCCACAGGTCTACCCTGCCCTGCTCGTCCAGTCCGACTATTGCGACGGGAGAGATCGCGTTCAAAGTTTGTAGTGTGTCGGCGGTTACTTCCGGATTCATTGTTTAGTCTTCCTTCGCGCCTTCAGATGCTGAGCACCGGGCAAGGCGCATCCCGGACAATTGCATAGACATTTGTGCGCAGCCTGCCGCCAAAGTGAGGCAATGCGCCGCGGCCGATGAGCACGAGGTCGGCTTCGTTATCTTCCGCAGCCGCCGCTACCACCGCGGAGGTTTTTCCGGCTTCGATACAGAGCCTGAAATTCGTACCGGCCTCCCGCTGCATCTCCGCGATCCTCTTGCATGCCGCCTCTTTCAGGAAGACCTCGAACTCGCGGTCGAAATATTTCTCCGGACGCGTTTCCATCGGCGGGGGAACGGCATGGATCAGGTGGACCTGGGCGTGATAAGACGAGGCCAGTTCCCCGGCATAACGGATGAGACTCAGAGCTTCGGGGGTTGTGTCGATCGCGCAAACCACATTCCGCCATTCCATCGCGGAGGGGTATGAGGACTCTTCAGCGTGGGCGGCTGTCCAAACGGGGCATTCGGCATCGTGCAGCACCTTCGCGGTAACCGAGCCCAGCAGCATGGCTCTGAAGCGGCCGCGGCCCCGCGTGGGCAGCATGATCAGATCGGTTTTCGAGGCGCGCGCCAACTCGACAATGCAGGAACCCGGATCGCCCTCCTCCGCCACGATCTTCGTCTGCAAACCCGGGAAAAATTCCGCTGCGAAGAAGGTAAGGCTATGTTCGGATTCCTCGATCCAGTGGGGAAGACTCAACTCGGGAATGCAGGGTGCTTCCGCCGCCCCGTACCACATCGCCGGAATCTCGATGAAGTTCACCAGCGTCACCGAAGCGCCGTCGCGCTTCGCAATCGCGTTGACGAATGGGGCAACGGTCCGGCACCGATCCGAGAAGTCGACCGGGAAGAGAATTCTCTCGTACTTCATAACTTGTCTCCGCTTACATCGGAAGCACCCAGGGTGCCAGCGGTTAAAATGAAGACAATATTGGATTTATGCGATACCTCAGCTAATCCTTGTGGCGCGATCTGGCGCAATGGCGAATAGGCGTGCGCGGTATGACGGCGTTTTATACAGACTGCGCGACCAGTCGAAGAAGCTGCGCCATGGCGTATACCCGTAATATCCCCATTCGGGATTCGCCAAACGTGGCGGCGGCTCAAGCGTCAGCGGACTGGCGACCTCCTGGAGATCCGTGCCATCGCTTCGCATCAGCCACAGGCTCTTCGCGCCTGCGGGACCGATGCGCGCGAACAGAATGTGGCTGCCATCGCTCGACCAGAGGGGCGCCTGGTCGGAGTAGTTTGCATCGTTTGTTAACTGGCGCGAGGTCAACGGGATCGGAGACGCCGTCTGCTCGCCGATACCCGTCGTCCAGATGCGCCGCAGCCGGAGGCACTTTTGCACCAGATCGTAATCCGCGCCGACACTGAGTTTGGGAGGGACCG
>JBEKTF010000222.1:0-9003 GCA_049516355.1 Bryobacteraceae bacterium | reverse complement strand
GGATGTTGTGGACGCTTCGAGCAGCACCGTGCTGGACACGAGAACGATCTCTGGTTTTCAGGGCGGACAATACCTGGTGTGGAATCTGAAGGGGCACGTGACCTTGAAGATCACTTTGACCGGTGGTCTCAA
Organism: Bryobacteraceae bacterium; assembly: GCA_049516355.1. Lineage (GTDB taxonomy): Bacteria > Acidobacteriota > Terriglobia > Bryobacterales > Bryobacteraceae > BOG-234. Next base: position 8,871 of record JBEKTF010000222.1, on the reverse strand, counting down.
TGCTGTGGTCAGCGGCGTGTTCTTCGATCCCCCGGCAGCGGGGGTGACATCGACGGCGGCGTTCGTCACGACGGACACGACGACCCGGGGGACATGGATGGGAGTCTACGGGGCGGACGGAGAAGCAATCTACGATGATTCGGCCAACTATCCCGGGTATGCCCGGGTGAGTTTCAGCGGAAACTCTTCGTACGTGTGGGCTTCATCTAGTACTAATCTCCGGGCATTGCAGAAGTCTGCAGCATCGGATCGAATAGCGTCGTGTTGGTACGCCAACTCGACTATGAGCATCGATGTGAATCTGACGGACGGGAACACCCATCAGGTGGCACTCTACCTTCTGGATTGGGACAAAGAGGGCCGCGCGGAGCGGGTGGATGTGCTGGATGCGTCGAGCAGCGCCGTGCTGGATACGCGAACAATCTCCGGTTTTCAGGGCGGCCAGTACCTGGTGTGGAACCTGCAAGGGCACGTCACCTTGAAGATCACTCTGACCGGTGGCATGAATGCCGTGATCAGCGGCCTGTTCTTCCGTTAGATACCAAATGCGGCCACGTCAGGCTCGCGAATGGGCGGGAAGTGCTGGTCGACGATTAATCGGCAGACTGCGAGTGCAACGTCCTTCGTCGAAATCATAGTTGATTTCGTGAGAATCTCGGGGGCCAGGTCAGGAACAAGCGGCCTCGTTGATCGGCGGACGGGATGGCGCCTGACCGCGTTTAAGATTTCACCGCGAGCCGCGCCATTGCGTGACCGCTTAGTTAGCTGTTAGCTAGGCAGAAACTCCGCTGTCAGCCCTTGAAGATACGGCGCCGGCCAACAAAAAGCAAACTGGCACAGCCCAACAAGAGGTAAACCGCAAACGCACCGGCTGAAGACGACTCGGGGATTGTAATGAATTCCTGCGGTGGTGCCGAACTACATTGGCCTCCATTGCATGTAGGTGCGCCACCGGCGGGATCAAAGGTGTAGATATTGATGTTCCAGCCATTCAGAAAACTCAGGGTACCGCCTACGTTTTCAACGCCTCCTGAAGTGGTGCACCCTAAACTAGCATTAGCGCACACTTGAGTAATGGCGTTTTCCACATCTTGCGTTGCGTTGTTCAAGGTAGTTAAGTCGCTGTGGCCGTTTAGCCAGGACACAACCTGGTCATTATCCGGGGGGATAGAGAGAAGATCCGCAGGTGAACCACTGGCGCCGGTAGCATCAAAAAGCTCCCATATGGCATAGCTTAAATCTTCCGAGGTTTGTGACGCTGCGGGGCTGCTATCAAGTTCGATGGCAAGGTACGCAGCCACATCATAGGCAGTCTGTTGGCCCAAGTTCCATGCTGCGTAACCGTCAACAGTGCCGCCGGAATTAGCATTGTTCCATTTCAAAATGCCATTCGGGTTATTCCCGACAATACTGGACAATGACGTCACATAAGCCTTCCAAGCCTCCGGCACGAAACTAGTGTTGGCAAAGTCGTCACAGATGACCGGAGTAGAAGTACCGTTGACAGTGCCCCCATATGGACTCGTATAAATGCCATCCAAACTCCCGCCCGCGCCTACGTTATTGATGGTAAAGTTCACCGTCGACTGTGCCACCATAGGGCTGCTTGCCAGAAGCACAAGACCGAGCGCCGAAACGACCACGCCCCCCGATATTCGCGTTATATGCCTCATGCTTCTTTTCCTTCTAAAAGATGCCCAGGAATCTGCCAATAATTTTAATGATACGGCAATACGGCTCGAAAATTCCCTCTCCGAACAGAACCCAACACCTGCCTGCTTCACACTAATCCGCCATCCTGCCGGACGAATAGCGTTCGCTGTTGGCTCTGGCGAGCAGGCGGAGGTCCAAACTCCAAGTGCTAATAAATCAATGGCCCAAAGGCTGAGGCAAGGCCGCAGCTCCCCTAAGTTGTACAACTTTTTGTAACATTGGCCGAAATTTCTGGTAACTTCTTGAAAACAGACGCGGTTTGGACATTAACGGTACTGGTACTGCCTGCTCGGTCGAGGTGGGAAATCCAGCCCGTTAGCAGATAAGCTGGATACTTGTCCACGTTTGCCAAAATGAAATCGGGGATTGTCGCGCTTGGGCGATCACGCTCCGGCCACCTCACGCGAACGGTTTAATTGAAAGCGTCTATCGATGGTTCCTTTTCGGAGATCTGAGTTGCCCGAGAGCCTTCGCGAGTTCACGAAGTCTACTTGCGGCAGGCGATTGATTTTGTTGGTGATCGGTACCGCATTTTTCGCGGGGTGCTCATCCGATCCAAATCAACGCAAGCTCCGATACTTGGACAGCGGCGTCAAGTACTTCAGCAATCGTAAGTACCAGGAGGCGATAGTCCAGTTCCGAAGCGCCATTCAGATCGATCCCAAATTTGCGGCGGGACACTACCAGCTCGCTCGATCCTACCTGGCAACAGGCAACTTCGCAGCGGCTTTCCGCGAGTTTAACCAGACCGCAGGCCTGGATCCTGCGAATCTGGACGCGAAGCTGAATCTGGCAAAGTTGCTGATCGGCAACCGGCAGTACCAGGAGGCGAAGGCGATCGCGCAGACGGTAGCCCGGGCAGACCCCAGGAATGCAGAAGCACACACGATTCTGGGCGAGGAGTATATGCTGACGCAGGATTTCCCGAATGCGCTGGCGGAACTCAGAAAAGCGATGGAGCTCGATCCCCAGCGAGTCGAGCGCTATGCCGCGGTGGGATCTGTTTACCTGGCACAAGGGAAGACTGAGGAGGCCGAGGCGATTTACAAAAAGGCGACTGAGGTGAAGCCGAATTCCGCGCAGGCCTACATAGCGTTGGGTGAGTTTTTCTTCGCACAACGTAAGATGGCGCAGGCCGAGGCGGCGATTCGCAGCGCCTGCGATCTGGATGCCCGTGCGGTTCTTCCGCGGCTTCTGCTGGGCAGAATCTACGTTCTGACGAACCGATCGAATGAGGCTGAACAGCTGTACACCAAGCTGAAGGCGCTCGCCCCCGACGATCCGCGGGCTTATCAGGCGCTGGGTCTTTACTACCTGGGCGCCGGCGCCAGGGAAAAGGCGGTCTCCGAATTTCAGTCCCTTGCGGCGGCACATCCGAAAGATGTGTCGGTGAAGGCCTACCTCATCGAGACGCTTCTGGACCTGGACCGGACGAAGGAAGCTGCACCGGTCATCGAGAAGGCGCTCAGCGCCAGCGGCGACAATCCTCGCATCCTCGTGGCCAGCGGACGGCTCCTCGCGTCGGAAGGCAAGTATCAGGAAGCAACAGAAAGCCTTCAGAAGGCAATCAAACTCGCTCCCAACTCCGCGAGCGCTTATTATTTTCTGGGTATGGCCCAGAAGGGCACCGGTTCGATGGACCAGGCCAAAACGTCTTTTACCCAGGCTCTGAAGCTATCCCCTCGAATGAGCCAGGCGGCTGCGGCCATTGCCAGTATCGACGTCAGGGATGCCGATGAGAGTGATGCGTTGCGGATGGCGGACAAATCGCTGGACGCGAATCCCGGCCTGGAATCGGGACACATCGCGAGAGCGCGCGCTCTGATTGCGAAAGGAGACATCCAGCACGGCGAACCGGAGCTTCAGGAAGCTCTCCGGGCCGATCCCATTGCGTTACCCGCGCTGGCAACTCTGCTGAAGCTTTCGCTCAGCAAGGGAAATACTCCGGAGGTGATTCAGCGCATTTCGGGATTGCTGCAGCAGCACCCACAGAATGCCGGGCTTCAGTTCCTGCTGGCTCTGGGTTACTTCAGTATCAAAGACCTGGACCGGGCAGATGCCGGCGTGAGAAAGGCTCTGGCGCTTGACCCCAGGATCCCCGAGGTATACTCGCTGCTGGCGAATATCGATTTCGCGCGCGGAGCAACGGAAAAGGCAAAGTCGGACCTTCGCAGTGCAATTGCGATTCAGCCTCTGAACGTGTCCAACTATGTGGCGCTCGGCACCCAGTTCGAGAAGGAAAGCAATTGGGAAGAGGCCAAAAAGTCGTTTGAGAAGGCCCACGCGATGGATCAGAACGCTCCGTATGTGTCCGCTGAACTCGCGTTTCTCTATCTCGAACACGGCGGTGACGTGAACGTAGCCGTCTCGCTGGCCCAGATGGCGAAGCAGAAAATGCCCGAATCGCCTGTGACCGCGGATGCGCTGGGCTGGGCGTACTACAAACTCGGTTCAACCGATCTGGCCATCGCTCAGTTGAAAGAGTCGACGGCGAAGATTCCCAATAACCCGATTTATCAATACCACCTGGGCATGGCGTATCTGAGTGCCCGGCGACCGGATATGGCAGCGCGGTCTTTGCAAACCGCGTTGAAGGAAGACCCGAACTTTCGCGACGCACCGCAGGCCAGAACCGCGTTGGGCGAGATTGCGCAGCAGAAGCGGTGAATGGGCGATCGGACGCGCAGCGCCCCGTCTGGCCCCACAGAGGCTGTTAACTATCCGCAACTTGCCTTACCCAGCCCCGCTGCATTAATCTACTTTCTACGGTTATAAATGGCTTTCAGATTTACTTTGTTTGATACGGCTCTTTTCTGCCGCTCACCGAAGCGTATGCTGCATGGTAGCGGGATCGTCGCCGCGCTGGCAGCCTGTTCCCTCAGCATTTCTTCCGTCTGGGCTCAAAACCCTTGCTCCATCGTCACTGGAGGCGCAACCCCTACGACTGCGGACGTAACGGCAGCAATCAATATGGCTCTTGGCACCGTTACGTGTACGTCGACACTGGAGCACAGCCCGCCCATATGCACAGCGATCACGGTCCAGCGTGTCACCAACGCATTCCTCGGTATTACGCCGGCCGGTTATGCGACGCCATGTATCGTATTCAATGCTCACGCAGCGATCTTGAGCTGGACGGCAAGCACGACCCCCGGAACGGTGACGTACAACGTTTACCGGGCGACTGCTTCGACCGGCCCGTTCACTAAGATCGCATCGTCGATTTCGGGGACGACGTTCACGGACAACGCTACGACAGACCCGGCAAGCCCGGTCCAGGCCGGTCAAACATACTATTACGAGGTGACGGCCGTGGTAAATGGCGTTGAGAGCACCCCGACTTCCCCGGTTCCGGTGACGATCCCTTCACCGTAAACTGGCCGCAATTGGCCGGTGGCATGCGCTAAGGTAGATAGGCAGGGGAAGGTATTTCCGGCTGGTGGGTGCCCGCTATTACCAGTAATATCGTCGATGTGGGATCTGGAACAGACACGCATGAACGGGACCTTCCGCACCTGGTCTGTCCTGGGCATCCTGCTTTTGACGACCATTCTCTTCTGGCTGCCTTTAAAGGCTGTGCTAAGCCTTTCATTTCAGGATGACCGGTACCTCCCGATTGCCGTGGCGCCTTTCATGTGCCTGTTCCTGCTCTATTGGGAGCGAAGGGTAATTTTTCCGCAGGCCCGGTTTTCGCCGCGAGCCGGACTGCCTTTGCTCTCGGTTGCGATGCTGTTGGGGTTAGTGCTCAGGCACTGGCAGCCGCCCGCGAATGAAGGCGCCGGTCTGATCCCGGTGATGTGCGCAGTCATTCTCGTCTGGATGGCCGCATTCTTCCTCTGCTACGGCCCGCGGAGTTTTAAGAAGGCGCTCTTTGCCTTGTGCTGCCTCTTGCTGATGATTCCGGTACCCGCTGCATGGATGGATCGGATCACCGTCGGGATGGAACACGGCTCCGCCGCAACGAGCTATGTACTATTGCGGCTGATGGGCATACCCGTTTTCAGACAGGACATGACACTCTCGCTTCCCGGCTTAAATATTCTGGTCGCGCCGGAGTGCAGCGGCATCCGCTCGTGGCTGGCCTTCGTCCTCGGGGCGATTCTGGCGACCCGCGTCTACCTGCGCTCCGGTTGGGGAATATCGGCGCTGATCGTTATGACGGTACCGATCGCAATCTTCAAAAATGCGATCCGCATCGTTTTGCTCGCATCCCTGACTGTCTATGTGAACCGCGGCATCATCGACAGCCCGCTTCATCACCAGGGCGGCCCCGTGTTCGCCCTGATCGACATCGCGATTTTTGTGCCGCTTCTTGCTCTATTCCAAAGGTTAGAACCCCGCGTTTTGGGGCGCAAAAAGCACGCATCCGACGGTGTCGCGTTTGCTCCGGTCCCATAGCGCATGTCGGCAGCCGGGCTGCTCACGCCGGCCACTATGCGGACGGGTACTGAGCCGCCGCCATGCCCTTCGGTCGACTGGATTTGGTCCGGCGGATTGCTTCGTCAATACACGTCGTCAACATCGCAGCCAGTTCCCGGACGTACGGCTCGAGCAGCATGGCGGCAGGATATCCTGGAACCATGACGACCCGCTGTCCGCCTCTTGCCAAACGGTCCCATTTCAGCTCCGGCTTATTGAGCGCGCGATATTGCATAGCTGGGCGAAAGTCCGTGACTGTGCCGGGATAGGGCCGGGGGACATAGCTGCCGGAAGCCCGATCGTTAGCCTGCCAGACCCTGGCCAGAACCAGGGAATCCGACGCATCTGCGGCTGAACGCCTCTTGAGCTTTACCAGCAGCTTCCCCCGCCACACCGGAATTCGCTTTCGCAAATCATAAAATTTCCCGGCAAGGAACTGGCGCTTACTCGCGGAGTCGATATTAAAAAGAACGGCTGCGTGGAAAATCAAGCGCTGGAAAAGCATGAACCCCTTATTCCATCCGGTCAACGGGACCTTGTGCCAGTTCATGGTGTCGAAGAGCGCGAGCAGCGCAACCTCTGCACCCGCGGCATGGAGTTGCTGCGCGGCCTCATAAGCGACGGTGCCGCCCATGCAGTAGCCACCGAGAAAGTAAGGTCCCTGGGGCTGAACACCGCGGATCTCTCTCACGTACAGCGCAGCCATCTCCTCGACCGTGCTCAGGAGCGGTGAACTGCCGTCGAGGCCCTGGGATTGCAATCCGTAGAAGGGCTGGTCGGGGCCAAGATACTGCGCGAGCTTTCTATAGATCAGGACATTGCCACCGTCTCCATGGAAACAGAAAAAAGGAGGGCGCGTGCCCGATGGTTGGATTGCCACCAGAGACGACCAGCTCCCGGCAACGACCTCGCTGCTCAGAATCCGCGCGATGTCTTCAATGGCAGGTGCTTCGTAGAGGGTGGCGAGGGGCAATCTAACTTTGAAAACTTTATCGATTTCCGTGAATATGTGAACTGCCAACAACGAATGACCGCCCAGATCGAAGAAATTGTCCCGCACGCTCTCGATCTTAATGCCCAGAACCTGCTCCCAAATTCTGACGAGTTCGGATTCCACAAGTGTGCGGGGAGGAACAATCCCAGGGGCCTGAGATCTCTCTGCCAGAGACATGTCCGGCAAAGCCAGCGCGTTTCGATCGATCTTGCCGTTGGGCGTGAGTGGCAGATCCAGCGCCGTCAAAAAAGCTGCCGGGATCATGTGGGCAGGCAGCTTCTGCTTCAGGAATTCCCGTAATTCCGCGCTGCCCGGCACAACTTGCGGGTTAGCAGGCACGACGTACGCGACCAGGCGCTTGTCCCCTGGCACGTCCCCGCGCGCGACAGCGACGCATTGCGTTACACCCGGATGCTGTCCCAGCGCGGACTCGATCTCTCCCAACTCGATGCGGAAGCCGCGGATCTTGACTTGTTGATCGATTCGATGGAGAAACTCGATGCTGCCATCCGGCAAACGGCGGACAACGTCGCCGGTTCTATAGAGCCTCGCCCCGGGCTTGCTGCTGAAGGGATCGCTCACGAAGCGTTCATTTGTCAGCTCTGGCCGGTTCAGGTAGCCTTCGGCTACGCCGTCACCGCCGATGTAGAGTTCGCCTGGCGCTCCAACGGGCGCAAGTTCCGGGAATGGGTCGAGGACGTAAAACGTGGTGTTGGCAATCGGGGCTCCAATCACCACCGGTTTGCCCGCTTCCACACGAGCCACCGACGACCAGATCGTCGTCTCAGTCGGCCCGTACATATTCCAGAGCGACTTACACCGGGGCAACAACGCGTCAGCCAGGTCGGTTGACCAGGACTCACCACCACAAAAAATCTTTAACTCCCGGCTTCCTGGCCAACCGGCCGCCAACAAAAGCCTCCAGGTCGCTGGAGTCGCTTGCATCGCGGTTGCACCGCAATGCTTCAACAGAGACGAAAGCCGGACCCCGTCCGCAGCCACCTCTCTGCCGGCGATAATCACCCGAGCCCCGGTTATCAGGGGCAGAAACAACTCCAGGCCGGCGATGTCGAATGACAGGGTGGTAACGGCAAGCAACGTATCGCCGGTGCCCAGTCCCGGCTCACGCTGCATGGAACTGAGAAAGTTGACCAGCGCCCGGTTCGAGATCCGGACCCCTTTGGGTTTCCCGCTGGAACCGGAGGTATAGAGAACATAAGCCAGATCGCCTGGCCGATGAGTCTTCCGATTTAGTTGCCGATCGTTATTGCGGATTTTCTCCGCACCTGGAGCGTCCAGATAAACGATATGACCCTGGTGGGGTGGAAGCCGCGTCTGCAGGCTCGTCTGAGTCAGCAATACGCGCGGCTGGGAATCCTCAAGCATGAACGCCAGCCGATCACTCGGGTAAGCCGGATCCAGCGGGACGTACGCACCACCAGCCTTCAAAATCCCCAACAGACCCACCAGCATTTCCAACGAACGCCCCACGCAGATGCCAACGAGAATGTTGGGCCCTACGCCGAGAATCTGAAGATGATTGGCGAGCCGATCGGCGCTTTGGTCCAGCTGGCGAAACGTTAGTTGCCGGTCTTCGAAAACTGCGGCAACTGCATCGGGTGTTCGACTAACTTGCTGTTCAACCAACTCATACAACATGAGGTCTTTGGACCAGGCAATCCCGGCTTGATTCCATTCGATCAGCATCTGATGACGTTCCACCGGGGTCAGGATGGGCAATTCAG
>JBEKTF010000221.1:0-9048 GCA_049516355.1 Bryobacteraceae bacterium | reverse complement strand
AGTGCATTGGGATCGTCCCACGCGCTGCGGAAACACGAGATGTCGACCCCGCGGAAAATCGCATCCAGCGCCCAGGGCGGAGGCTGCTGCGGAGATTTGGCGTCGCGGTCGAACCACGCCAGGTCATAGGCGTCCGGGTGCGTGGCATGTTCCAGCAGCTTCTGCTCGTTCCACGCGAACACGGGATTGCTGAAGCGCTTTGCCAGCCAGAACATCTCGGGCGCGGTTCCGGCGTCCTCCACGGAATCGGCGAAATTGAAAACCTTTCCGGTCGGGCCAGTCATGTAAATACGGAACCGACCGGCGCGATCGACGCCATGCGAAGCGCTGAGCCCGTAATCGTTCCCGAGCGCCGTTTGGAGCGCCGCGAAAAATGCGCACGCGTACATCGTTACCGATTCCCAATAGGACGAACCCTCCGGCCACGACCCTTCCACGCCGTAAGTAGCCAGGCCGTGCGGGATCGAATCGAAGGCATAGCGCAGAACGGCGCTGCACTTGTCGTCAATCGTTTTATCGGAATCCCCGGCGATGGCGAGTGCGCCGAGTCCCAACCCCGCGTTGCAGACGATGTTGGCGTTCCAGGGAGTCCGGGTCCACCCGGTTTCGCGTTGATAAAGCGGTATCGCCTGATCGAGCGCCTTCGTCACGATGGCGTCGCGAATCAACGCGCGATCCTCGGGCGAGAGCACATTGTAAAGCCAGTCGTACCCTAGCGCGAACGCGTGCGTCATTTCGGCGGTATCGGCAAAAATGGCCGGGTTCCAGTCGCGGAAATTCGCCGCGGCGCGAAGTTCAGCCATGGCCCGGCGCTGATAGGGTTCGCGCTGTGTGATTCGATACATTAGGGCCAGTGTGGAAACGCGGTCGAGCACCCTGCGGCTTTGTGCCCGGAGGCGCGGTCCAATGAGTTTATATTCCGTCGGCGGAGCCGTCAGCAACCGCTCCGATTCTTTTTCCAGATCGAGGTAGATCCGATGCGCGAGAGGATTATCGCGAGCCAGTCCGCGCAGCCGGTCGATATCGGAATCGAGCAGAATCAGCCGCGGATGGGCGGTGTGCAACTGGCGCAACGGATCGTCGTCGCTCTGCGCCCGGAGTGCCACGCAAGCAAGCTGGCCGATCAGGACCCGGCGTGTGATCGCGTAATCGCCCCTCATCTGAGAACAGTTTGGCACAAACGCGGAAAATTATATTTCGCGCAGCTCTTTCGTCGTAGGCGTAAGGATCTCGCACCCGCCAGCCGTTACCAGGACCGTATCTTCGATCCGGATCCCGCCCCAGCCCTCCACATAAACTCCAGGCTCGATCGTGATCGCCATCCCCGCTTCAAGTCTCGTTTTATCTTTGCGGCCGATGCGTGGCGGCTCGTGGATTTCAAGACCGAGACCATGCCCGGTCGAATGCGCGAACTCCCGTTCCAGACCATGCCGCTTCAGCGTGCTCCGCGCCGCCCTATCGACCGCATTGGCCGTCGCCCCAGGCTTCACCGCAGCGATCGCGGCAAGCTGCGCCTCAAGCACCGCGCGATATGCCCGCTTATACTTCGGCGTTGCGGGCCCGATATGCACCATCCGGGTCATATCGCTCGCGTATCCTTCGCGGAACGCGCCCATATCGATCAGCAGAATCCCCGGCCCGATCTTCGTGGCCCCAGCGTGCGCGTGCGGCAAAGCCGAGCGCTCTCCCGCAGCGACGATCGTATCGAATGAAGGCCCGTCGGCGCCCAGCCTCCGATTCGCATAATCGATCTCGGCCGCCAGGTCCGATTCCCGCATCCCGATCCTGAAGCGCTTCAATGCCGCATCGAGCGCCCGCGAATTCGCAATAACCGATGCGCGAATGCGCGCGATTTCACCGGCGTCCTTGATCGTCCGCAAGCGTTCGACGAGCCCCGTCACAGGCTCCAGTTGCGTTCGAACCGGCAAGTCCTTCTTGAGCGATCCCAGTTGCGCGACAGTCAGATTGTCCTGTTCGAATCCGAGACGGCGCACGCCGGAGCGATCGATCTCCTGCAGGATCGATTTCGTCAACACCCCTTTGGCGATGCGGACGCGGCAGTTCACCTGTTGCTGTGACTGTACGGTATAACGCGGATCGGTGAACAGAATCGCAGGCCCGGCCTGAAACAGCAACGCGGCGCCATTGCTGCCTGTGAAGCCCGTCAGATAACGGACATTGTGAAGATTCGTAATGAGCAGCGCATCCAGCTTCGCTTCCGCAAGCAACGAGATTGCGGATGCGCGCCGGTTCTCCTCGACAGTCTTGATCGGCATCGTGTCGTTTATCAAAATGCCGCTATGGGATCAAAAGTAATTTACCCGAGGTCCTGCGCGCTTCGAGATCCCGATGCGCTTCCGCCGCGTCCCCGAGCGCATAGGTCTTGTCGATTTTGAGCTTCAGTTTTCCGGAGTTGATCCAACCCAGTACGTCGCCCGCGCGCCACAGCAGTTCCTCGCGCGTCTGAACATAATGCGCCAGACTCGGCCGCGTCAGGAACAGCGAGCCCTTCGTATTGAGAATGCCAGGATCGATCGGTTGCACGGGCCCGCTCGATTGGCCGAACAGCGCCATCATGCCTCGCGGGCGAATAATATCAAGACCCTTCAGGAACGTGGTCGCGCCGACGGAATCGTAAATTACGTCAACACCCTTGCCGTTCGTAAAGCGCTTTACCTCCGCCGCAAAGTCTTCGCGTGTGTAAACAATCGCTTCGTCCGCGCCGGCTTCCTTCGCAATGGCGGCTTTCGCATCGGTGCCCGCGGTACCGTAGACCGTCGCGCCCAGCATCTTCGCCATCTGCACAACCAATCCCCCCGCGCCGCCGGCTGCCGCATGTACCAGCGCTTTATCGCCTGGCTTCAAAGAAAACGTCGAGTGAGTCAGGTAGTGCGCGGTCATGCCTTGCAGCATGGCCGCAGCCGCAGTGTTGAAATCCACGTGATCCGGCAGAGTTACCAACTGAGCGGCGGGCACAACCGTGTACTCCGAATACGACCCGCGCACCATGGCGTAAGCCACGCGGTCGCCCGGTTTGACTTCGGTAACGTTCGGGCCCACGGCTTCGACCGTTCCGGACGCTTCGCTGCCGAGTGTGAACGGAAGGTCGGACTTATAGAGTCCGCTGCGGAAATAAACGTCGATGAAGTTCACGCCGGCCGCAGCGATCTTGACCAGCGCTTGTCCCGGTCCTGGAGAAGGCTTGGGGACGTCCACCAGTTTCATGACTTCGGGACCGCCGTACTGGGAAATCTGTATCTGTTTCATAATTTTGTCGGGTGCAGGAACTGCCGTATCATTCTGCCGGAGTGCGCGGCGAAAGCATACATTAACAGATAGAGAAGGCTGAAGGGAAAAATGAGTAACCGCCCGATCGTGCGGATCGAGCCTTCGCCGGAAAGCCCCAGGCGAACGAGGCTGAATTCCCGGATCGCCTTTGTGTGCTCGCGATTCATCCAGAAATAATCGCCATTCTCGTTTACGATGAATACCTTTGCGGGCAGGCGCAGTGCGATCAACCACTTCCACTTCGTCATGATCGGTTCGCCCGAGCAGATCACACCAACGAACGAGTAATCGCGCGCGCGCAGTTGCCGCACGAGTTCCTTGTGGCCGTCGGGCGATTTGTAATCGGTGACGCGATAAACGATCGTTTCAGGCCCGAAGCCGGCTGAAAGTCCTCCGTAGCAGGTCACGAGATCAATAGGGATATCGCGGGCCCAGCTCTCGCGCAGATGCGGCAGCAAGCCTTCGATCAGCGAGCGTGAACCGCTCTCGATCAGGAGAACTCTGGTGGGCGGCGGCTCGCGGCGGCTCAGGAAGTATCGCATTGGGAACGCCGGCGGTCGTTTTTTGGCTGCCGGTTCTTCATCTTCATCAGCATACGCGATTTGCAATCGGGGCCCCGCTCGCGGGATGAGCGTGGTCTAGAATTTTGGTGGCTTGCGCGATCCATGGCGGAAATGAAGAACCTCAACCAGGCCCTTCTCCTCATGAATTTGGTAGTAAACGAGAATCGGGCTGTGGATCAGCTTGCGCACCCGCGACCTTTTGCGAATGGTGTTCCCCATGCGGGGAAACCGGCCGAGCAAATCGATGTGATCGAGCAAAGCCTCGCCAAAACGGGAAGCAGCCTCGTCGTCGTCCCGGGCGATATGCCCGACGATCTCGGACAGATCGTTTAGTGCTCTTTGCGTGAAGAGGATGCGGTAATCCACTTGGGCAAGAGCTTTCGGACCTCTTCTATCGGCACCGTGCGGCCAGCCTCGGCGTCACGGATGCCCTCATCAATGGCCGCAAGGGTTTCCTCGTCTTCCTCCCCATCAATGGAGGTCGGGTCGTCGAAGTCAATTCTACCGGCTTCAGCCATAGCTTCACGGTAACTCGGATCAGCGGGCAGTGCAAACGGATGATTGCCGAAATTCGCTGACAATCGCGGCTTTCGTTCCTGGGATCAACTGAACAATTCAGTCAGCGGCGAGACACCATCATTGACCGGTTCAATCCCCATCGCCTTCCGGATCGTAGCGGCAATCATCGCCGGGGTCACTGGCTTATCCCGAGGCTCGGCGCCGATGCGATCGGAACTCCCATAAACCTGGCCGCCTCGGATCCCGCCGCCCGCCATCAGAATCGAGAAGCAATGCGGCCAGTGATCGCGGCCTCCATCGGGATTGATGTTCGGCGTACGTCCGAATTCCCCCATCGCAACCACCGACGTTTTTTCGAGTAACCCGCCGCGGCTCAAATCCTCCAGCAACGAACTATATGCCGCATCGAACATCGGCCCCACATAGCGATGGCGCTCCATCGAACCGAACGGCTCCCATCCATGAATATCCCAATCGAACATATTCACGACCGTCAGACGTTCCGACAACTCTGGCGGCAACATAACATTCCACGCCGCCTCATGTGTGTTGACGTCATGATGGACCGAGCGGATAATCGCGTATTTATCCGCATGCCGGGCCATGCGCGGAAAGATCTCCGAGATCTCGATCCCCGGAACGTTCGTTCGGATCGGCCGGTACGGACCGCGAATCCCGCTCGGCGCATTCGGCTTCATATCCCACGTATCGAGGTGCGAAGGTCCACCCGTCAACTGCAGCACAATACACGCGCGAGACGTGCGGCCAACCCTGAGCAACGGTGCCAGTCCCGTATACAAAAACTCCCGCCGCCGGATCACTGGCTGTCTTTAAACTCCTCGTACCAGGCCATCTGAATGGCCTCCAGTTTTCCCTCATTCGATTTTGCGGGATCGTCCCCGAAATCGGGCAGCGCCGTAATCCACTTGTGGAGATCCGTAAACCGGACCGTCAAAGGATCCACGTCCGGGTGCTTCTCAAACAACGCCAGCGCAATATCCTCAGTGTGTTCCCAGGTAAGTCCAGGCATCAACTAATGTTAACGGCTTTCCGTGCTATCCTGGCCATGTAGACGTGTCCTCCCGCCGGCCGACCCTCATTCTCCTGATCGCTGCGGCCGTTTGCGGGCTCATACTTGCTCAAACGACAGTTGGCCAGCTAACCCCCAAACAAAAGGCTGACAACCTCGAATCCTTCGAAATCGTCTGGCGCACCGTGCGCGACCGTCACCCGGACCCCAATCTCAACGGCCTCAACTGGCTGGCCATTCACGATTCCACAAAACCCGCCATCGAACAGGCCCGATCGATGCCCGAAGTTCGCCGCATCCTCAGCGACATGATCGGGAAACTCGCCGCCTCGCACTACGCCATCATTCCCGGCGATCTTTACAAGGAAATAGACAATCCCACCGCGCAATCCGGCAAGTCTGTCGAAGAAGGCAGTTCCGGCATCGTGCCCCTCATCGTCGGCAACAAAGCCGTGGTCGGAAGCGTCGAGCCCGATTCTCCCGCCGCGCAAGCCGGACTTCGCCCCGGCATGGTTCTCGACTCCATCAACGGCGCAAAGATCGATCCCTCCCTGCGGCTGCTCGACGACCTCAAGGACCAGGAATCGCACCGCATTGTCGAACAATCGGTTACCCGTAAACTGGACGGCCCGGCCAACGAGGCCGTAACGCTCGACGTAATCGACGAGCAGGGACGGGCCAAACACATCGAGCTCGGACGGACGCCTCCCAAAGGCACGCTGGTTCACTTCGGCAATTTGCCCGAGACGCGGGTCTACTTCGAATCCCGCGCGTTGCCCGACGCCACGGGCTACATCCACTTCAACGAATTTCTCGATCCTGGTTCCATGATGCCGAAGCTTGAAACCGCGCTCAAAGGCTTCGCCCAGGCGCCTGGCGTCATCCTCGATCTCCGCGGGAACCCCGGCGGCATAGGCCTCATGGCTATGGGAATCGCCGGTTTTTTCATCGACCAGGAGGGTCTGAAACTGGGCGAGATGAAGATGCGCGAAACCACCTTGAAATTCGTGATCTTCCCGCGCCCTGAAACGTATGCCGGCCCGCTGGCAATTCTCATCGACGAAGGCTCGGCTTCCACATCTGAAATCCTCGCGGGCGGATTGCAGGACCTCAAGCGCGCGCGCATCTTCGGCGTCCGCAGCGCCGGCGCCGCCCTTCCCTCGGATATCATCCGACTCCCCAACGGCGATGGCTTCCAGTACGCGCAGGCCCTTTACACTTCAGTAAGTGGCAAGGTTTTGGAAGGGCGAGGCGTTACACCGGATGTCGTGGTCCAGCAGACGCAGGAAGCCCTGTTATCGGGACACGATCTGGTCATCGAGGCCGCGGATGAGTGGATTCGCTCGACCCGGCGCTAGCTGGATACTCATTGCCGCCGTCTTTGCCTCCTGTCTCCTGGCCTGCTCTCTTTCCGCCGCACCCGCGAGTTCCCCCACCGCGGGCGCAATTCTCGATCGCTACGTCAAAGTAACCGGTGGCGCTGCCGCCTGGCACGCGAAGCGTTCCGAACGCGATGAGATCGAAGGCCGCACTCTAGACGGTGAGCGCGTTGTGCTGCGCGCCACCGTCGCCATCTCCCGCCGGGGTGATTCCTTCAGCGACATCCAGGTGCCGCAGAAAGCAAGCGAGGGGGTTTATAACGGCATCGCCTGGGCCCTGTCCGAGTTCTCGGGCGTCCGCATCAAAAACGGCATGGAGCGCGAGGAGGCAATGCGCGATTCGCGTATGCTCGAAGAGGCTGATTGGCGCTCGCTCTATCCGAAATCCCGGCTCGCGGGCATCGAGACGATCGCCGGCCAGCGCTGCTACAAAGTTCTTCTGCTCCCGTCGCCCGTCGAGAAGGCGGAGTGGTTCAGCGTCTCTTCCGGATTACTCGTCCGGCGCGCCTCGTATGAAATTTCGACCTCCGGCGACACACCGGCCGGTTACACGGTTGAGGAATGGGCCGAGCACGATGGCGTCGTGCAGCCGCGGGTCATGCTTGCTTGGCGCGGCGACTTCCAATACCGGCTCGCCATCCTCTCGACCGCATTCAACACCCATCCCCAGCGTGAGGATTTCGCATATCCCCCGGAAGTCGCCGAATACGTCGCCGCTGATCGCGCCGGCAAAGCGCTGCCGAATGCGGAAGAAATCGTCGAGCGCCACATCTTCGAATCGGGCGGTCCCGAAGCTTATGAAATGCTGCGAACCCAGCAGATCACCGGCACGCTCACCTTCGTCGCGCGCAACATCGAAGCGCGCACTGAAACCTGGGCTGCCAGCGGAGGCAGGTATTACCAATCGACGGACATCGCCGGTCTGGGCAAACAGGAAGAAGGCAGCGACGGCAGAATCGCGTGGGACCGTTCGCCCGCCATAGGTCCGCGCGTCCGGCCGCGCAAGAACCCGGGAGCGCTCGGCATCACGCTCGATGCGGCAGGTGTAATCGCCTGGAGGCTATTGATTGAACAGGTGCGCACCGAGGCGGAAGAACAGATCGATGGCCACGATTGCTATCGCGTACGGCTTGTTCCGCGTAACGGTACAGGGGACATGATCCGCTGGTATGATCGCGCGACCGGTCTGCTTTACCGTTCGTCGCTCGCGGCAAGAACCGATATGGGCGAGGTGCCGGTGGTCATGACCTTCGAGGAATACCGCGACATTGCCGGAGTCAAATGGCCGACGCGGATACGCACTACGGCCTCGGGACAGGACACGGTCTTCGCCGCCGACGAAGTGAAATTGAATGAACCTTTAGACGACGCCGTCTTCGACGTACCGCCGGAAATCCGCGACCTGGCGCAAAAGAAAGCCCTCGAGTAGGAAACGCGATTTGAAGTTGAAATCGCGTCTCCATTTTTTTAAAATAAGGCACCGGCGACAAGATCGCCGGCGTTCCCGGAAAAGTTGGAGCGCTCCACCATCCGATAAACCCTCGGATCGGGGCCTTTTTGGTCTCCCGGAAGAAACCGGGGCCGCACCAATAACGGGAGCGCCTGCCGCCCATTGTTTCTACGGTTCACCGCGCAGAGCCTCGAGGACTGTATGGTTTAGTGACCGGATACGCCATGGGTACGATCCGGTTCTCGATTGGAAAGTAACACGTGGGTCTGCAATTCAGGGGGCAGGCGTCGAAGAGCGTCGCACGTAAGTCATCTGGATATAGTCAGATAGCGGTAGTTATTTTTATTTGAAATTGTTGTCATGCTAACCTGACGGGTACAGACATCACGCTACTTTTGCCGTTTTTCAGTCTCAGGAGCCGGTAGCTCAGTTGGTAGAGCATCGCACTTTTAATGCGGTGGTCGCGGGTTCGAGCCCCGCCCGGCTCACCATTTCTTTCAATAACTTACAGTCAGGAAGAGCCGCTGGAAACGAGTTCTCAGCGGCGATTGTGCCCGTTTTGTGCCCATTCGTGATCGCCGGGCGCTGGTCACCAATATATTTTTCAAGCTTCGTCGCCGCTTGCTTTAGATCGCGGTCAGACACGATGTCGTAGCGCCGGTACACAGACTCGGTGCGATGGCCGGTGATGCCCATTGCAATGTTTCGCGGAATTCCGGCGCGCTCCATGTTGCGAACAGCCGACCGGCGAAGATCGTGGAATTTCAGGCCAGGCAGCTTTGCCCGGTCGCAAGCATCCTTCCAGCCCTTCAGGTGCGC
>JBEKTF010000220.1:0-9090 GCA_049516355.1 Bryobacteraceae bacterium | reverse complement strand
GGTGAAGCGCCCGGTACGGCGCTCGAACAGCACTTCCACGCGCCCAACTGGGCCACTGCGATGTTTGGCCAGTATCAGGCGCATGGGCGCCGGCGTATTCGCATCCATGTCCACGAATTCCCTGTCGGAGTGAAGGAACATGAGCGTGTTCGCGTCCTGCTCGATCGATCCCGATTCGCGAAGGTCGCTTAAGTTCGGTTCCCGTGTTCCGTCGAAACGTTTGAGCTGCGATAGCACGAGAAACGGAATTCCCAGTTCCTGAGCAACCAGCTTCAATCCGCGCGACATCGCGGAGACCTCCTGCCTGCGGTTCTCGAAGCGGCCCGCCGGGGTCAGAAGTTGCAGGTAGTCGATTACGACGAGCGCTACCTTACGTTGCGTCGCCAGCCGGCGAACTTTCGCATGGATTGCCGGAACCGTAGCGGCTGCGTCACGGATGTAGATGGGCAGCGCGGCCGCTGCGTGGAAGGCGTTCCGAACCCGCTCGGTCTCCCGGTGGTCATGCAGGTCCGCGAAGCTGACCCCGCCAGCAAGGCAGATCAACCGATCGTTGATTTCTTGTTTGTTCATCTCCTGCGAGAAAACCACCACGGCGTCGCCGGATCGCAATGCGACCTGGTGTGCCACGTTCAAAGCGAAGGCGGTCTTACGTCGACTCGTGCGCGCCGCGAGAATGTTGAGACTGCCAGCCTGGAGACCGCGAGTAAGCCATTCAGGCTGGGGATATGCGTTGGCACACCAGATGCTTTCCGCCGTCTAAGGTAGCCATCCATCCCGCCCGCGGCCAGGATGATTTGTTCAGGCGTTTCGAATTCTCTGTCCTCCCCGGCCTGATGCGAAATCTCCAGGACTGATGCTTCCGCGCGAGCCAACAGTTCCGCCGCATTCCCTTGGCCCAGCATGATTTCGGTGATAGCTTTTTGGTGCGCGAAAATGGCGCGCCTTTTCAACGACGAGTCCCGAACGATCCGAAGGTAGCCATCGAGATTCGGCAATCGCGGAAGTCCGTCGTCCAGAGAGCAGAGATAACTCATTCCGCCGACAGATTCGAGTTCGCCGCATTTGAAAAGTTCGTGCGCCAACGTCACCCGGTCAACCCGCCCGGCATCCTGGAACTGTTCCTTTGACCGTTGAAAGATCACACGGTGACTCTCGGTTGAGAAATCGGCTTGGTTGAGCGTCTCCAGGACTGCGGGCATGAATCCCTCGGAGTCCAGCAGCATGGAGCCGAGGATGAGCCGTTCCGCGTTCAGATCGCACGGCAGGCCGCGTTCCTCGATGGCTTGTAGATAGTTTTGAGTTCTCATACTGCTTCAGCCTGAAGGTTTGTTTCAAATGGGTCGTCCAGCCGGGCTAACTGATAGCGAGACGGCTGAGGCGTCGTATCCCGCTGCGATTGCGGCCCTTTCCGTATCTGAACGACATCGCCACGATTCGGCTTTGCAATCCATCTGTCGAACGAGGCGACAACATGGTTCCATGAAGCGGGCGGGTCACGCAGATTGTTGCCGTACCATCGGAGGAAGTCGGTGAAGCTGTCGGCAACATGGCCGCCCTGCCGAGCTAACGCTTCGGCCATCATGACTGCGGGGTCTTCGCCGCTGGGTGTCCGGATTCCGCGAGAAGCGAAAAACTCGCTCAGATGGGTTTTGACTTTGAATGAGAGGATCGAATCATCATCGACTCCGCTCGGGCGCGGAGGTTCCTGGATCAAAGCGGAATTTTCCGATTGATGATGATTCTCTTCTTCCTTATATGTGACCCTCGGTTTTGATATGTGACCCTCGGTTTTGCGGAATCACCGAGGCCGTTTTTGCGGAATCATCGCCTCGGTTTTGCGGAATCATCAAGGCATGATTCCGTAGTTCTGCAGATTCATCCTTATTGATATGATTCCGTGGTTTCGCGGAATCATGCTGGCTATCGCCGATCGTTTCCGGTCGGAGCGACGCCGAAAGTTCGGAATGCCAGAGAAGTAATCTCTCCGCTTCCTTCCGGGCGTGGCGAACCGTCCGTATGAAGCCATGCCTTTCGAGATCCTTCAGCCACCGCCCGACTTTGTCTTCCGAGGTTCCTAACGCTTTTGCCAGACTCCGGAGCGACGGGTTGCACCGATCTTTGTCGCCGGCGAACTTATACAGGCGCGCGAGCAGCAACTTCGGACCCTCCTTGAGTGTCCGAAGGCTCATCACGCTGTCTGGAACCATGGACCCGTAGAACATCATTTTCGGGATGAAGGGCTGGCCGGGCCGCAGATCGGTAAGGGTACTCGCGCAGGCGCTCATCTTCAGTTCCTCGGAGCGCTTGGCCCTTGGCAGCCAGCGCTTGTTCGCGGTAGCCCAACGGCGTATCGGTTGGTGTTTTTACCAGTTTTGGCGCGGCTGGAGCGCCAGATGCGGGTCGCTGGAGAGTCGTGATTTATGCCGCCGACAGGTGCCGTGTGACTGAAAGTGTGACTGATTCGCGTTCTTCTGGCACTTCTGGAAGTTTGAGGACTTTGTGTTATCTATAACTTGCCTGTTTTCAGCGGGCTACAGGAGAACAAGTCCCCCTCTCCGCACCAAATAAATACTGTATTTCCTTAAGTTTGCGTGTAACGCTTCCAGATCGTAACCCTGTCGCCTCGAGCGAAATCTCACAGTCGGTGACCTGCGGATATTGCTGTGATATGATACGAAAAAGGAAAAACCGTCGCGGGCCCGAAAAAAACGCATACCCCGCTTGACACCAGACATGACAGGGAATAGCATTTATCACGTGCTCCCTTTGAAGCTCAATATGAAAACTATTATCAATTCACTCCTTACCGCTGGCGCGATGCTGGCTTTGTTGCCCCTGGTCACCCCTCCCGCCGCTGCGCAATCGGAAGGGACGGCCGAGGTTGTTAAGGGTCCAGCGCCCAAAATGGCGGATGGAAAGCCCGATTTCAGCGGTGTCTGGCAGCCTCCGCGCATGGCGGACGTAACCCAGGACAACTTCTGCTGCAAGGGGGTTAAGGACCTTCCCTACACGCCTTATGGAAAACAGCGTTGGGAATCCTATGACGCCTCGAAAGGCGACTACGCGGGTAGCTGCCTGCCGTTCGGTTTGCTGCGATCCGTAGGCGGTCCGCATCCGGTCCAGATCATCCAGAACCAGAAGTACATCGCAATGCTGTATGAGCAAAATACCTGGTTCCACGTGACGCCAATCGACGGACGGCCTCATTCCAAGAACCCCGAGCCGACGTGGTTCGGCGAGTCTGTAGGCCACTGGGAAGGCGACACGCTGGTGATCGACACCATCGGATTCAACGGAAAAACCAGGGCCGATACGATTGGACATCCGCTCAGCGAACAGTTGCATACGATCGAGCGGTTCAACCGGAACGAGCTCGGGAAAATCGATTACACGATCACTATCGACGATCCGAAGATATATACGAAACCGTGGACCAGTGTCCGGACCTGGTTCCTTCGCCCCAAGTGGGAAATCATGGAATATGCCTGCGAAGAGAACAACAAAGATCTCTATGAAGGTCATATCGGAGCGGGACTGAATCCGTAAGAATCAGATACTCCTTGAACCTAACGACTAAAGGCTGCCTCCCAAGGCAGCCTTTAGTCGTTTATGGGCTGATGTTTCGTAAAATTCACTACCTGTTCCTCATTCCGGCCGCGAGCGCGCACGCGGTTTACGCCCAGGCCAACCCACTCAGTAGCGAGTTGAGGGGAAATTACACGACCGTCCGCAACAACATTCTCAGAGGAGCTGAGAAAATGCCTGAATTGGATTACAATTTCAAGCCCGCTTCCGGGAGCCGGACGTTTGGCGAAGTGGTAACGCATATCGCCGTAATCCAAGCGGCTCTTCGCGCCATTGCGAAGGGCGAAGCGAAGCAGCTTGACGAATCGAAGAAGACGAAGGCGGATGCCATAGCCACACTCAAGGCCGCGTTCGATTATTGCGATCCCATATACGATGCGCTAACAGACGCGAGCGGATTGCAGATGGCTAAAATGTTCGGGCGCGACCGCACGAGGTTCGGCATTCTGGATTTCGCCGTCAGTCACGACAACGAAATGTACGGGACGATGGCCGTTTACCTTCGCGCCCGAGGCGTTGTTCCGCCATCGAGTGAACCTGTCGTTAATACGAGAAAGCCAATACGAGAAAGCAGTAGTTTTATAGTGATCCTCCGCGATAGCCCTCCGGCGAGGGAGGCACTGGCATAGAATATGGGAGACGGAGTCTGTCGACGATTAGATCCGTTTCCCTTAAGGAATAAGCTCGGAGATGAATCAATGGACAAGAATTTATTGAAAGCCGCTTTTGTTCTGGCCGCCATCGGCCTTTCGGCCTGTTCCTCGGAGCCCGCGAAGACCACCGAGACGAAGACCGAAACGGCCGCCCCGAAGGCTCCAGCCGGGCCGCCCGAGCCGGTTCTGGCCAAGACGGCCTTCTACGAAATGTATACGCCGGCCCATGCCTGGGCTGCCGACCTCCTGCCGATCAGCTTGAAAAGCGGTGAAGTCGCCGGAGTAAAGAATGCTGAAGGCAAGGCGGGTCTTTGGACCGCCGTTTTCGTCTCGCCCTCTCAGCACGCCGCCCGCACGTACACATATGCGGTTGTCGAACAGTTACCCAACATAGCCAAGGGCGTCAAGGCAGAAGGCACCGAACCGTGGGCTGGTCCCACCGCAGCGGTCATGACCTTTCAGACCAGCGACTTCACCATCGATTCCGATGCGGCATACAAAACAGCGGCCGCGAAGGCGGGTGACTATCTCAAAGAGAACGCCGATAAGCCTGTCAGTTTCTCTCTCGGCGCGGCGTCCCGATTTCCGGCGCCGGTTTGGTACATAGTTTTCGGGAGCGAAAAGTCGGGCTTCGCGGCAGTTATCAACGCCACCACCGGAAACATCGTCACGAAATAGCTGGCCGCGCGGGGCCACTTTAATCACGGGACCGGAATTGAAGCCACCCAGTATTGCCGTCGAGAAAATCCTCGCGCTTGAGCCGCCTTGTCTGCGAATCACCGTGCCCGAGTCCTGGGCCGATTCCAACGGCCACATGAACATACGCTGGTATATTGTGGCCTTCGACGACGCCGGCGACGACCTCCACGCCCGTATCGGTCTCACTCCCGAGTTCCATCGGCAGCACCAGACCGGCACCATGGATATCGAGCACCACACGCATTTCGTAAATGAGATTATGCCCGGGGAGAGCGTGGCGGTCTATGCCCGTCTCGTCGCTCGCTCCCCGAAACGGGTCCACTATCTCATGTTTCTCGTCAACGAAACGAAGGGAAAACTGGCGGCGATCTTCGAATGCATGAATGCCTTTGCCGATTTGACGATCCGGAAGACCGCGCCATTTCCAGCGGAGATTCTGGCGAAAATAGACGCCTGGCTCGAAAAGGACGCGAATCTCGACTGGCCTCCGCCGGTATCCGGTTCTATGCAGGTGTGAGGGTGTTCACTCTCAATGCCACGCCATGGAAAGCGGATGGAGCATCGTGACAAGCTGTATGCCAAAGACCTTGTCGAGATCGCCCGACGCTCTTTCGCGCTCCACCATGTAGCCGACTTTGATCAACTGCCAGGCGTCCGGGCGGAAGCCGACGGCTGCTTCGTACGTCTCCCCACCGGATTGATAGCTCGCGTGCAGAAAACCGGTTCGGACCGCTACGTACCATCGTGGGTGCAGAACTCGTTTGGCTTCGAAATACACCCCGTTCTGACGGAACGTCGGAATCACATGGTAGTTCATTTCGAAATGTTGCCACTCGCCGTACAGGTTCCAGTGGCCGTGCGCCCACTCCGCATCGGCGCCCAGCGCGGTTGCGGGCAGATCCTTCGGGTCCGATTCACCGTGAAAGAAATAGGGATACTCCCTGTCAAGGTAGGGTCCCCGATAAGTGGAAACGCCCACGCGCAGTCCCTGGCGAATCGTATATCCCACCCCGCCGGCCCAATTTCCGTACTGACCGTTCTCGAACATGCTGCGCGGGTTGGCCGGCGACGAGTTAACGAACTGCGCGCGGGCATCCCATTTCCCCAGAGTCACGTCCGCTTGCGCGCCTGCCATTCCCTCAACCGTCACAGGGGCGTAGTAGTATCCGTATCCCATGGGCATCTCGAGGAGAGGGTTGTCGGCGTCGTCGTAGCGGAGAAGAAAGGCTCCAAAGGCCGAGGACATTTGTCCCGCGCGGACAACGACAGAGGCCTTTTTCCAGACCTTTGAGTATCCGAGATTCGCCTGCAGGATTTGAACACTCAACCCGTAACCCTGTGTCGAGAAATCCTCGTAGAAGTAAGGCCGCGAGATAATCTGCACTGCGCCTGAAAACGTCCAATTCTCCCCTATCTTCCAGGTCGGATACAGGATGGAGCGAAATCCCGCGGCGGCGGGGGAGCCATCGCGAGGGCTTTCTGTCAGCGAGTGAGAATAGATAGCTTCCCCGCTAACCGTGGCACGCAAATCGATCCCGGAGCTGGCTTCCTGCGACAGCGCCGCCGAGACGAATGGAAGCGAAAGTAAAAGGAAAATAGCGTAGCGCTTCACGTCTTCCCCGCTATCGCATACTCCAGCGCCCGGAGCCCCTTCCGATCAGGGGACTCAAAGCCTGCAGCGATCTTTACAAACGCGTCGACCACTCGCGGGTCGAACTGGCTCCCCGCGAATCTGCGAAGGATGGCGATTGCCTCGTCATGGGTCATCCCATCACGATACGGACGATCCGTTGTCATTGCGTCGTAGGCATCGGAGACGTGAATAATACGGGCGGCGAGTGGCGTTGTTTCACCTGATTCTCCTCGCGGATAACCTGTGCCGTCCCAGTTTTCATGGTGCAACTCCACCGCCGGAAGATATGCCGCGAAACCTTGCACGCCTTCGAGAATCCGCCGTCCGATCTCCGGGTGCTGCTTGACGATGGCGAATTCCTCTGCCGTTAATTTGCCGGGTTTCTGGAGGACGATATCGGAGATCCCGATCTTGCCTATGTCGTGAAGAAGCGCCCCGATTCGAATATCGTTGAGCTCGTCTCCCGAAACGCCCAGGGCCATCGCGGTGGCGCAGGAAAGCTCACTGACTCTCCCGCTGTGCCCGGACGTATACCGGTCGCGCGCGTCGAGAGCACTGGCCAAAGATCCGACGAACTCGAGGTATGCGCGTTGCAGGCTCTGGCGCGCCTCCCGGATTGCCCCGGCAGCCCGGTTGAAGCTGGAAGTCAACTCCCGGATCTCCCGGATGGGCGAGAGATCTCCGGTGAACTCCGGAAGCAGCCCGGTGCTCTCGCTTCTTTGCAGGTGAGAAATCATGGCCGTAATCGGCTCCACAATGTTCTGCGAAGAAAGAACGCTGAACAGCAGCGCCACCAGAATCACGCCAATGGAAGCGCTGAGAAACAAGCGATTGAGAACGGACTGCACGGGCCCGCTTGCCGCATCCACATTCTGCAGACTGCGAACCGCATAACCGTCGCCGAAAGAAATCTGTAGCGGCAGCGACATGTAGCCCTGGCCGCCGAGGCGCACATCGCATTCGTCCTGGCTGTGGCACGCTTTGAGCGCCGTCTCTATTTCCGAAAGCGGGATGCCTGGGATGCTGGATTTGAGAACCTTGCCCTCGCCAAGCAGCACTGCCGGCGTGTTGAATTCGGATAGATTAAACCGTTCGCCCACTGACAGTTCGGCGATATTTTCTTCCGCCTGGTCGATCGGCACGGAGGCAATCTGATAGACCGTGTCCCCCTGCATCGTCAGGCCGCGTTGCGTCGAACGCTCCGGCAGCGGACTCAAGGGCGTTACCCCGGCATCCGTCCGGATCACAGCCGCTAAAGCCGTCCCCTCGGGATCCGAGACCGCCAGGTAATCGAATCCCATTTGCACGCACAATTCGCGCAACTGATCTTCCACGGTTTCCTTCGCAGACGGGCTGGTGGGATTCGACTGGAGAAGTTGAAGACCCGCCTTGAGCGCGGCGTTTTCGCCCACGACTCTCAAAAAGCGGCTGTTTTGAAGATCGGTCCGCGATCGGAGCCGTGCTATGGAAAGCTGATTCTCGCGTAGCGACGACCGCAGGCCATCCTGGACGGTTGTCTGTACAAGCTTTTGCGTGGCCCAGAAACTTCCCGCCAGAAGAAGGGCAAACGGTATGAAGCAAAGCAGGAACGCGCGTGTCCGGAAACGCATCGCTACCTCCTTTGCGACTCGAGCGCTGGCGCATCGTGTGGCCGCAGGTCGATTTTTTGGCCGTTTTCCTCTACTGGAATCAGGAACTCGACCTTTTCGTCCCGGCCTGCCGTGATTTGAACCTGCTGGCGGAAAAATCCAGCGGCCTTATGCCACGCCACGATCGTATACTTGCCTGCCGGCACATCCCGCAGGACGAATCGGCCCTCCGGATCGGCCTTTGTATTCCACTTGTTCGGCGCGACGACGATGGCCGCGCTCATATTCGGATGGAGATGGCAGTTGACGTATACGATACCCGGCTCTGGAAATGCCACCACCCGGGTATCCCCTTTTGGGTAGTTCCCCAGATCGAATGTCTTCGGACCTGAAAGAGAAAAGACGTTGTGAAAAATCGGATCGAGGTTGGGGAAAGACACCTTCGAACCGGCCTGAATGACCAGCAAGTCCGGCACGAACCGGCGATTGGTTTGCTCGAGTTTGGCCATCGCCTCGTTCGATGGAGGCTCCGAGGGAAACCGCCCCTCCAGATAGATGGCCACACGGGAACGCTCGAATGCCAGCGGATCGGCTTCCTTATCGGGATCCAGTTCCACGGCCGGACCTCGTTCATAAAGCGGCACCGAGGCCGTTACCCTGCGCTTCGTCAGCTTCTTCTTGATTACGACAGTCCCCTCGACGCTCTCCGCAGCCAGAGAGGCACTCAGGGTGAGCGAAATGAATAGTAGCCCGAGGCCGCGAGTTAGCACTGTCTGTTCACCACCGGCAGTCTTATATCCAAAAATACGAGGGCAACGCAGCCGGATTTCTCATGAAGACCCAAGCCGAATAACCCGATACAGTCATGATGTGCCTGTTGAGGGAGGCCGTCCAGTTCACTTTGGTAAATAAAACCAGACAATTTACAATT
>JBEKTF010000219.1:0-9130 GCA_049516355.1 Bryobacteraceae bacterium | reverse complement strand
ATCTACAAGTGGCTGGCCACCTGGAACGGTGAACCCACCCCGTTTGTCTGGAAGGCCTCGGCCGACGTCATTCTCGACAAGGTCCGGCGTTGTAAAGAATTATCTGAGACAGGAGACTAGACTGAGGCACGGAAGGTAAGGCCGGGGCACTTTCGATAGGGCCGTTTGAAGGGGGCCGCTGGAGTTTGTGGCGGACGCGGTCAGCTATGGGATTTGAATTGCAACTGATTGGCGCAAAATGACTTGGCCAGTCGTGCCGGATAGCTGCTGCGCATGAATTAGGCCGCTGATCATCATGTGTATCGTAGACGAAGCGCTGCAACAAGGTAACTGTTCTGGAGTGGAACGAGGGCGACCTGAACCCCACGCTCAGCGTCCGCCTCGCCAGCGGCTTAATTCAAACGGCGTTCGAGGAAGCGGTAAGCTGCCTGACGGATCGTCACAAATAAAACCTGCAAAACGCCTTCGTGTTTTCAGGTCTTTACAGAAAATCTGCCCGATTTCCCACCAGCGCGTGCTCAAATCTAATCAGGAAGGCGTCGCACGCCGCGGCGCCATCCGACAGTTATCTCCCTGCGCAGGGAACGTCGCATTACGGCGGTACTGGACTTCCAGCGTGGCGCACTCCTCGAGATGCGCTGGCCGGAAGACCTTCGGATCGATCCGGCAATACCCGCGTCCAGCAAACGCGGATACCAGAGAACCAACGCATCGAGCGCGTTAAGTACAAGGCCTCGCCATCCAGCGTGCCCAATGCTTTCGTTTTGATGTGGTTCAAACCGGCTGGTGGCAGGGCTGTAACGACAGCAAACGCCCGGCGATAAGTCCGGAAGCCCCTGCCACCCGCGACGAAATCGACTTAATCAAGGAAGCGCCGAAGTGTGTCGCCGGAGACGCGACTTCAAGTCGCGTTCAAAATGGGTTCGTTTTTTCAAATGCCGAAATCAACCTCACAACCCACCGCCGCAGCCGTCCGACAGTTACAGACGCGTACGCCCGACCCACCCGAATTGGGTTCGTTTTTTCAAATACAGAAACCACAGGCAACGCAGGTATCTCCTTCAACATCCAGCTAGAATATAAAGAAGAAAACTCACTGTGAAACTCGCTAACTTCCTCCTCCCATTCGCTCTGGCCGCGTCGCTTCCCGCCCAGAACCTCCAGGAATTCGCGAAGCGCGTCACCGAATTCACCCTCCCCAACGGCATGCACTTCATCGTCCTCGAACGTCACCAGGCGCCCGTGGTCTCCTTCCACACCTACATAAACGCCGGTTCCGTCGACGACCCCAAAGGCCGCACCGGGCTCGCCCACATGTTCGAGCACATAGCCTTCAAAGGCACCGAAACCATCGGCAGCGCGAACTGGCCCGCCGAGAAAGCCGCTCTCGACAACATCGAGCGCGTCTACGATCAGCTCGACGCCGAACGCGCCAAACTCTCCAGGGCCGATCCCGCTAAGGTCAAAACCCTCGACGCCCAGCTCCACGAAGCCATTGACAAGGCCGATTCCTATGTCGTCCCCAACCTCTACCCGCGTATCATCGAGGAAAATGGCGGCGTCAACATGAACGCCAGCACCGGCGAGGATTCCACCGACTACTTCTACAACTTCCCCGCCAACCGCATCGAGCTCTGGTTCTATCTCGAATCGGCCCGCTTCTTCCATCCCGTCTACCGCGAGTTCTATAAGGAGCGCGACGTTGTCCGCGAGGAGCGCCGCATGCGCGTCGAATCCGATCCGCAAGGCAAACTGATGGAGCAGATGCTCGCCACCTCCATCGCCGCGCATCCTTATCGCAACATGCCCGGCGGCTGGGCCAGCGATATCGAAAACCTGCGCGTGAAGGACGCCGAAAAATTCTTCGCCCAGTACTACGTGCCTGGCAACATCACGATGGCGGTCGTCGGCGACGTCGACCCCGTGCGCATCAAAGCTCTCGCCAACGAGTACTTCGCGCGCCTGCCCAAGCGTCCATTGCCGGATCCCATCTTGACTACCGAGCCCGAGCAGGAAGGCCCGAAATCCACCGATGTCGCCTCTCCCGCCCAGCCCATGGAATTTGTCGCCTACCATCGCCCCTCTCAGTACGATAAAGACGACCCGGTTTTTGACGTCCTCTCCAGTCTTCTTTCCGGCGGACGCACCAGCATCATGTATCGCGACATGGTTCGCGACAAGAAACTTGCCCTCGAAGCCGGCGCGGAGTCGCAATTCCCCGGCGGCAAGTATCCGTCGCTTTTCTTCTTCTATCTGGTCCCCGGCCTCGGACACACGGTGGCCGAAAACGAAAAGGAATTGGATTCCATCCTCGCCAATCTCAAAAAGGAGAAGGTCGATGAGGCGGCCCTCGCACGCGTCAAAACCCGCACCCGCGCCGGCCTGATCCGCCAGCTCGACGACAACGCAGGCCTCGCGCAGCTTCTCGCCAGCTACTACGCGAACTACGGCGACTGGAAAAAACTCTTCACCGATTTGGATGAAATGGACAAGGTGACGGCGGACGACGTTCAGCGCGTCGTGCGTCAGTATTTCACAACGGACAACAGAACGGCGGCTCTAACATTCCAGCCCGAAGAACAAGCCAAACCGGAAGCAGGTGCCCAATGAGTTGTCCAAAGAAGCCGTGTCCAATAAGGTGGCACAGGCTTCAGCCTGTGTCTGTGTTTCTTCTGCTCTCATGCCTCGCAGCCTCAGCTCAAACGGTCATCCCCCCGTCCTACAAGGACCTGAAATTTCCCCCACTCAAGGAAATCCAGATCCCCAAGGTAGAGGAATCCACGCTACCGAATGGCCTGAAGATTTATCTCCTCGAGAACCATGAGTTACCGCTGGTCCGAGGACTGGCCCTCGTCCGCACCGGCAACCTTTTCGATCCCGCCGATAAGGTCGGCCTCGCCACCATAACCGGTTCGCTGATCCGTAGCGGTGGCACCGCCGCCAAAACCGGCGACCAGATCGACGAAGAGTTGGAAAACATCGCCGCATCGGTCGAAAGCCAGATCGGCGAAAGCTACGGATCCGTTTCCTTTTCCACCCTCAAAGAGCGGACCGATGAAGTGCTCTCGACATTCCACGATGTCCTGACGGGCCCAACCTTCCGCGAAGCCAGGCTCGATCTCATCAAGACCCAGCTCCGCAGCGGCATCGCGCGCCGCAATGACGATGCGCACGGCATCTCGCGGCGCGAGTTCGACGCGCTCATCTACGGCGCCAAAACGCCCTACGGCTGGGAGACCGAATACGCCACGCTCGATAACATCAAGCGCGGTGACGTCGAGAATTTCTATAAGCGCTACTACTTCCCGGCTAACATCATTCTCGCGGTACAGGGCGATTTCTCCGCGCCCGAAATGAAAGCGAAGCTCGAAAAGCTCTTCGCATCCTGGAACACCCAACAACCTCCCGTCCCGCCATTCCCGGCGGTCAATTCCAATCCCAAACCCGGCATTTACGTCGCGACGAAAACCGATGTCACGCAGACCAATCTCGTCCTCGGCCAACTCGGCGGATTGCTGCGTGATAAAGATTACCCAGCGCTCGAAGTAATGGCCGACATTCTTGGCGGTGGTTTCCAGAGCCGTCTGTTCCAGAAGGTGCGAACGCAGCTCGGCTTCGCCTACGACATTTCCTCCATATGGTCGGCCGACTACAATCACCCGGGTCTTTTTGAAATCGGCAGCAGTACCAAATCCGCCACCACCGCCGAGACTCTTAAAGCCATCAACGTCGAGGTCGAGCGCATACGCACGCAGGAAGTTACGGCCGAGGAGCTCGAATCGGCCAAACAGACCGTCATCAACGGGTTCGTCTTCAACTTCGATACGCCTTCGAAGACGCTTAATCGCCTGTTGACTTATCGCTACTACGGTTACCCGGACGACTTCATCTTTCAATACCAGAAGGCCGTCCAGCAGGTGACACGCGCCGACATTCTGCGCGTCGCGAAACAATATATCGATCCGGCGAAGTTCGTCATCGTCGCAGTTGGCAACCCGAAGGATTTTGCCACGCCGCTTTCCTCCCTGGGTCTCCCCGTGAGCAATCTCGATATCACGATTCCGGCGCCCAAGCCGCCTGGCGCTCAGGCGAGCAATGCAGGACCGCCCCAGCCCAAAGGCGCAGCCCTTCTCGCAAAAATGGCCCAGGCGATGGGTGGCGAATCGAATCTCGCCGCAATCAAAGACATCACTGAAAAGGCGGAAATCATTGCCGGAACTTTTAAGGCGAATCAGACCGAATCATGGGTCTCGGCCGGCCACTTTCGCGAAGAGGACGTCCTTCCCTTCGGCAAAATCGTGAGTTATTCCGACGGCAAGACCGGATGGGTGGCGAGTCCCAAAGGAGTTGCGCCCATCCCGGAACCACAGCGTAAACAAATCGGCTTCCAGCTTTTCAGGATGTGGTCGCCGCTGCTCGCGAGCGCCCAGGATCCAAATCGGGAAATCAAAGACGAAGCCAATGGAACAGTCCGCATCTCTGACAAGGCGGGAAATTCCGTTTTGCTTTCGATCGATCCCGCCACCAGTCTGCCTCTGACCGCGAATTATTCCGAGCCGGGATCGCCCAGCCAGGATATCGTCGAAACCTACGCCGATTGGCTGGAAACCAACGGTGTCAAGCTACCCCGGGCGATCGCCGTCATTCAGAATGGCAAGCATTTCGCCGACGTCAAAATCAGCAGCGTGGCGATCAACCAGGGTCTCACGCCCGAACAACTAGCAACAAAGCCATGACGAGAAGGACGTTCACGCTGTCGCTGGTAGCCGGCAAGTTGGCAGCCGAGACAGCCAAAGACCGCGGCAAACGGCTGATCGAAAAAACGATCGCCGCCTTGGGCGGCAGTGCTTTTCGAACCATGAAAACGCGCACCGAAATCGGCCGCGCGTATTCCTTCTATCGCGAGCGGTTGAGCGGACTTTCCGTCGCCCGTATTTATACGAAATATCTCGAGCCGGACGGCAAGGCAGGCATCTACGAACTGCAGCGCCAGGTCCTCGGCAAGAAGCAGGAGGAAGCCGTCATCTTCACCACCAACGAAGCTTACGACGTCACTTATAGAGGCGCACAACCGTTGCCTGACGCGCAGGTAAAACAGTTCCACGAAACCACCTTGCACGATATTTTCTACATCCTGCGCGAAAGGCTCGACGAACCGGGCCTCGAATTCGAAGGCGCCGGCGCCGACGTCATCGAGAATCAGCCCGTCGAAGCGATCGATATCTACGATTCCGAAAATCGCAACATCCGGGTGTGGGTCAATTCCGACACGTTCCTTCCCACGAGGCAGCGTTTTTACCGCTGGGATCCGGTCATCAATGATCGTCGTGAAGAAGTCACGCGCTACGCGAAATACCGGGACGCCGGCAACGGCGTGATGTGGCCGCACGCCATTGAGCGCGAGCGCGATACCGAGAAGATCTTCCAGCTTTTTTCGGAACAGGTTAGAGTGAACGATCCCCTGCCCGACACCATGTTCGAGCTGCCCAACGGCATCACGATGCTGAAGAGGTAACGCCGGCGGTCTTTGCCGCCGGTTCCGTTTGTCCCGCCAGAATTTCTCTGTACCGGCAGCAGAGAGACCAACGGCATCACGATGCTGAAGAGGTAAGGACGGGCGTCCGTTCCGTGATAACAATGGGCGCTGGCAGTTCGATCTCGACCAGAAGCCCAGGCCGCTCGTTCCATGCGCGCATGGTGCCTCGATGCAGTTCGACCGCGCGTTTGGCGATCGCAAGTCCCAGCCCGACACCGCCGCTGGTGCGGCCGCGGTCCGTTTCCACCCGGTAGAACGGATCGAAAATGTGCGCCAGAGCTTCGTCCGGCACGCCTGCGCCAAAATCGCGAACCTCCACGCGGTATGTCGCACCGGAGCGGATCAGGCTCACGCGAACCTTTCCGCCTTCCGGCGAATACCGGATTGCATTGCGGACAATGTTCTCGATCGCGCGCCGCAGCAGTTCGGGACTGCCCTCCATCTCCGCTTCGCAAACGTCCAGATCCAGTTCGATGTGGTGGCGTTCAGCCTCGATGTGAACGTCGTCAACGATCACTCGTATCAAATCGTCGAGCCGCAGCGGCTCCGTGCTCAGGCCCGCCGGATCGCCTTCCGCGCGCGTCACCTGAATCAATTCGCCCACGAGTACGTTCAGCCGGTCCGCTTCACGCTCGATGCGGTTGAACGCGATCTCCGGATCGCCGCCGCCGCGCGCCAGTTCCACGGCGACTCCTAACCGCGCCAAAGGCGATCGCAGCTCGTGCGAAATATCCTGCAGCAGGCGCCTTTGCGATTTGAGCAGGCCCTCGATCCGCTCCGCCATCTGGTCGACCGTGCGGCCGAGTTGGCCCAGCTCATCGCCGCGCCGTGAGTTCACGCGGGCCGTGAAATCCCCGCGTCCGAAGCGCTCGATCGTCTTCTGCATCTTTCGCAGCGGCGAGGTCAGTTGCCTCGCGAAGCCGTAGCACAGGACCGCGAATATTCCCAGCATCCACCACGTTTCGCGAGGCACCTGGACCGACCAGCCATCGCGGTTCGGATCGCGCTCCGGATAAGTGGCGACGAAGTAGTACTTCTGGTCGCGCGACAAAGTCACCGTGGTGAATCCACGGCCGCTCTCGATGCGCCCAAATGGCAGCAACAGGAAAAACGATCGCGTCAACCGGCCGTTGGACGAGTTGATCAATCTCGACCAGTCGCGCCCGTTTGTGACATCACGCCCGGATCCGTCGGTCAGCTCCGCCTCCGCGCCGGTGGCATCCTTGAACCGTGTAAGGAAGCTATCGAGTCCGGCTCGGCCGTTTTTCTCCCAGGCCGCGCGCGCTTCCCGCAGCTCAAATGTAGAACGGCCGAACTCCGGCTGGCGGGAGCGAACGAAGATGCTCGAGATGTAGAACGTCGCCGTGAAAGTGACGGCCACGGTCAGCACAAACCACAGCAGAATCTTGGTGAACAGGCTTCTCATGCAGCCACCTCCGTTTCCGGCGACCGGACGAACTGGTATCCCACGCCGCGCACGGTCACGATCAGCGGCTTGTCGCCTTCCAGTTTCTTGCGCAAATGGCTGATGTGCATATCGACCGAACGGTCGAACGGCGTCGCTTTGCGGCCATAGAGCTCTTCCATAAGTTCATCGCGGGAGACTACGCGTCCCGCCGAGCGCATCAGTGTCTCCAGAATATCGAATTCAAACGTGGTCACTTCCACTCCCGTGCCTTCGCGCATCACTTCGCGCGTGCCGGGATCGATCGCCACGCCGTTGATTTCAAGCCTGCCGCCAGGATCGCGCTGTTCGAGCCGCCGCAGGATCGCTCGAATGCGGGCCACCAGTTCACGCGTGTTAAAGGGCTTCGGGAGATAGTCGTCGGCGCCCAGCTCGAGCCCGACGATGCGGTCCTCGTCCTCGCCGCGAGCCGTCAGCATCAGGATGGGCAACCGGGTTTCATGCCTGACGCGCCTGAGGATTTCAAAGCCGTCGATGCCCGGCAGCATGACGTCGAGGACAAGAAGATCGAAGCCGCCGCTCAATGCCGCAGCCAGGCCGCGGCGGCCGTCATTCTGGCATTCCACGCGGAATCCTTCCCGGGTCAGCAGTTCCGTGAGAAGACTGGAAAGTTCCTCGTCGTCGTCCACGATGAGGATGCGCACGCCCATGAATCTATCATCGCGCGTTGCCGGGCTGTAGTAAAACTTTGTAACGCGCTTCTATGCCAACCCGATAGCCTTCATAGACTTGCTCGAACACGGAATCCCACGATTCCGCGGATGCCTGTGTACGCGCATCCGCGCCCATCCTTGCCCGCAGTTCCGCGTCGCAAAGAAGGCGGGCGGTCCGCTCGATGAAATCGGCGTCCTCGTGAGCGACGAACCCGGTGACTCCATCGCGCACGATAAACTTCGGGCCGCCCGCGCCGGTAACTACAGCGGGCCTGCCCGAGGCGAAGGCTTCGAGGACCACGTTCCCGAACGTATCGGTACGCGACGGGAAGGTGAAAACATCCATGTTGGCGTAAGCTTCGGCCAAAGCTTCGCCCCGCAGAATTCCCGGTAGATCGGCGGCGGAAAGGTTCTGTCCGAGCCATTCCCGTTCGCTCCCATCTCCGACGATCAGAAAGCGGAACGGCGGTGCGCCCGCGGCCTGGAGTGCCATTTCCAGATCCCGCAGAAACATGACGTTCTTCTCCGGCGTGATGCGCCCTACGTATCCGAGGCGCAGTAATCCGTCGTTGATCGTGCGCTTCGAAGGGGAATAAAGCTCCGTGTCGATCCCGCGCTTCATCAGAAAGACAGGCTTTCCGGTACGCTCACGAAGCATCTCGACCAGTTCGTCGTTGGGCGCGTAGAGAACGTCGCCGAGCCCGTAGAAGGCGATCATTGCAGCGAGTATGGCGGCTTCGCTGAATTCGGCGATCTGCTTGCGCGCGTCGTTCCCCCAATCCCCGGTCCACTCCAGCGATCTCGACAGGCGCATCGCACCGAACTCATGGAGGTTCGTGTGCCATGAGATCGCCAGCGGGAGCTTCATCCTCTTGGCAACGTAGACACCGATTTCGCTCACGTCGCCTGGACTCACCACATGGATGATGTCGGGTTTGAAATCCTCCAGTGCTTCGGCTACGCGGGATTGGTGGCGCCAGAGTGCCGGGTCGTGCCGCAGTCCTTTATCCAGATCGAACGCCAGTGGTCCCCGCGCGAGTTCGAGGTAGGTAGCCGATTCCTCCTGGATTTGGCGGGTCTGATCGGCGCCTCGAACGCACAGGAAAGGGTAGCCGCGCCGTTGCGCAAAGCCGGTCAGCTGGCGGCTCGTCAACGCCACGCCGTTGATTTCCGTAAACGTATCTGTAAAGAAAGCTACACGCGGAACGGGAGCCACTCACAGGCAGGATAGCTCAGGCTGCCGCCAATTCGACCTCTATGTCTGTGGCATTTGTATTAAGATGGTTGTAGCCCTCGATTCCAGCAATTCCTGCAGCATCGTGTCGAATATTTATCGACGCGAGGGGAGGGTGCCTTCGTTAAGCCTAATGGAATCTTTATCTTGTAATGGCATTTGACGTGCTTGATGTGTGTTGGGACTACAAGTACCGCTGAACACCTGTCCCTACGGAGACTTCATAAATGCGTGGCTGGATG
>JBEKTF010000218.1:0-9137 GCA_049516355.1 Bryobacteraceae bacterium | reverse complement strand
GGAGGGCGACCAGATCGTCTTTGGCCGGCGCCCGGAAGACCTGACGCTCGGCAGGCTGGTCGAGTTTACGGCCAACAAGGTGAAATAGATCGTAGGGGGGCCTTTTATTTTGCGCCCAATATGATATTTTTGTTTCCAGCATTTCGATTCCGGGAATCCCGGAAGCGAAGGAAGGATTCCC
Organism: Bryobacteraceae bacterium; assembly: GCA_049516355.1. GTDB lineage: Bacteria > Acidobacteriota > Terriglobia > Bryobacterales > Bryobacteraceae > BOG-234. The sequence goes on along the minus strand of JBEKTF010000218.1, from coordinate 8,956 downwards.
TATATGAGTAACCATTTCGCAAATTCAGTTCTGGCGACAGCGGCCGCGCTTGCCTTTTTGTCGCTGGCCGTGATGCCCGGGACTGCCCAGGAGCAGGGAGCTGCCAAAAAGGAAGAACCTAAAATCGTTCGTCCGAAGCCGGGATCGCCGCCGCCGCCGCGCATGCCGGACGGGCACGTCGACCTCGGCAATGGGAAAGGCTCATGGAACGCCTATGTGATCAAAGATTTCACCGGCCACGGCTGGGGCGACCAGGGCGTTGCCAAGCAGTTTGAGCGGGGTCCGCAGTTGGTTGAGAAGGTGGTCGAGCCTCAAATGCTGCCCTGGGCTCAGAAATTCGTTCTCGATGTCGACAAGACCATGTCCAAGGACGATCCGGAGGCGCTCTGCCTGCCTCCCGGGCTCCCACGCGAGGACGCCACGCCGTTCCCCTTCCAGATCTACCAGCTTCCCGACCGCCTGATGTTCCTCTACGAGGGTGGCGCGCATATGTGGCGCATCGTCTATACCGACGGGCGCAAGCATTCAAAGGACGCGACCGATTATCCAACGTTCCTCGGCGAGTCGATCGGCCATTGGGAAGGCGACACGATGGTCGTCGATTCGATCGGCTTCAAAGCCTCGAGCTGGCTCGACGCCGCGGGACACCCGCATACCGAAAAACTCCATGTAGTGCAGCGCTACACGCGCACCAGCCTGGATAATCTGCACGAAGAGGCCACCATCGAGGACCCGGACACCTACGTCAAGCCGTGGACCACAAGCTGGAACATCCCCTGGAAGGCGGGGATCACTCCGCTCGAATACATCTGCCAGGAAGAGAATCTGGACGTCAAGCACCTCGTCGGCAGATAGCGGTTTTCGCTGGGGCGTGTCCGCGGTATGAAAACCGATGCGGCGCGGTCGCTGGACACGCCTTCATGGGAATGATCGCTCGTAACAAGTGACTTCAGTAACCCAGCAGGGGCGCTAGTCTAGCCCGAACCTCGTCAATCGCTTCACTCGGGCACCGCCCCACTCGTTCCGCGCGGCGTACTTTCCAATCGACGCTCTTCACATGATCCGCGAGGATGACACCGGCTACACCATGCCGGGCGGGAACGGTCACTTCGAACGGGTATCCTTTCGCCTGGTTCGTGATAGGGCAAACCAGCGCCAGCCCGGACCTTGCGTTGTATATTCGCGGACTCAACACGAGCACCGGACGCCTGCCCGCCTGCTCGCGGCCAGCTTGAGGATCGAACGTCAACCAGACAAAATCACCAGTCTCCGGTATATACGCGGCACTCACCAGGATTCCTCGCCTTGCCGCGGTTCCCAGTCCGTCTCCCGATGACGATTGGTCGGCGTGATCCGCGAAACCAGTTCTGACAATTCGTAAGTCCTCCGCGTTGAGCGCAGGATTATGCTGCCGTCGGGGTCGAACTCCATCGCCAGGCAGTCTCCCTCGCTCAGACGAGCCTCTTTGGCGATCGCCTGCGGAATCCTTACCGCCAGGCTGTTTCCCCATTTTGAAACTTTGGTTTCGTTTGGCATGTGTATCTACCTTAAATATACATTCTGATCCCGTCGCCGCCGCGGGACGCCAGGTTGTATTCCTTTTCGGCGTTACACTCTGAGAGAGGTGGGTGCAGGCCTATGTCGAAGAAGCAAGAAATTTGCTGGAAGTTCTTGGCGGGAATCAGGCTCGGGCGCGCCGCCGCGATTCTAACCCTTATTGCGTCATTATCGGCAATAGACGCTCCCGCGCAATGGCTCAACTACCCTGCCCCCGGAATCCCTCGCACCTCGGACGGCAAACCGAATCTCGCCGCGCCCACCCCGCGTGCATCGGATGGAAAACCAGACCTCACAGGCATCTGGAGCGGACCAGGCCCCGGCGGCTACGACCGGAACATCGCCAGAGACCTGAAGCCCGCCGATATTCAGCCGTGGGCCGAGACGATCTACCAGCAGCGCGTCCTGAACATGGGCAAAGACAGTCCCCGCGCGAATTGTTTGCCCGACCCCTTTGTGTACTATCATGCGGTCGACCTCGCCAGGATCGTCCAATCCCCGGGCCTGATCGTGATGCTGTATCAAGGCAACACCAACAGCGTTCACCGAACCATCTTTACCGACGGCCGCAAGCTCCCGGTCGACCCCAACCCCACCTGGATGGGGTACTCAGTCGGGCACTGGGACGGAGATACGCTGGTCGTCGATACCGCGGGTTTCAATGACAGAGGCTGGCTCGACATAGAAGGGCATCCCCACACCGAAGCCCTCCACATCACCGAACGCTTCCACCGCCGCGATTTCGGACACATGGATCTCGATATCACCATCGACGATCCAAAGACTTTTACCAAACCGTTTTCGCTGAAGATGCCGCAAAAACTGGAGCCGGACACCGACCTCATCGAGAGCGTCTGCGAAAATGACCGTTCCGTTTCGCACATGCTCGGTGGAGTCGGAACGATAAAACTCGCGCCGGAAGTCCTCTCAAAATATACGGGGACTTACGAATTCGCCCCTGGGCGCCAGGCCGTGATCTCGCTTGAGGGCGATCTGTTGTTCATTCAGATAGGCGCGAACCCGCTGAAACTTCCCCTTGTGGCGGACACAAAAACAGTCTTCGTCTCGCGCACGAACGGAGACCTCCTCGAATTCATCCTGGATCCTCAGGGTGCAGTTACGGAGTTCGTCTTCCACGAGGGAGACGGCGATCACAGGGCGGTCCGCAAAAGCAACGCCGTTCAGGACCGGAGACAGTAAAAACCCAGCCTGGTCGGATCGGCGGCGGCCGGACCAGATGTTGCGCCGGTTGAACCAAGCTTCTAACGTACGAGCTGGTTGTAATCCTCGTGGGTACCAATCCAAACCCATATCACGGTATCCGAATTTAATAGTCCAAGAGCGCGGTAGTGATCGCCAATGCGAATCGTGTAACGATCCTTGCTGCCTTTCAGGCGTCGAAAATGGAGAGAAGGATGGGCCGGATTCCGGCGCCACAGCTCGTAGTTCTTCCGCGCCAGATTCTGAATATTCGGGGGAAAGGACTGCAGGAGGTCTCGGAATCGCCGCGTGGCGACAGATTTCACGCGGATGGCGGCCATTCGCGAAGCAGTTCGAGTCTCGACTCGCTCTCCGCCTCCTCGAACAGAAAATCCAGCTTTCCGCTCGCCGAGTCGTTGTCCAGCTGCCGATCCCAAAGCGCCTGACCACGCTCATGAACCCAGCGCGCAATACGGTGGAATTCCTCGGGAGGCAAGCTCTCGATGGCGGCTTCGATCTCCTCGACTCTGTCCATATTTCAAGTCTAACGCAGCCCGGCGCGGTTCCCGGCCCTGGCGTTACTTACCCACAAGGTGCTTCAAGTCGGCGTTGTTCTCCTGGCAGATATATTCGTAAGGTTCCCACCCGGGGTGGAACGGGACGTTCCAGCTCGTGCTCCACGGCTTCGTATATGCTTGCGGGTCGTCAATCGTAGCCTCGTAATGGAGCGTCATCGAGTCGTTACGTGTGTAGCGCTCGACCACGTGCAGCGCCTCGGTATGGGGATGGCCGGCAGCGTCAATCCAGGTCTTGTCATTGAAACCAGTGACGTCGACCACGAGCGTGTCGCCTTCCCAGTGGCCGATCCCTTCCCCAAGGTATGTAGGATTCCACTGGTCCGGTGGCGTGTGTTTACGCCCGTCCGTGTATACGACGCGCCACATATGGGCGCCGCCCTCAAAGACGAACATAACTCGGTCGGGCAACTGGTATATCTGAAACGGGAACGCTGTTGCGATCATCCGGGGAATGCCGGGAGGCAGGCACATTCCCTCGGGATCGTCCTTGGTCATCCTCGCATTGCGCTCATCGTAGAGCTTCTTTGCCCACGGTTGGAAAGGAACGTCCACCTTGTGCTCCGGTTGCGCCCGGCCCGCAAAACCGCCGCCCGTTCCTGCCATATCCCCGACGCCGCCGCCCGTGAGGTCCCAGGACCCTTTTCCGTTGCCCAGATCCGGATGGCCATCCGGCAAGCGCGGCGTCGGTCCCGCTTTGGGCGCCGGTGCGTCTTTTCCTGTTTGGGCGCGCGCTGGTATCGTGGCCAGACACAAGGCGCCGACTAAGGCCGCCGCGCTGGCCCAGGCTCCGAAAGAATTTCGCATGTGGACGATATTATATTCCAAATCCGCGGGTTACTTGGTACATGACTTCACAGACACGTTCGTGTATCTGGCGCATGCCCAGGTGGGTACGGGCTTCAGCCTTACGGTCGAGCGCAGCTCGACAGAGGATTTGAATACGTTCGTAAGCTTATGAAACGAACGACTCAACTTCGAGACAATGCTAACGGTAGTCCCAAGCCCACGACGAACACCGCCGACCTCACCCGTATCACGGTGATACCAGGACAGCGCTCGGGCCAACCGTGCATCCGCGGCCTGCGCGTGACGGTCTGGGATCTTCTCGACATGCTCGCCTCAGGCATGACCGAGGACGAAATCCTCCAGGATTATCCATACCTCGAAAAAGCTGATTTTCCGGCCGCATATGCCTATGCTTCCCGGTTCGGCCGGGAAAGCCTCTCGCGCTGAAGCGTTTTTTCCGGGAGTAGTAAACTAAAGGCATGGCGAACAAGGAGATCCAGATCGTCACCAGCGAGAACGGCGAACCGACCGCAGTCATCGTGCCCATCGAACTCTGGCGGGAAATCGAGTCGGAACGGGAAACCGCATACTTGCTGAAGAGCGAGACGATGAAGGACCGCCTCCTGCAAGCCGCCCAGCGCCAGACCGGTCTCTCCTTCGAGGCAGTCGTTGAGAAGCTTGGAGTTTGATGTTGCAGCTTTCGAGGACCTTGCCTGGTGGGTGGAACAGGATCGCGCGCAAGCTCTCCGCATCATTCGCTTGATCCGTGAAACGCACCGGGAACCGTTTGCGAGTCTCGGCAAACCTGAGCCGTTAAAGCACGAACTGGCCGGTTGTTGGTCCCCACGCATTAATCAAGAGCATCGACTCGTTTATCAAGTCCAAAATGACAAGATCCGGATATTGGCTTGCCGTTACCACTATTAGCTCCATGCTCCCCTGCGCTGACGAAGAACCTCCCAAAGGCCCGACCTGTCGGCGCCTACGAGGTCATCGGCAATTGTTGCCCTTCCGGCCCATATACCTTCGGGAGACTTCTACGGACCGATGTACAGGTCCTACGCAGGCAAGCGGCCGGCCGCGCTCCGTGATCGTAATCGTACCGCCGCGCTCTCCGATTTCATCGAGCAGCGCGAGGCACCTCGCCTTAAACTCGGCTACGCTCACGATCTGACGCTCCATGATTTCACGGTAACGTATCCGAAATGGTCATCTGAACAGCAGGCCCACGCTGCCAGCCGTGCTCACCGCTGTAAACTTGCATTCGTGATCTTTGAGTGGGACGAAGGGAAGGCTTCGGCGAACGCGCGTAAACACGGCGTAACGTTCGAACAGCCGCAACCGTTTTTACTGACCCCGCAGCTCTGACCTTTCCCGACCCGGACCACTCAGCCGAGGAATTTCGCGAGATCACGATAGGTCATACTAATCAAGGAAGACTCTCGTTCATTTCTTACTGCGAACGTGCGGACGGATGCGAATCATCGGTGCGCGACCGGCGAGCCGGGCGGAGCGTAAGCAATATGAAGAAGGCATCGAACCGAAAACTAGTTGACGATCTGCGGCCGGAATACGACCTGACCCAGTTGAGCCGCGGCGTCCGCGGCAAGTACCACGCACGGGCGACTTCAGGAAGCAACCTGGTTTTGATCGAACCGGATTTGGCGGCTTTCTTCCCCGACGCCAAATCGGTCAATCGCGCGCTGCGCCTGATAGCCGACGCCGCGCAAGCCACACGCGACGCTCAAGCCCGGTAATCCGGCGCCTGGCCTCGCGACTCGCCGGCAGGAAGCAGACTTCCCTGGTGTACCTGTGGCGGGCTGCGCTATACTGTCGAAGCACTGGAGGTGCATCATGCCCCACAATACCAACACCAACCAGTCCTTTCACGCGAAGTAGCAAACGCCGCAAGCGCTTCCCATCCGAGACTCACGTCAAAAAGGGTCTGCGAATAGTCCACGAAGAAAAAGACTTACTGGAAAAACTGGGTCGCAACGATCCTTGCCCCTGTGGATCACGTCGCCGCTTTCAAAACCTGCTGCATGAAGGCGGGTATTTTTGACGGCGAACTTCGTAATTACTTTTTTCAGGTAATGAATGCTAAGGACGGCGGCAATGCCGTCCTTAGCCGGGCTTCGGGCACTTCCCAAACGGCGTTCGCCTCCACGTAGGCGGGCCGGGCAGGTGATCTCCTCGAACGGGACTCACGACTTGCGCAATAGCTGGGTCAATACCATCCGTTCGCGATTTACAAGCCGGTAACCATCGAAAAGGCGATCCGATGCGAAAGCTCCGACGTAGAAATAAGCCTTCCCGACACCGACGGAGTATTCAGCCACGGGATACTCCAATGTCACCGCGCGTCGAAAAGCTCGCCCGTTGTTTCCGAGGCATTGGCATGGACGGAGAAGCAGTCAGGCATCACGGGATCGCCTATCATTCCCGTTGACGCGATCGGCATGACGGACTGGGCCAGCGACCACAGGATGATCGGGCGGTGGAGCTGCGCTCACATTCTTCAGCTCGTTAGTTAACTTCGGCTTCTGTTCTGAGCCATTCGCCTCAAAACTGAACGTGCAGAACGGTATCTTGATCAGCGTTTTTATGGGGAGTTCTTTGCGTAGGGCGTAGTACAGGATGAACAACCCTCCCATGATGAGAGCAAATGTCATGAATGTCATTGATTCGCGTCTCAGCTTTCACTTGCGCTTTTGAGAGGGCGGCGCGAGCTCGCGCAGTGTCGCCGCGATCTCTCCCGCTTCCGCACTTCCGGCCCTGATCTTCTTGGCCATGTTGTGCGCCTCCTCAACCATCTTTTCAATCAGATCTGCTAGATGCTGAGCACCGATAACGCGCATATAGCGCGGCGAATCATTAAACAGCCACTCCTCCACGGAATCGTCCTCGGGGAAGTTCATGTCGCCTGAACTGTTGCGAAGAGCGATGCCCCATTTGCCACCGATCTTTGTATAACCAATCTCCCGCCTCCACCAACACACTTCATCGTGCGGATTGGTGCCGCCCTGCATTCTTTCCCACACGGTAACGCCGAGGTTCAGCGCCTTAAGAATCGCTTCTATTTCTTGTATTGGTTTGCCTAACTCATCTGAGGCGGAGTTGATATCCGCAGCAGCCTCGGTTAGTTTCGGGAAGGCGTTCTTCACCCTCAGTGAGGGCGCTAATTTCAGTGCCATACAGCCTCCAGACAGGTTGTAAATTGTCCGCCCGTGACCTTACAGATCACATTCGGAATAGTCGGCTTCCACCGACGTCTCCCTTGAGCGTAGCACCGTCTCAAACGGCGGGTCAACCGAGAAAAAGCTATCCCATCTCCTTGAGGTTATAGGCCGTTCCATCCGGTAATTGACTCGATGCGGACGTATGGTCGGCCTCTCGGACACGTGAAGCGGCAGGTTCCGCAGAAACGGCGTTCTGGTAAGTGATGGACTCACTTGGTCCTGTCACGCGCTGCTCGTGAAGGCGAGTCCCGCAGTAATTCCGCGCTGCCAAAAGGATCATCCTGGTCAAAGTCATTTCGCGCCAGAATCTGGACGCTGGGCACGGGCAGAAACGACAACATCCCGACGATGGGCTGCTCTCAAAGATCGCGCCGGTCGTAGCGATTCCATCCGGATCAGCGTCCTCTTCCCCGCTGGATGCGCGGGGCTCCTGCATTAGGCGATTCGCGACTGATTTCGGCGTATTTTCTGGCAAGAACGACGATCTGCCTGAACACGCGAGCCTCGAAGAGCGACTTCGCCCCCGCATTTTTCATGATCAGGGGAGAAGCGGTCTTGATATTTCTGTAAATCGCAGTCATCTGGTGGACATTGGGTTGGTCGGCGCTCCTCACCAGTGCGTTGCCCAATTCGCGAAAGACCCCTTTCGGCTTATCGTCGTGAATATAAGCGTCGGTGCCATCGAGATCGCTCAGCGACTTCGAAACCCGCCGACCGACTGACTCGAATACAAACCATGTGTGATTACTTTTTCGTCCGCCAGATTTCAGCCAGCCGAGAACAAGACCTAACTCGAATGGCATGTTGAATCGCGGGGTCAGCGGGCGCTTATAGTCGAGTTCTACGCGTGACAGATCATGAAATGAATATTGGCAGGAAGTGATTAATTCGAAGATTCTGTCAAGACGGCGAGTCCCTCCCGGGATCTCAAGCGTTGCTCTGGGATCTAATCCGAACGAGGTTAATCCGGCGATGAACGCCAGGTAGAGATCCTTATATTTGTCGTCGTACGGTACGTTGATGAATGCGGTGTTCGGAGAAACACGGCCCATCTACTTTTTCTTGTTGGGCGCGGCTATTGCATCCTTCACCGCCCTGGCCACACGGAACTTCACGACCTTTTTAGCGGGAATCTTAATCGCTGCGCCACTTGCAGGATTGCGTACCATGCGCGATTTTCGTTCGACGCGGACTAAGCGGCCGATACCCGGTATTATGAAATTGCCGGTTTTCTCGGAACGCTCCGCCATTTCCGAGAGCACCATTGCGTCGTGTTTAGAAACCCCAAGCCTCTTGGCTGTCTCCAGGACCGAGGGGAAACGCGTGGTTATCTTCGCAGGACGAGCCATTTCTCCCCTATTGTCACACGCGCCGAGCGTCGCGCATCATCTCGCCTGGATTTGGCTTTTCGTTTGGACCAGGCGGGGTGGTCCCCAAACGTTAGAACCCTATCGGAGGTGTCCCGGCGGACACACCTAGTGTCCTGTCTTATATAATTATTTACATATAGCCGGGATCGCCCTATACTGGGGCATGCCCAGTCCGGCGCCCGCGCTTGCCCTGAGCGCGAGTCAGAAAGCGGAGCTCGAGGGATTG
>JBEKTF010000217.1:0-9299 GCA_049516355.1 Bryobacteraceae bacterium | reverse complement strand
CGTACCGCCGCTCCCGCTCGTTCCACACCGCGAAGCAGGGAATTACCGCCGCGCCACTGCGTGCCGCGAGTTTGGCGAACGTGAGGTTCGCGCAGGCCGGTACGCCGAAGAACGGCACGAACGCGCCGTTCTCAGCGGAGCTGTTCTGATCCACGAGAATACCCACCGGTTCGTTCGCGCGTAGTGCCTGGAAAATGGAGCGGGCGAAGTCTCGTTTCGAAAGCAGCTTATTTCCCGATAACGCGCGCCGCCGTTCCACGATCCCATCAATCAGCGGATTGTCCAGCGGCCGCACAACCACGTTCATCGGCTCAGTCAGGAGCGCGTGCGCGTAGGCGCTCAACTCCCAGTTGCCGAGATGGGCAGTCGCGAACAATACGCCCTTTCCGCGGTTCTTCGCGGCGAGGTAATGCTCCAAGCCCTCATATCGGATCCATTCCGCCACGTTTGCTTTCGTGATTTCCGGAAAACGGGCGAATGCCACCAACAATCTTCCGATGGATTCGAACACGCCATCGGCCGTCCGCCGGCGCCAGGCAGCATCGCGATCCGGGTAGGCGAGTGCAAGGTTCCGGCCCGCAATGCGACGCAAGCGCGGAATCGCAAGATCGAGCACTTTCGCGCAGGCGTGCCCCAGCCAGTCCGCAACGGGCCGTGGCGCATATTCCAGGCAGAAAACAAGAATGTGGGCGACTCCCGCTTCGAGAGCATTACGGAACCCGGACCGCTTCTCCAATCTATTCGATCCAACCACCGCCGGCGACGAGGTCACCTGAATAGAACACGGCGGCCTGCCCTGGCGTTACGGCTCTTTGCGGCTCATCGAAACGCACTTCAGCACGAGTTTCGGAAAGCGGGTACAGCGTTGCCTCGGCAGGGATGTGGCGATTGCGAATGCGGACCCGTACGCGCGCGGGCGCGGCGAGCCCGGTCCAGGATAACCAGCGGATATCGCGGGCGACCAGGCCGGGACGCAGCAGATCGTCATTCGACCCTACCGTCACGGTCTGCGATTGAGCATTGGTAGCGATCACGTAGAGCGGCTCTTTGGCTGCGATGCCCAATCCCTTGCGCTGGCCCACCGTAAAGTGGTGCGCACCGGCGTGGCGCCCAAGTTCGCGACCCTCCGCATCGAGGATGGTGCCTTCGGTCGCGTCGGGCGCGATGCCCTTTTCGCGCAGATACGCATCCATGAACGCCGCGTAGTCTCCGTTCGGCACGAAGCAGATTTCATAGCTCTCGTGCTTCCCGGCTACGGGGAGATTGAAATCCACGGCAAGGGCGCGTACCTCGGCCTTGGTCATTCCGCCGAGAGGAAACATCGTGCGGGCAAGCTGATCCTGCGTCAGACCCCAAAGGAAATAAGTCTGATCCTTCGAACTATCCACAGCCGTGCGCATTTCATAGCGGCCGGTCTCCGGATGCCGTGTGATCCGCGCATAGTGACCCGTGGCAACGGCTCCGGCGCCGACTGAATCCGCCAGGTCCAGAAACCGGTCGAACTTGATGAAGGTGTTGCACAGCGTGCACGGCACCGGCGTCCGCCCGGCGAGATATTCGCCGACAAACGGCTCAACCACGCTCTTTTCGAACTGGCGCTCGAGATTGACCACATAGTAAGGCATGCCGACGTGTTCGGCCACGCGGCGCGCATCATAGACGTCATCGAGCGAACAGCAGCGGCCGGTGGCGGCTTCCGTGGCAACTTCGGGTAGGCGCCGCTGGTTCCAGAGCTGCATGGTCAAGCCTGCGACGTTGTAGCCATCGCGCTTGAGCAGGGCGGCGACGGTGGAACTATCCACCCCACCCGACATTGCGACCGCAATCAATTCAGGCACGCTTTCCCGCCACCGGCTTTGCCTCAGGCTTTTCGGTAGGCTTTTCCCCAATTGGCGAGATGCGCCGCAGATGAGCGACGCTTGCCTCCACCGCCTCGATCAAGCCATCGACTTCTTTTTCCGTATTCTCGGGTCCCAAAGAAAATCTCACGCTGGAGCGCGCTTCCTCAGGGCTCAGCCCCATGGCCAGGAGAACATGCGACGGCTCTACAGCGCCACTGGAACAAGCCGAACCGCTCGAAACGGCATAGCCGCGCAGGTCGAGCGCAATCACGATCGCCTCGCCCTCGATGCCATCGAAACGGATATTGGTGGTATTGGGTATGCGCTGGTCATTGGAGCTGGGGCCATTTACCTGCGCTCCCCGCACCCGAGTGAGGATGCCGCGCTCCAGCCTATCGCGCAAGACACCGATTTCCGCCCAGTTCACAGCCAGTCCGGCGGCTCGCCCCAAAGCCGAAGCCCCGGGAACATTTTCCGTTCCCGCCCGCCGGTCCCGCTCGTGGTGGCCGCCGAACAGCATGGGATCGAGCGCTGTCCCCTTGCGCACGTAAAGAGCACCAATGCCCTTTGGGGCGCCGAATTTATGGCCGCTGATGGAATAGAGATCGACACCGATTTCGCGTACGTTCACCTGGACACGACCCGCCATCTGGACTCCATCCGAGTGGAACACGGCGCCGGAAGCGCGCGCCAGCACGCCGATCTCCCGAACCGGCTGGAGCGCTCCGGTTTCGTTATTCGCGTGCATGACGGTAATCAACCCGGTGGTGGAACGAAGCGCCCGTTTGACATCGTCCAGCCGGACGATTCCCTCGGCGCCAACCGGCAGATAAGTCACCTCGGCGCCCTCACGCTCCAGTTGCGCGCAGGCGTTCAGAACGGCCGGATGCTCGATCACGCTGGTGATGACGTGATTCCGCTGCCGGAGGCCACTCCCCGGAGCGCTGCCTTTTGCCAGATCCTTCCGGGCGATGCCGAAGATCGCCAGGTTATCGGATTCCGTTCCCCCGCTGGTAAACACAATTTCGCGCGGATCGGAGCCGATACGCGCGGCTATCTCCCGCCGCGAGGCTTCGAGTCGCTGTTTGGCAGCCTGGCCGAAATGATGGATACTGGACGCGTTGCCGCAAACTTCGACCAAAGTTTCCGTGAGATCGCGCAGCACCTCCGGCGCGACCGGCGTTGTCGCGTTGTGATCGAAATAAATGTACTGCATTTAACTCCAGTGTACCGATGAACGCTTACCGATGAAACGGCCTGTTATCACTCTGCTCACCGATTTCGGCTCGGTGGACCACTATACCGGCGCAATAAGGGGCGTGATACTGGGCATCTGTCCGAACGCGCAACTGGTGGATATTTCCCATGAAATCACGCCTTACGCGATCACGGAAGCCGCATTCACGCTGGCGCAGGCGTGGCGATGTTTTCCGAAAGGAACGGTTCACGTGATCGTGGTGGATCCGGGCGTGGGAAGTTCGCGGCGGCCCATCCTTGCGGAAGCTGCCGGGCACCGTTTTGTAGCCCCGGATAATGGCGTGTTAACGATGTTGTTCGATTCGGTAACCGGTCATAAGGTCAGGGAGATCACGGCTTCCCGCTTTTTCCGGGAGCCTGTGAGCCGGAGTTTTCACGGGAGAGATATCTTCGCTCCGGTGGCTGCACACCTGGCCACCGGCCTGGCCCCGGCCCGATTGGGGAAGCGAATTGAAGACTACGCGCGTCTCGCTTTTGCCAGGCCCACCCGCACAGGGCCGAAGCAATGGAGCGGCGTGGTGCTGAAGATCGACCGGTTCGGGAACGTGATTACCAATTTTGAGTCGGAAGCATGGAAGCGGCTCGCGCGGCAGCCGTTCGAGATGAGGATCGGGGCACATTGCGCTTCTGTGCTGGCGTCGAACTACGCGGAGAGGAATGCCGGGGAGTTGTTCGCGATCGCCGGAAGCGCGGGATTTCTGGAGGTTTCGATGAACCAGGCGAATGCAGCGGTCGAGATAGGCATTCAGCCCGGTGACACTGTCGAATTGCGCCTTCTATAAACGAAAAACGGGCCGCAGCTTTCGCTGCGGCCCGCATCCGGGAGGCTTCAAGGAGGAGATGTTCTTAACTTCTACCGGGCTTGCGTTTGCGCCCGTAAACTCCCAGGCCGGTCAAGGCCAGACCGAGCAGACCGAAGGTCGCCGGCTCAGGCGTCGCGGTTACAACGTTGTTGACTGTCAAGGTGTTCAGTTTGAACGAATCAGTTGTCGTACCGGCATCCGGCACCGATGCGCCGATCAACAGATAAGTAACGTCGCCGCCAGCCAACGCATCAGTCACCGGAGTACCGGAACCAGCATTGCCATTCACTGTCGTCCCAGTCCCCTCAGTGCTGAGGGCAGTGTTCGTCGTGATGGCAGTCGCCGCCGAGTAGTACGTCAGATCGACGGCGGTCGATCCGTTGATTGAGGCATAGTTTGTGACAGTCACGCTGGCGCCCGTTCCCAAACTAACGGTGCCGCCACTGAACGTGAACAATATGAATTCGTCGCCGGTCGCGTTGTCGACCTGATGGTATGGACTGGAGCAGGCCGCTCCCGAGGGATCGCCCGGGCTGCAAACCCCAAGACCGAGATTGGTACCGTTGTAATCGTCAACCGCCGCCGCCTGAAACTTTGTGGTGCCAGTGGTGTTTGGCACGTACCAGGCCGTTTCGGTAACAGTTACTCCTCCGACGGTCAGACTGAGACTGTCGCCATACGAGTTACCGGTGCTGTTCGTCGCGGTGGTGAAGTTAAATGTAGTAGTCGAAGCGCTTGCAGGTACCGCCGCGAGCATTGCGCCGCCAAGAATTGCCAATCCAAGAAAATTCCTCATAAAGCCTCCTCCGTGGTTCTCATCCGAACCATTCCTGCTTGAACTTTAACTTTAATGCATTGCAATCAAGAAATCAGCAGGTTTCTTAGCCTACGAAGGTAATGCCGGTCCTAGTACCATTTCGATCTTCCCCTTTAGAATCAATAACAACCGGAGCAATCGGAAATTCCCTGGGCGAGAAGCTCACAGAAAGGCCGCTTAAGCGTTTCTCAATCCGATTGCGGCGTTTCGAGAATCCGGCCGTCGCTCATGTGCATGATCCGATGTCCAAATGCGGCTGCATCCGCATTATGCGTGATCATGAGGATCGTTTGCTTCAGGCGCGCGTTCAGGTCGCGCAGGATGTTGAGGACTGCCAATGAGTTACGTGAATCCAGGTTCCCTGTTGGCTCGTCGGCCAGCAGAATGGTCGGCCTGGTGGCGAGCGCCCGGGCGATCGCGACCCGCTGCTGCTCTCCGCCCGACAGTTCGCCTGGCTTATGATTGAGCCGGTTGGCGATCCCCAGCAAATCGAGAATGCTTTCAAACGCGGGATCGAACGGCTTCGTGGGGAGACCGGAGATGAATAGCGCGGTCCGGATATTATCGAGCGCGGTCAAGTTGGGCAGCAGATTGAATTTCTGAAACACAAAGCTCACGTACTTCCGGCGGAGTTCCGTGCGGCCCGCATCGCCGACCGCCGATACATCCCTCCCCGCCACGATCACTTTGCCCGCCGAGGGAGGGGTTAGTCCGCCGATAATGTGAAACAGCGTCGACTTTCCGGAGCCGGAAGGACCGACGATGGCCAGAAACTCGCCCGCGGGTACGATCAGATCGACTCCGCGCAGGGCTTCCACCTGTACCTTGCCCGTCTGATAGATCTTGCGAAGACCCGTGACGCGTATGATCGGGTCGGCCGCGGCGCTATTCATACGCCAGGGCCTCGATCGGATCCTGCCGGACGGCCAGCATACCGGGATAGAGCGCACCGAGGAGCGCCGCGCCCATGGCAACAAGGCCGGCGACGGGCCACCACGAGGGAACTATGGCTTGCGGCAGTGACGCGGGAACGAATACGCTCATGATCCATTTGGTCCCGAAGCTGAACAGGATGCCGACAATGGTTCCACCGAGCCCGAGCGCAAACGCCTCGCACAGAATCAGGCCCATCACGAAACCTTTCGAAGCGCCGAGCGATTTCAGGATGCCGATCTCGCGCGTGCGCTGCAGGACGGCCATATACATGGAAAGAGAGACTACCGCGAACCCGATCACTACGCCAATTCCGACAATGACGTCGATAAAAGTTCGCAACACCGGGATGTTGTTCACCGAGATCAGCGACATGAGTTCTTTCATGGAATAGATGGGATAGCCGTTGAACTTCGCCTTCAGGCTTTCGAGCACCGCTGGGATGTTGTCCGGGCTGTCGAGCTTCAAATAGATCTGGCTGACTTTGCCCGTCGCGCCGATCATGTCCTGCAGGACGGGCAGTTCCAGAAACATATGCGAAAGCTTGCCCGGTTCGACGATTCCGGCAACGTTCCAGTCGCGATGGAGAATATTGATCGTGCCGCCGGCGCGAACGTGTCTTTGCGTGGCGTAATACTGATCGAGCAGAATGTCGGTGGGCTTCTGAAAAGTGTGCCCCTCGACAAAGGTGAAGCCGCCGCTCATGCGATCAAACGCCGCCGGGTCGATGCCTGCAACCGAATCGATGCCTCCTTCGACCGGTTGATTCAAAACCCCGGTCGCGTGAACGACATGCGGCTGCTGCGCGAGAAACGCGATCAGGTTTGCGGGAAGCGTGCCCCCGCTGAACGAGATAACAGAACTGCTGGGAGCGCGGAACACGATGTCCGCGCCAATGCCCTGTGCCCGGCGCGCGGAATCGTCAAGCATGCCGTGGCTTAATCCGATCAGCATCAGGATCAGAGTTACCGGGATAGCGATGAGCAGGATGCTGAGGGCCGTGCGAATGGGACGGAACCGGATGTTCTCCCAGACCAGTTTGAGTCGCACGCTATTTCGGCGCTCCGATCATCTGGAGTTGGGATCCTTCGGGCTGATTCAGACCGAACTTGTCGTCGGTCAGCGGGACATTCATTTTCATATCGGTGATGTCCATCACCAGTCCGTACCCCTCTACCGGGCGGTTGATGTCGATATGGGCGGGGAACATCACGCCCTTGTAAATCTGCCATTTCGAATATCTGGTGTCACCGGCGATTGCGCCCGTGCCCGTTGGATCGAGCACTTTCTGGCGTACGATGCTCAGATCCAGCCGGTCAAACCAGACGTTTCTGGCGATCATCCATTTGCCGTCCGGAGTTTGTTTGAAGAAGTGGAGGATGTAGAGGGCGTTGTCTTCGTCCGTGGCATCCTCGAGAACGGGAATTTCGGTCCCGGGATCGGCTGGACGGATGAGCATGGAGGACAGGAAGGCGTCGGGCCGCAGATTTTCCAGCTTGTTCTTCGACGTGGGAGGCGCGTCACTGGACCCCTCGATGAACAAATTTTTCGAAACGAGGAAAAGTTTGAAGTTATTGCCATCGGAGACCATATCGAAGGCCCGCGTGCGGACGACAGGTAGTTCGCCGAGAATCCGGATATCGGCTGGCTTACGAAACAAGACGAAGGCGTGAACATCTTTAATTTCAGTTATCTGACCCGTGTAAACGCTTCCCACGGACGGCGTCAGATCGACCGTTGCCTGGAATGAGTTAATGGCATTATAAAGAACCGCGATGCGCAGGTTCAGCTCATCCCTCGTGGCACCGAGGAGCGTGGGGGCGGAGCCCGGCGTCACTTTCCTGCCACCCCGAAGAATGACGCGCCTGGTAAAAAGACAAGAACTTGACGTGAGGCCCAGAATAATGGCAAGAGCCACCGGGACAAGCCGGCGCGTTATGGGCATCGCTTCATTGTAGGATGCGAGGCTCCGGGCCTGGATTCAGAGCGGCTCTCATTTGGTTGCGATTGGTTGCGATCAGTCCGGCTGCGATATGATGAGAGAGTTGTTTCCCGCGTGGGCCTGTGGCGCAGTTGGGAGCGCGCTTCCATGGCATGGAAGAGGTCAAGGGTTCGAATCCCTTCAGGTCCACCAAAACTCCAAAAACGGGGCTCTACGCCAAAAACGGGGAGCAGGCCCGGATCTCAACCCACTCGCCACAGCACCAACCATCCAGATTGCCCTGAAATTGTGATATGCTCTACCGCGACTGGTTGGCAGCGATGACAAGAGAAATGAAATATAGCAAGTCGATAATCTATTGGCTCGGAAATGCGGTTTTGAGCGGAAGCCTTTTATGCGGGATTTCCGTCGCGATGGCACAAAACGCCATTCCGCTTCCGAAAGCCACCCTGGTACCGGTACAGCCGTGGCGCTACACGTCGCCGGACCTGACCACCATTTCCCGGGACTCGGTCGAGCTGGGGTCCGCGGATCGGACTCTGAGACCCGAGTATCTCTCACAAATGGGCTATGTCGAAGAAGAGTATCTGATCTCCGGAACAGCCAATGTATACGACTGGGGCGGCGACGGGAAACTGACGATCAAGACCCCCAACGCGCCGTATGAGTCGCGCATCCGGATAAGGCGTCCGAAGGATCCCGCGAAGTTCAGCGGCGCCGTGGTTGTGGAAATTCCCAATGGGGCCCGCCGCTTCGATTGGGACATGATGTACGGTTATCTGGCCGATGAAATCATCCGGCGCGGCGACGGCTGGGTCGCGATCACGCCTCCTCCCGCGACACCGGGCCTGAAGACATTCGACCCTGTTCGTTACAAGGACATCTCTTTCGCTAATCCGAATCCCGGCGCCTGCCCGACCGCCGGCGACCAGGAAGAAGGATTGCGCTGGGACATGTATTCGCAGGTTGCCGCGCTGATCAAACATGGCGGCGCCGGTGAGCCCTTTGCCGGCTTCAGAGTACAGGCCGCCTACCTGACCACGCAGGGCGGTGATGTAGTCACTTACATGAATGTGTTTCATCCCCAGGCAAAACTGGCGGGTGGAAAGTTCGCCTACGACGGTTACCTTTCCAAGCAGCCGGGCGGCGTCGGTCGTCTGAATCAGTGCGGCGCGGCCCTGCCCAAGGGCGATTCGCGGAACCAGATCCGGAACACGGGTGTTCCGGTGATTGCCGTAATCGCGCAGGGGGAAATGATTCCAACGCTCGCGGCCCAGCGGCCGGATAGCGACGAGCCGAACGATAAGTTCCGGCTTTATGAGGTCGCCGGCGGAAGCCACCTCGATAAATTTGCCTACGATCCGTTTGTTTCGATGGGGGACGCGGCAAAGGCGGGGAATCTCCAGGGCACCCCCGAATTTCCCTTCGCGGGCCGCTGCACTCCGGAAATTCAACTGATCGATTATCCGGTGATGCCATTTGTTTATCATGCGGTGCTGAACCATCTGGACAACTGGGCGCGGAAAGGTGTAGCGCCGCCGCACGCGGACCGCATTCAGTTGAAGGATGCGGATACTCCAAGAGCCTCGGTCGTTACGGATCAGTACGGCAACGCCGTGGGTGGTATCAGGACTTTCTGGGTAGACGATCCCACGGTGAAGTTCACGCAGAACAGCACGGGCCCGGGTCCGTGCGTCGAACTGGGT
>JBEKTF010000216.1:0-9454 GCA_049516355.1 Bryobacteraceae bacterium | reverse complement strand
ATCCAGATCGCATGTCCGGAAGTTCTTGCTCACAGACCCAGGATAGAAAAGCCCCTGTCTGAGATCAAGTAATCTTTCCGCTCGACCCGGAATCGTTCAATCTATTCCCGACACGCTCCTAGCCGGCTGTCCTATAGCACCCACAGGCTGAAGCCTGTGCCACCAGAACCCAGTCAGCAGGTGGCACGGACTTCAGTCTGTGTTCACAATCGATTCCGGACCGATGAGTGCAGCTATCGCGGCAAACAAAAAGGCCCGGCCGCCACTCGGGCGTACCGGGCCAACTGCCGCGAAAAATAGCCGCTTATTTCGCCGCTGCCTTCAACTCGTCGTACAGTGGATCGAGCCGGGCCGGGGCCTGCCACTGCGCGATATTCACATTCCAGCCGAGGTCGTCGGTCTTGACCTTCGCCAGGATCTGATCCTTCGGCGTGCCGGCCTTGACCTCTTCTTTGAAGCGCATCACGAGCGTATCGATCTTCATCTTGTAGGCGTCGAAGTCGGCGCGCGTCAATGTGACGGAGGCCGGCCCCGAATGGCCCGGCACCACCGTGTCGAACTTGAGCTTCGCTGCCTTGGCGAGCTCCTTTTGCGCTCCGAGAAGACTCCCGCCGTTGGGATAGTCATAGTTTGGCTGTACGCCCACAATAACGTCGCCGCCGCACAGCACTTTGAGGTCAGGGAAGTAAACCATGGAATCGCCGCCCGTGTGCCCGTTGCCGAAGTGATAAACCTCGGCTTTTGCGCCGCCCACTTTGACCACCGTCTTGTCGGCATAGGTTGCGCTGGGCGCGTCGGGTTTACCGGCCGGGCTGGTGTAAGTGGCGGCCTCCGCCTTTTCAGCTTCGTTGGCAGTCACGCGGGCTCCGGCGGCGATGAACCTGCCTGTGTTGCCGCTGTGGTCCTGGTGAATGTGCGTGATGATGACTTCCTTGACCGGTTTGTCCGAAACCGTCTTGATCTGCGCCATCAGCTCGTTGTAGAAGTTTTCGCCAAGGTTCTTGGTGTCGACCAGAATGATGCCGTCCTTTGTCACGCGAACGGTGCTGTTGCCGCCCGCACCCGTTACGACATAGAGGTCCGGTTTGATCTGCATGATTTTTTGCGGAGGGGGCGGCGGGGCCGCTCCTCTGCCGCCGCCTGCAGGCGCCTGAGCGGAAAGGATGGCGGCCGAAGCAAATAATGCGCCAATGCAAATTGTCGTCTGAACTGCCGTTCGAAACATATTTCTTTTCTCTCCAGAAGCGAACGGTTTGGTTCGCGGTGACTAGTTTATCCTGGTCGCCTACTTTCTGGGTCTCGTGGCAAGTTCTTCCAGATCCTGGAGCTTGACCGTCCGGGTATCCGCAAAAATCAGCGCGTCGCCGGCCGCCTCGATGCCGCCCGCGGTAAAGGGCATTCCGGTACTCGCCAGCAGATTCTGATTATTATCCTTATTGATAAACTCCAGCCACCGCCCCGGCAGGAAAGACGCGCGAAATTTCGCGCTCTCGATCAGCGAGAAACCACCCGTGGAAAATGCCACCGCACCACCCTGCGGAAAAACGGCGAACTGAATCGGCTCCGTGCTCGTAGCCGCTCCCGTCACCGCCACCGACCCTGCATGCATGCCAGGCGCCGCATCCCTTGCGAAGATGCGAAACGATACGTCCCGCGAAGTCGAAGCGCCCACTGTCACATCGAGCTTCGCCGGCGAAAACTCCAGCCCCTGCGCTGCCGGTTCCAACGCGAAATTACGAATCTCCAGCGCATTATTGCGCACCGTGACGATCAAATCCCGACCCGCGCGCTGGTTCAGCGAAACCGTGGCCGGAAACAACGGCAGCGCCGAGTTCGCCGCCACATGCACATCGATCGCATCGGGAAAACGCAACATCACGGGCTGCAACAACTGCGGACGCGCATGGCTCATCTGCATGCCGTCGGCTTCAATCGCCAGATCCGCGTGGTCCCCGTGAACAGCAGTCGCCGGAACCTTGACATCGTAGATCAAGCCGAGCGGTTCTTTGGCACGCGCCTGCTCGATCGGAAATGCGGGCGCCAGGCGCAGCCTGGAACGCTGGGCGATCGCCTCCGACGAAAACTGAGCCGTCAGCCGATTCGTCTCGCCGATCATCAAAACGCGCGCGCTATCGAAAAATCCCGTAGCATCCGGAGCTTGAATCGCAATCCCGATGCGCACGCGCTTGCCCGGGCCGGACCCCGCCGGGATCTTCAACCGGGCGCGCTGCGTGTGTTCGTCCCAATCGAAATCGATCGGTTTGCCGCCGGCAAGAAACGGCCCGGACGGTTCGCGCGATAGCTGCAAAACCACTTCGCCTGCCGATGGCGCCTCGAACTCCATCGCCAGAATGCCGTTCTCGTATTCCATGTCGGTCATCTCCGCGGTCGCATAGACCAGGCGATCGGCGTTTGAGAATGCGCTGCAATTCCTGCACAAAGGCCCCGCTGTCAGCGGTACGTTCACGGGCAGCCAGAGCGCATCGCGCGCCGGGACCGAGACGCCGGGAATGCCAAGCTCCTTCTTCGCAGTGGCATATAACACTCTGAGATCGCCGCTCCATGGCCTGGCGGACCTGTTGACGATCGACACGACGGAGATTCCATTCGACCCGGCAAATTGGCGAACGGAAGGGATCGGAGGGGCCGGTGTCGTGCCTGTGCTTTTCACTTCGGTACTCTTCACTCCAGGGCTCTTTACTCCAGCTCCGGGCATTGCTTGAAGCGACGGGAACGTCTTACTCCAATATGTAGAGAGTTGCGCGCTTCGCCGCAGCGGGATGGCGGCCGGCTTCTCTTCGCCCGCGAAATTGACAGCTCCGGGATGGTACCCCGCGGCACCCAGTGTCTCTTCCACATCGGTCCACAGCAAAGCTTGCGCGCCTGAGAGCAGAACTTCCCGCGACCGCATCACCGCTGTTGTGGAGAGCGCGGAAATGCGCATCGGGGGTCCCGGCAGCGGTTCAGTCAGCGGACCACCGTGGGCGCGCGTGAGCGGCTGCAATTCATCGGGCACCGGGCCTTCCAGATCGGCTTCAATATCCAGCCTGCGAATGATGCGGAGCAGATCGTTCAACTCAGCCACATTCTGCGCCGGCGGCAAACTCACGTGGGTGATGCCGATATTTTTGAGCCACACCAGTTCGCGTTCCCAGAGAGGCTTAGGATAGGCGTTCCACGGAAATTCGACGGATTCCACCCACGCAGGCGCTACCGCGGCGAAGGCGAGCGTGAGGACGGCGATCCGGATCATGACTCGCCTCATTACTCGATCGGGCGGGTTCCACTCTGTTTGCGCATGCGAAAGTCTTCGACGAGCGGCA
The DNA here is from genome assembly GCA_049516355.1 of Bryobacteraceae bacterium. Taxonomy (GTDB): domain Bacteria; phylum Acidobacteriota; class Terriglobia; order Bryobacterales; family Bryobacteraceae; genus BOG-234. Next base: position 6,131 of record JBEKTF010000216.1, on the reverse strand, counting down.
TTTTGATGACCCTGCACATTTCGAATAGACGCGAGCGGGCCCGCGGGCCGATACGCTCACTTAGCGTCGTTCGGTAATCCACTTTTCCCCCGGCCGTTCGCTCGTAGGTCGTGTACCCGGCTTCCGGATCGATCAGATTCGTGGTCGCGATCAGCGGCTTACGATTGTTGCAGCGGGCGGTGATAATCGACGTGACCGTATCTTCCACCCAATCGCTGACGCGATGCGCGCCCAGATCGTCGAGCAGAACCACCTCGGTGTCCATCGCTACCCTGTAGGTCTCTTTATCGCTCGAATTCGATGCGGCATCGTATCCCGAACGAATCCGATCCAGCAGATTCTGGTAATCGAAAAACAAGCCTTCGAAACCCTTCGCCATGATGGCGCGAAACGCGGCTACGGCGAGGTGGGTCTTGCCTGTACCCGGCTCGCCCATGAGCAAAAGCCCTGGCTTCTTCGTATTCGGAAACTCGCGCGCATAGCCGCGGACGGCGAGATAGACTTCCGTCAGTTCGCGATATCCAATCGGGTTCTCGCGGGACAGCAGAAAGTTCTCGAATGACGCGTTCGAATATAGCGGAGGAATCGCGGCTCCGGATTCCAGCCGCTCGGCGCGTTCGACTGCCGCGCACTCGCAGCGCACCGCGCCCGAAACCTCTTCACGCTCAACGATCTTCCATCCGGTCCCATTGCAATCCGGGCAAACTGCGGTGGCAGGCATGATTCGTATACATTATCGCGCCACGCCTTCCCGGTTCCTGCGGCGATGTAAAACGGTATCCTAACAGGGGGCAAAGGCCAGCAGGGGAGAAGGGAAGGTTCACATGCGCACATTTGAATTCACACTGGCGATCGCCGTTCTTTCGGCTGCGTCTCTCGCAGCACAGCAGTCTGGACCAGCCGTTCCGATGAAGGATTTCGCATCTTCGGCGGATGTAGCCGCGCTGATCGCACAGGCGAAAAGCGAACACAAGGAAGGGCAGCCTCTGCTGTCGAAGCCGATTCTTACGCTGGCTCCGATTAACGCGAACCTGGAATATCGAACCGCGGTGGCTCCGGCGGCCGTACATGAGACAGAGGCCGAGATCTTTTATGTCATCGAAGGCTCGGGAACCATGGTGACCGGCGGTCAACTTATCGGAGAGAAACGCCTCAATGCGGAGAATCTTAACGGCACCGGCATCAAAAACGGTAGTTCGCGGCGAGTCGCCAAAGGCGATTTCACGATCGTGCCGCAAGGCGTGCCGCACTGGTTCAGCAAGATCGACGGAACGCTGGTGCTGATGTCGTTGCACGTGCCGCGCAAGTCCGATCGTTAAGTTCTATTCGGGCCTACATCGTCAGCAGCGCAGCCATCAACTCGATCCCATCCCACAAATTCTGCATCCGCAGGTTCTCATCGAAGCTGTGCTGGTTGTCGTCGTGATTGGCGATCGGAATGACGATAGTTCTCGCGCCGAGAGGCCGCTCGATGCTCGACAACGGCAGCCCACCGCCCATATTCGGCAGCTTCACCGCGGGTCCGCGTGCGCTCTCGACCACGCGAATCACTTCCTGCGAAATCGGGAGGTCCATTGGCGTGCGTATGGCGTTCTCTCCGCCGGTTGCCACGACCCGGATCACCTTCGGATGCCCCATCCGAACCTCCCCACTGGGCTCCTGGTCCACCACGAAGAAACCCTGCCGGCGTATATGGGCGATCACGCGTTCGTTTGTGGCGCGATAATCCATGCCCTTGACTAAACGGATGTCGATCGATGCCATGGCGGTCGCAGGGATGACGTTCGATGCCTCCGCGCCGATGCGGGAACTGGCCATGCCGCGGATGTTGAGCGACGGTAGCGTGATCAGTTCGGTGAGCTTCATCGGCGCACCGTCGGTCGCGCCGAGCCAGAATTCACGCATCAGGTCCGCGTCGATATCCGGCGCTTCCGCGAGCGCGCGCTTCTCCGTCGCACTCAGCGGCTCGATGCCGTCGTAGAAGTGGTCGATGAGGACGCGGCCATTCTCGTCCTTCATCGATGCCAGCAGCCGCGCCAAAGTCATGGCTGGATTGGGCGCCCAGTTTCCGTAATGACCGCTGTGCAATTCGAACCGCGGGCCGTAAACCGTGAGATCGAGCCTCGTCATGCCGCGTGCGCCGAAAGTGATCAGCTGCCGGCGGGTCTGATGCAGCGGCCCGTCGCACATGAGCCAGAGATCGCTCGCGAACAGGTCTTTGTTGGCCGCGAGGATCTTTTCAAGGTTCGCCGACCCGGCTTCTTCCTCGCCTTCGAAGACGAACTTGATGTTGGACTTCGTTTTCAGCCCCGCGGCGCGGGTGGCGTCCACCGCGGCCAGTATCGCGACGATGGGGGCTTTGTCGTCTCCCGCTCCGCGGGCGTAAAGCCGCCATTCCGGATTGAACGGTGTCCCAGCGGGCGGCAGTGGAATCTCACGCCCGTCCTTCTCGATTTGCCTGTCGCGCAGCGTCGGGCTGAACGGGGGATTCTTCCACTCCTTCGGGTCGAGCGGCTGCCCGTCGTAGTGCGCATAGAAGACGATGGTTCGGGTTGCCCCGGGAGTCTTGATTTCGCCGAAGACCACGGGATTCGAGCCCGGGACCGAAACAAGCTTCGCACCGATGCCGCGCCTCTCCATCATCTGCGCGATTGTTTCGGCGTTGCGCTGTATGTTGGCGCGGTCGCTCGCGATGTTCGGAATGGAAAGCAGCGTTACAAACTCGTTGATAATAGCGCTCTCATGCTGCTGCCGCCATTGGCGCGCCGCGATCGAGGCTGGATTCGTTTGCGCTGTAGCGGCCAGGGCACCGCATATTAAAAGAAACGACAGCAGCTTCACTCGACCAGTTTAGTATCCATCGGCGGGTCTAATTCCACCGTCTTTGAGACGGTCAGCTTTCAGCTGGTCTCGCCTTTGCTTTCCGAATATCCTGAACATTTGTGGCGCACGCTCTCAGCGTGCCATGTCCGCACTAATGCGGACACCTGTTTTGAGGCACGGAAAGCGTCGAGAAGAGTCTCGACGCGGCACGCAGGTGCGTGCGCCACGAACTTCAGGCGACTTTCAGTCGCGACTGATCCCACCGGCTTTTTGAGCCGGTGGTTGTTAAGTAATTATGAGACGCGCGCGGGACAGATGCTCACACAACAAAACCATTCCGACATCAATCTGAAAACAATTTACCGTTAATATGTCGTCATCGAAAGCACCATGACGCTATACACGGCACTGGTTCAATTGATCACCCGGCCCGTCGACCTGCTTGTCCGGCGCTGGAACTGGAAATCGGCGGCTTCCAGTTCATTGGTTCGCGCCATGATTTTTTTCTTCGCCAACCTGACCGCGGGATGGCGGGCCGCCCTTGGCGCAATGGCTGCCGAATACTGCTACCGCGCCCTTACCTCGGGCTTCTACGGCGCCATGACCCAGCACCTCAGTCTTGTGGAGCCGGAATGGCAGGGCGCCATCGCGGCGATGCTTCTGCTGCCGCTCTCGTCGCACTCGATGGAATTCGTTGTTCATTGGCTGCGTCACACACCACACCTCGGGACCAGCATCGTCTCATCTTTATGCTTCACGGCGATCTCCACGCTCTTCAACACCTACGCCATGCGGCGCGGCCTGATGGTGGTAGGGAAGAATGGCGCGTCGATCGCCGAAGATTTGCGCGCGATGCCCCGCGTGATCGCGGGATTTCTGGCCTTTTTACCGTTGCTGGCCTGGCGCTCCATTCGCGTAATACCGAATAGCGGGGAGGTATGAAAACACTCCATCTGACCAACGCCTGGCACGCGTCCTCCGGCGGCGTCGGGACCTTCTACAAGGCGCTTTTCGAAGCGGCCAATCGCGAAGGTCACTCCATGAGTCTTGTGGTGCCGGGCGATTCGACTCGCATCGAAAATGCCGGCGAGTTCGGGCGGATTTATTACATCGAAGCGCCCCTTGCGCCCCTCGATCGCAACTATCGGATGCTCTATCCGTACCGTTTTCTGTTTCCCGGAACAGCCATCCAGCGCATCATCAACCGCGAACGCCCCGGTCTGATCGAAATCTCCGAGAAATATTCTCTGCCTTACCTCGGCGGCCTGGTGCGGACCGGACGCCTCCCGGGCGTGTCGGTCCGCCCCGTTGTGGTGGGCGTAAGTCACGAGCGCATGGATGAAAATGTGGCGGCCTGGCTCGACGACGGCACAGCCGCGCGGCGCTTCTGCCACTGGTACATGAAATCGATTTACTTTCCCATGTTCGACCACCACATCACCGTCTCGGAACACACGGCGGAGGAACTCATCCGGGCTTCGCGGGGGCACAAAGTCCGGCGTGGAATCTGGATTTCGCCCATGGGAGTGGACTGCGAGACGTTCACTCCGCGCAGGCGTTCCGCGGAAGGCAGAAAGACACTTCTGCGAAATATCGGCGCCGGCGAGGAAACTACGATCCTTCTCTATGTGGGCCGCCTTTCCCCCGAGAAAAACGGTTCGCTGCTGATTGAGTCGATGGAGCGGCTTAAGTCTTCCGACTACCGGCTCCTCATAGCCGGCGCGGGGACACAGCGCGGAGAGATGCAACGCGAATGCGAACGCCGGAACATTCACAACGTTTCGTTCCTCGGCCATATCGAGGACCGCAATGCGCTCGCCGACCTTTACGCGAATGCCGATATTTTCGTACACCCCAATCCAAAGGAACCGTTCGGAATCGCGCCGCTAGAAGCTATGGCTTCCGGACTCGCCTTAATCGCGCCGAATTCAGGGGGTGTTACGTCCTACGCGACAAGGGAAAATGCATGGCTCGTAGACGCCGATCCCGACAGGTTCGCCTGCGCCGCGCGTTTCATCCGGTCCCACCCCGCCACCCGGATCGAGAAAACGATCCTTGCGCGCGAAACGGCATGCGCTTTTGGCTGGCCTGCCGTGACCTCGCGGTATCTGCAGCTTTACAGGGAACTGATAGCCATCACTCACGATCGCGGGGTGGCGTCCGAAGTGCCTCCGCTCTCGTGGTCCACCCCCGGCGACTTTCTCGGACGCGAAATCCCGATTGGCCATTGAAACATGTTCGAAAACAAAATAAGCCTAAATTGTTTGAAACCGTTATAGCTATGTAAGACTGCCCCGATATTTTGGGGCATGTCGATACCACGGCGGACTATCCTGGGGCTGGCTGGGGCGGGCTTGCTGCCGAGACTTCTTGCCAGGCCGTTCCTGTTCGAAGTCGATCGTCTTCTCGATGAAATCCCGCAGTCGCGCGCGAATGTGTGTCAGCGCCGCTACGGGGCAAAAGCAACCATCACGCTTCTTTCAGTCCCCATCGTGTCCCGGGCCGGTGTCGGCAGCGGCTACATCGTGACTGAACAGTCCTCCGGCCGAGAGGACGTTGCGGGACCCGGAAGCCGCACCGTGGGGATCCAGTTTGGAGCTGGTTCCTGGCCCGAAGCCGCGCGGGGCCTCAACCGCCTGGGCTTCATTCAGGAGGGGGTTGTCGAGGATCATTCCGGGCAACTTCTGGAATGCGCCTACTTCGCGTTCATGACCACTTCTCAGGAAGAAAACCTCGATCAGGCGAAGAAAGCCCTCGAATCTTCGGACGGTACCGTCCCCTACGTCGCGGCCGAAGGTGAGGGACGTCCCGGCAGATTTGCTTCGCGCCTGCATAGAATCGGTTTTCCGTCGCGGCTCACATGGCGTGACTGTCCGCTGCTCGTCGACAAAGTCCGGGCGGTCGTATCGAGCGAGGCTCCGGCGCAAAGAATGGAGAAGACCCTCCCCGCGCGTGAGGCCGCTCCTTCGACTTTCCTCTACGCGGTCCGAAAAGCGATTCTCGACCCGAATCTCACCAGTACCGGGTCTTTGATTTACAACGGCAAGGAGTTCGAGCTGCGCACCGAAAAAGAACCGGATGCGGTGGCGAGCGCTCACTTCGCCATGAAGAACCTCGTGCGGGAAGGCGGCCGCGTCATGCGGCTCAACGCGACGCTGCGTGAATACGCGACTGGCCGGCAGACGCCCTTCAAAGTCTGGTACGAGGCGGGATCGGAGCATATGCCTCCGCTTCGCTTCGAATACCAGGCCAGGCCGTTTCTCAGATTGACATTCGAATACGACCCGGCAACTTCGGGTCCGGACATA
>JBEKTF010000215.1:0-9491 GCA_049516355.1 Bryobacteraceae bacterium | reverse complement strand
GCCAGCTTCTTCGAGTTGTCGCGGTTCCATGCATCGGCGGGCAGCTTCACGCCAGCGCGCAGTTTTTGCACAACCTGCGGCAGACTGTCTTCGGGAACCGTGAACAGCACGGAGATCGGCTGGACCTGAGTAATTACGATCATCCCGTTACTATCCGTCGCATGCACGATGTTTCCGGGATCGACCAGACGCAAACCCACTACACCGGTAATTGGGGCCGTTACCTTGGCATAAGTCAAGTTCAGCCTTGCACTATTGATATTGGCCTCATCCTGTTTGATATTCCCCTCATACTGAGCGACCAAGGCAGTCTGAGTGTCCAGTTGCTGCTTGGGGATGGCGTCCTCGGCCAGCAGGCCTTTGTAGCGTTCAAGGTCGAGCTTGGCATTGTCGAGTAAAGCCTGGTCGTGCGCAAGGGTACCTTGGGCAACTTCAAGCTGCACCTGATAAGGCCGGGGGTCGATCTCGATGAGATCCTGGCCCTGTTTCACCAGATCGCCTTCGGCGAAGTTCACCTTCATCAACTGGCCGTCAACGCGAGACTTGACCGTAACGGTGTAAAACGCCGTCACATTGCCGAGTCCATTCAGATAGACGGGAACGCTTGCTCGCGCCGCTTTGGCGACCACTACCGGGACAGGACCCAGACCACCCCCGCCTCTTCTTCCCCCACCGCGGCCACCTTTGTTTCCCCCCTGGGGAGCGGCGGGCTGCCCGGCGCGCCAGGCTGTGTACCCGGCAACGCACGCAACAGCAAGAAACAACACGATCCAAACGATGCCGCGCTTCTTTGGCTTACCGGCGGGCGGCCTCGGCGCCGGGTGCACTGGCACCCCGCCTCGGTGGACCTCCGGGAATTCCTTCAAATCTGTGGGTGTAGTGTTCGTCGTCATTCAAACCGCGTTCGTAGTACAAGAAATTGACTGATCCGAGTGCCCTCAGGTAACGCCGCCCAGGAAGCCTTGCAATAATTTACAAACTCCGCGACAGGCACAGGTACTTTTCCTAATGAAATCAACGGGGAAGGCCGGTACAGCGTCCAAACCCCCAACGATTATATACTGCCGCTGAACCCTGCCGCCTCGCGCCGATCCAGTTGTAAAGACGCGCCAACCAGTCTTGATGGTACGGGTCTTCAGGGTATGGCGTTGCCCGCTTCAGGGTAAAATTGCCGAATGGCAGATCAAAAGCGCCAACGGACGAAACTGCCTGGTTAGAGTGGGCACAAATGACACTTCGCTACTTGAAATCGTGGGCGATAACCATGGCTTTGGCCGTCGCACTGGCAGCTACGGCCAAGAGCAGCGAAAAAGCATGGCTCGACGGAAAAGTTGTATCCATCGGACATGTTTCTGGCGACAATGGCCATCAGATTTCAACTGCAACGATCGTGTTGTACGACCCAGGCAATGCAAACCCCCTTGCTCGACAGCAGGTCTGGGCTATCACTACTGCGACCGCCTTCCTCGCAAGGAAGACGAGGGTAAATCTGAGCGTTGGCTCGTCATTCAGAGCGTACAGGTCCGGTGAAACAACCCAAAGCTACGGATACCTGGTCATTCGATACCTTGATGAAAAAGGCCGTGAGAAGAGCGAGTCGCACGCAATCGTCCAGGCCCTCGGTGTCGAGGACATACCATAGACGTCCGTTTCAACGAGGCAAACCTGAAGTCTGTGCTGCTTTCGCCTGATTACTCCGTGATGGCGACGGCCCGCGGGTATACGATGCAAATGGGAAAAGGTGCGAGAATTTCTGGTCGCAAGACGACCCGAGCGTGCGGGTTACCGTAGACGCACAATGCCAGGCCGGAATCAGAACGATCAATAGTCGCAACAGCGCTCACGGACGTATTCTGGTCCTTCGTAAACCTGCGATTGCCTCCAAGGAACAATTTGGAGACCTTTACTGCTGACTGCCCGGCGTTTCCGAATGTGACCTTTGCGCTGTCTTGGCCGAACATCGCTTGGATCACATCGCAAGGCATAGTGTAGAACGGACCGCCGGGAACCGTCGGGTGCGTGTTGTCGTAAATAACGAGAAGGGTCGGGTGACCGGCCCGCGACGCCGCCTTGAGTTGCTGAGCGCAATCCTTCAATGTATTACTGATGCGATTTTGTACCAGCCGCCCCCCCGTCTCCTCGCAGGCGTCGTCTGCCAGATCCGCATCATCTTCGGCGTTCGGCTCGATTTGCTTCACCTCGCAAAACACCTCAACGTCGCCGAGCCAGATTCGGAAATCGGGAGTACGCTCCACCCCAGTCTCAACTGGTTCGCATCGAACCCCGCTAGACAAACACAGTTGCTTGAACAGTTCCTCAGAGATCGTGTGTTCGGACAGTTTGAAATTCTCCACCCCCAAGCTTGGCACATTCCCGAAGGTCCAGAACTGGCGGAAACCCTGTTGGGTTGGCGCTCCCCCAACGGATCGGTGCTTCGCAAACCAACCGGGTACCCGGAGTTCGAATTCGCGTTGCGCGGTAATCCAAGCCCGGGTGTGCCCCGCTTTTGGAACGAGCCGCAATTCGACGGCGGGGTTGGCCGAAGCAGTGCGGCGCGAGTTTTCGGTCAGTTCAAAAAGGCACGTGTGCAAAAATAAATTTTGAAACGCCTGCCAGTTGCTGCGCTCCTTTTCTTTCTCCTATTTCTTGCGGCGTGCGGCAATTCCACACAGCCGAAGACGGCAGCCGTAGCCAACCTGCCTGCCGCCCATGTCGACCCGGCCACGGCGGGATCCATAACCGGCCGCGTTCTGTTCCAGGGCGATCACCCGATGATGCCGGTCATCGATATGTCTTCCAATCCCCTGTGCGAGAGGGCGCACCACACACCTCAAAAAGCCGAAACCGTGGTGGTCAACGCGAACGGAACTTTGCGCAATGTATTCATATGGATCAAGGACGGCCTGCCTCCGGCCCGCTGGACTCCTCCCGCGGAATCGGCGAAACTCGACCAGAACGGCTGTATCTATTCGCCGCACGTCCTCGGCATTATGCAAGGCCAGCAACTGGAGATCCTGAACAGCGACCCGGTCAATCACAACGTCCGCGCGGAAAGCCAGATCAACCCGGCGTGGAATGAATCCGAACCGCCCCGCGCCGAGCACAAGATCAAGGAGTTCGATTCTCCCGAAGTGATGTTCCCGATGACGTGCAGCGTTCACCCGTGGATGCGCAGTTATGTCGCGGTCTCCCCGCACCCTTTCTTTGCCGTGACGGGCGACGATGGATCGTTCACGTTGAAGGGCGTGCCCCCGGGAACTTACACGATCGAGGCCGTGCATGAAAAGTATGGCCGCAAGGAAGGTAAGCTGACGCTCGCGCCGAATGGCAGCGCCACGGTGGATTTTGCTTATGGCGGTTAAGAGCGATGGCGGTTAATAACGAATACAAACCGGGGCTGCACCGATGGTCGATCCTGCTCGCTTTCTGCACGCTGCTGCTGGTGGTCGCCGGGGGCCTCGTGACCAGCCGCGATGCGGGCCTTTCCGTGCCCGATTGGCCGCTTTCCTACGGCAAATTGATGCCCCCCATGGAAGGCGGCATCCTCTATGAGCACGGGCATCGCATGGTAGCTACAACGGTGGGGCTGCTGACCATCGTCTCCGTGATCTGGCTTTTCCGTTCCGAACGCCGGAGGTGGCTGCGGTGGCTTGGTGTGATCGCGCTGATCGCCGTCATCGTACAAGGCGTGCTCGGGGGCTTGACTGTGCTCCTGCTTCTGCCGTGGTGGATCTCGACTTCGCACGCCTGTCTGGCCCAGCTTTTCTTTTCGACGACCGTCGCGATGGCTCTTTTCACCTCCCGATGGTGGCTGCGAGGCCCCGTGCCGGTGGAGGAGGATCCGAAGTTCCCGATCCGCAGCTTGTCGCTGCTCGCGCCGATCTGCGTCCTTTGCCAGCTTGCCCTCGGAGCGGCGGCGCGGCACAAGGCGATCGGTTCCATCTACCATATCTCGGCATCGCCAATCGTTACCGGCGTGATACTTTGGGTTTCATTGCGGATTCTGCTTCATTACGCTCAAAATCGCGAATTGCGTCTCGCGTCGACTACCTTGCCTGGGATCACCTTCTGCCAGGTTTTTCTCGGAATTGCCGCATATATGAGCCGGATTGCGTATGCCGATGCCGTTCAGCCCATGCCTTTGATGGTGACGTTCACGGTATTCCACGTCGCGGTGGGAGCGCTCACCATGGCTGCCAGCGTCGTGCTCGCCATTCTGGTCCACCGGAATGTGCCGGCTCCAGCCCGTGCGTTCGCTGATACAAGGGTCAGCGCCGTTTCCTAAGCTCGAAACACGATGCGCGACTACATTGCACTCACCAAACCGCGCATCACATGGCTCATCCTTATGAGTACCGGCGTCGGGTATTTCTTCGGACTGAAGCGCGCGTTCTTCAATCCCGAAACCGGGATGGCCGATTGGGCTCTGCTGATCCACACTCTGATCGGAACGGGTCTGATCGCCTCGGGCACAGCGGCGTTGAACCAGTGGTCGGAACGCGATGCGGATCTGTTGATGCGCCGCACTTCCGCCCGGCCGCTTCCTTCCGGCAGAATGACCGCCCCCAGGGCGCTCTGGTTCGGCATCGCGCTCGCTCTGATCGGATTCGCGGAGCTGGCCCTTTGGGTGAACTTACTCGCGGCATTGCTGGGCGCGTTCACGCTCGGCAGTTACTTATTCATCTACACGCCGCTCAAGCAGCGTTCGCATTTATCCACCGTGATCGGCGCGCTGCCCGGAGCCATGCCTCCTTTAATGGGATACGCGGCGTCTTCCGGATCGCTTACACCCGAGGCGTGGACTCTCTTCGCGATCCTGTTCATCTGGCAATTTCCGCACTTTCTCGCCATCGCCTGGATGTACCGCGAGGATTATGCGCGCGCCGGAATCCGCATGTTACCGGTGGTCGAGCCGGACGGGATGTCGACCGGCCGCCAGATTATTCTTTATGCATCGACATTGATTCCCGTCAGTCTGTTCCCGGTGTTACTCGGTATGTCTGGAAGAATCTATCTGGTGGGCGCGTTGATTCTGGGCGGATGGTTTCTCTACACCGGCGTCCGCGTGGCATTCGATCTTACTAATGTACGCGCGCGGCATGTGCTGCTCGCATCCATCATTTACTTGCCGGCAATCTACGGCCTGATGGTTTTCGACCGCCCCTCACTGTAATGATTCGCAAGTTACTACCGATCGTCTCAATTCTGGGCTTTGCCGGGCTTACAGGCTGCGCAAGCACCAAACCACTCCCCGTGCTGGGTGAAATCCCGCAATTCGAGTTACTCAACCAACAGGGCCAGAAGTTCAACCGCTCGGCCCTCGATGGACACGTGTGGGTGGCGGACTTTATCTTCACTAACTGCGAAGGCCCGTGCCCGCGCATGACTTCCCGTATGCACGCCATCCAGAAGGCGACAGGCGCAGGCATCAAACTGGTCTCGTTTTCCGTCGACCCGCAACGCGATACCCCACAGGCTCTTGCGGAATACGGCAAAAAATTCGCGGCCGATGACACGCGTTGGACCTTCCTCACCGGTAACCCCGCAACCCTCGACATGCTGGATCATGACGCCTTCAAACTCGGGAACCTGGGAGCCGCCATGGACCACAGCACCAGATTCGTCCTCGTCGACAAGAAGGGCCGCATCCGCGGCTACTACAGCCTGGGGGATGACAATACCGTGTCGCGTGTAACCAAGGATGCCGCGCGCCTGGAAGCCGAAACGAACGGATAAGAGGCCGGCGTGGATTACGTTCACTATCTCCCGACTCTCAATGCAATCCTGAACGGGACGGCGGCCGTTCTTTTGACCTGGGGGTTCTTCCTGATCAAGAACCGCCGCATTCGGGAACACCGGCGCGTGATGAAAACCGCATTCGGCGTTTCCGTCGCCTTTCTGATCAGCTATCTCGTCTACCACGCGCAGGTTGGTTCGGTGAGTTTCAAGCATCCCGGCCCTCTGCGCACGGTTTACCTTTCGATTCTGCTCACACACACGCTCCTTGCGGCCACTGTTCCCGTGCTTGCGATCATCACTTTGAACCGGGCATTGAAAGCCCGTTTCGACCGCCACGTGGCCATCGCGCACTGGACTCTTCCGATCTGGCTCTACGTCAGCGTGACCGGCGTGGTTGTCTATTTGATGCTGTACCACCTTTGACAAAACAACAGGTCGTTACGCCTTCCGTCGTCCCGGTAGTTCTATCCGGCTTCTGCGCATTTCTTTCGCTCTACGCTCCGCAACCGATCCTCCCGATGCTCGCCGGCATATTTCATGTAAGCAACGTCATGATCAGCCTGATGATCACGGCAACCACCACCGGCGTCGCGCTGGCCGCGCCCGTAATAGGCCAGCTCGCGGACCGCATCGGCCGCAAACGGGTCATCGTCCTTTCCGCATTGACGCTGGGCGTGGCCACCATGCTGACCGCAACGTCCGCCAGTCTCGGCATGCTCCTTTTCTGGCGCTTCATGCAGGGCATTGCCACACCCGGCGTATTTTCCGTCACCACCGCTTATGTTCACGATGAATGGCCACCGCACAGCGCGGCTTCCGCGATATCCGCCTACGTCACCGGCACCATCGTCGGCGGCTTCAGCGGACGTGCGACTGTCGGTTTCGTCGCCGAACGCTGGGGATGGCAGTGGGCCTTCGTACTGCTCGGATGCATCTGCCTTGCGATAGCCGGCTATATTGCGATTTTCCTGCCGCTGGAGTCGAAATTCGCGCGCCCTGCTTTACCACCGAGGATCGTCGATTCGATAGCCGGCCATCTGCACAACCCGCAGCTACGCTCCGCTTATACGATCGGCTTTTGCGTGCTGTTCACCCAAGTCGCGATGTTCACATACGTGACGTTCCACCTCGCCGCGCCGCCATTCCTGCTCAGCCCCGGCGTGCTCGGATCCATCTTCGTCGTTTATCTCGCGGGCGCGACAGTTACGCCGTTTGCCGGACGCCGTATTGAGAAAAGGGGCCATCCGCGTATGTTGATCTTCTCCGCGATTCTCGCCGCGGCCGGAGCGGTGCTGACGCTCGGTCCGCAATTATGGATGGTCATTGCGGGGCTGGCCGTCTGCTGCTCGGGAGTCTTCATCGCGCAGGCCTCGGCGACCAGCTTTGTGGGCACCGCCGCGAAGCACAATCGGGCGCTGGCGCTCGGACTTTACGTCACCTTTTACTACACGGGCGGAAGCTTCGGAGGCATTACTCCGGGATGGTTGTGGGCGACGTTCGGCTGGGCGGGATGCGTCGCACTGGTCGTCCTGGTGCAGGTGGCTATCGCCGGCGTAGCACGCGGCATGACCGTCGCGGAGCAGCCGGACTTGCTTACTTCTTCGAATCCCCGCCCATAGCGGAGCCGCCACTCATCATGTGATGCATCATCTCCATTCTGTGAGATTCCATCCGGCGGGACTGGGCGTCGATTGTTGACTCCAGTTCCTTGAGGAGCTTGCCGTGCTCGGCGAGTTTTTCCCTGAGCGCAGCCGGATCCTTCTCCGCTTCAATGGCCGCGAAGCTCTTTGCGAGCTGATCAACGAGCTTGCTCGCCTCATTTTGCCCCATCATCATCCGATGCATCCCGGGCATGTCGCCGGTCTTTGCGCTGTCCGAATTGTCAGCCTGTGGCGACGTTTGATTGTTATGGCCCTCATGCTGCGCGGCAGCTCCGGTTACAAAAAGGCCCGTCGCGATTGCGATGGCAATAAACAGGGTTCTCGTTTCTGTTCTCATGAATCCTCCCTCAGCGTTCAGAATGGGGCACGTTTGCCGCCGCCGCGGCGCCATCGGGAACGGCCTGTAAACAGACAACTTGATTCCGTAAAGCCGGATTCAGCACCAGATTCCCTGCTCGAAACTTAGCATCACTTGCGTCATTTAACCCAAGGTCGACGTAAGGCAGTCTCACTCGAATCGCGCGTACCGAGACAACGGAGCTGCGGAGAGGCTGTCCGTCATTGCAAACAAAGCACATTTAGAACAAATCGCGAAAACGTGAGAAAAAACAACATCCCCCGAACAGAACCAATGAGGAGGATCAGAGGAACTCCAAACCGGCGAGACTCGTTACGACTACCGCCATAGTTGCTCACCACAATGCTGGATCACTGGATTGCAAGCTTCCTCGCACCTCTTGCGTTCTGGGTGCTGCTCAACGGCATCGACGACCTGATCGTCGATGTCGCGGGTCTGGTCAGCCACGTCCGGCAGAAGTTTTCAACCGATCCGAGGGAACGCACTCCTTCCGAAGAGGAACTCGACGCCATTCCGCCCCGCCACATGGCAATATTCGTGGGGCTCTGGGAAGAACACAAGGTCATCCAGAAGATGATCGACAATAACCTGACGAAACTTCACTACGCCCACTTTGACTTCTTCGTCGGAATTTACCCCAATGATGCCCCCACGCGCGCGGCCGTCAGCGAGGCCATGACGCGCTACCCCAATATCCACCTCTCGACGTGCCCCCATGACGGCCCCACTTCCAAAGCGGACAATCTCAACTGGATCTATCGGCGCATGCTGCTCTACGAGGAGGAGCATGGCGTCCGTTTCGAAATGATCCTGACACACGACGCGGAAGACATGATGGACCCCGATGCACTTCGGTGGATCAATTACTACGCGCAATGGAACGACATGGTGCAAATACCCGTCCTCGCGCTCCTCACCCCGTTCGAAGAGTTATCGCACGGAGTCTATTGCGACGAATTCGCGGAGTTCCAGTTCAAAGACATGCCAGCCCGTCAATTGCTCGGCGGATTCCTTCCCTCCAACGGTGTCGGCACGGGGTTTTCGCGCCACGCGCTGGAGATGATTGCGGCCGCGCATTCGAACCAGGTCTTCGAGTCCGCCTGCATAACGGAGGATTACGAGAACGGCTTCCGCGTAAAGCGGCTCGGCCTGCCGCAGAAATTCATCCCCATTCATTTCCGGCACGGACGCGCGATCGCCACCCGCGAATACTTTCCCCGTGATTTTCACCGGGCCGTCAAGCAAAGGACTCGCTGGATCACAGGCATCACTCTGCAATCGTGGGAATATCATTCCGCCCGCGAGACTTTCGGGCACCTCTATTGGTTCTGGCGCGACCGCAAAGGTCTCGCCGCCAATTTGATCACCCCATTGACGAACATTCTTTTTGTTCTCGGCGCCGGAACGTGGGCCGGCGCGCACGCCACGCATCATCCCTGGCTCCTCGCCCGTGATTTGTCGCGCCTCTACCCCGTTTACCTGGCGGGACTGAGTCTGCAGGCTATACAGACCGCGATTCGCATCGTCTGTTGCGCGAAGGTTTATGGCTGGAGGTTCGCGAGTGGCGTACCGGTGCGGGTTCTTGTGGCGAATGTCATCAACTGCCTTGCCACTCTGCGCGCGATATGCGATTTTACGAATTGGAAGATCCGTCACCGGCCTCTTTGCTGGCATAAGACCGAGCACGCGTATCCCAGCCGCGCCGCTCTCATGCCACAGCGTAAGCGCCTGGG
>JBEKTF010000214.1:0-9556 GCA_049516355.1 Bryobacteraceae bacterium | reverse complement strand
GCATACTCTAGAAGGAATCAATGTCCTTTCAGGATCTTTTTAGCAAAGCGACTAACCACGATCCCTATCGTTACCAGGTCGAACTTGGCCAAGAGGATCTCTGCAGCCGTATCATTCGCGTACCGACCGGTGGTGGGAAGACAGAAGCCGCGGTATTGCCGTGGCTTTGGAAGACTGAGACTGATCCTGGCAATACGCCGAAGAGGCTGGTTATCTTCAGTCCAATGCGGGCGCTGGTTTCCCAGACCGTGGGCCGCATTGAGCTGTGGCTGAAGAAGCTTGGCCTGTCCGATAAGATCGCGCTTGTCGAATTGCTCGGCGAGCATCCGGAGTTAAGGAAGCGCAACCGCGAATGGACAGAAGAGCCGGAACGTCCCACGATTCTGGTCGGCACTGTCGACCTTCTGCTCAGTGCAGCGCTGAACCGGGGCTACGCAATGAGCCGGTTCCGGTGGCCGGTTGCGTTCGGACTGCTTCACAACTCCGCACTTTGGGTGGTTGACGAGGTTCAGCTGATGGGCCCGGCGACGGCGACGTTCGCCCAACTGGAACAGTTTCGGGCTATCTTCGGCACCTTGTCTCCGGTCTTTACCTGGTGGATGTCAGCGACGGTTGAGCCGGAGTGGTTGACGACGGTGGACTTCGTACCGCCGTCCACCGTGACGCCTGTGGACATGCAGGCACTGATCGAAGATCTGGGGATCAAATACACTGCAAAGAAACCGCTACGGCAGGCAAAGCTGTTGAACGCTGAGACCGTGCGCGATGTCCACCAGGGACATTTGACATTGGCCGTCGTCAACACAGTGAGAGCGGCTCGGGACCTCTATCGAGGCCTTGCAGCACCGGTTGTTCCGGCTAAGAAGAAAAAGAAGGAGAGTGCGCCAGCAGGTTCACCGGCGGCTTTCCTCATCCATTCGCGGTTCCGCCCACTCGACCGAAAACGGAAGATGGATCAGCTCATTGAAGCAGATCAGGCTCTACGCCCGCATTCCCTGAAGAGCGAAAAGTATCCATATGGCGTGATTGTGGTCGCCACGCAGGTCGCGGAAGCAGGACTCGATGTGTCGGCGCAGACGATGATCACAGAACTCGCGCCGTGGGCGAGTGTCGTGCAACGGTTTGGCCGGTTGAATCGCACTGGAGAAGAGGCGGCAGCACAAGCGATCTGGGTGGACGTCAAGGAGCCCGCGCCGTACATCGCAGACGATCTAAAAACATCCCGCGAGCGGATCAAAACGCTGGAGGACATTGGGCCGGCATCAGTTGCGGGAATCGAATTGCCGCCGCAAGAGAAGCAGCCGTTTGTAATACGGCAGCATGATTTTCTGGGTTTATACTCGACGGACAAAGACCTTGCAGGTGGCTTTACGAACATCTCGGAATACATCCGCGATTCCCAGGAGCGCGATGTATACATCGGTTGGCGGGAGTTCAAGAAGAATCCGAACAGCGCTTCGCAGCAAGAGGAACTGGAGACCTATGAACTTTGCGCGGTGCCGATCGGCGAAGCGAAGGACTTCCGTTCGAAAGGGCATCTGCTTTGGGAGTGGAACGACGAGACTGGTCAATGGGAGTCCCGGTCCGCCCAAGACCTTGTGCCAGGAATGGCGCTGCTTTGCGCGGCTTCGAGCGGCGGATATTCCGTTGAATTGGGGTGGACGGGCATAGAGCAGGATCGTCCGACGGTGGCTGTGCCACCCGAAAAACCTGAGAACAACTCGAACAAGACAGACGATTCGAGCCTGACCGAGAGCGGCTGGCGCGAACTCGACCGGCATCTGGCCGATGTGGAAGCAGAGGCCCGGCAGATTTGCAAGAGCCTGTCGATAGAACCATCGCTGGCTGAACCACTGGCCTTGGCCGCACGATGGCACGACATAGGCAAATCGCTCCCTGCCTGGCAGGAGGCGGTGAAGCGGGCGGTTGAAAAATCGAAGGGCGAGTACCGGGCGGGGATTTGGGCCAAGTTCCCGGCGAATAGAGGAATGTTCCGCCCTGGCCTTAGACATGAGGAGGCAAGCGCACTGCACGCGGCGCAACTTTACCAGAAGGGCCTGCCGGGATGGAATGAACTCGCGGTCTACCTGATCGCCTGCCACCACGGGAAGGTGCGGACGACGCTCGGAAAATATGGTGTGAAGTCGCTTCGGGAAGTGAAAAACCGCAGAGTGTACTTGCCAGGATTCATAGACGAGCCGACCGAGGTTAACTGCGATCTGCTGGATTTCTGCGGCTCCGGCGAATACGATCCAGCTTCGGGCCAGATGCTGGTAGCGGGCCCGAGCTGGGCAGCGCTGGTAGCCGGTTTGGTGGGTTCGGAAGACAGCAACAGCGGGCAGACGCGGGAGCTCGGTCCGTTCCGCCTCGCGTTTCTCGAGGCGTTGATTATCGCTGCGGATGGCCGTGCTTCGCGGGAGCAAAAGGGAGGAGGCAATGCCTGAGGTTCTTCAAGCGATTCGATTGAGTGGCTTGCGGCTCGACAGTCTTGGAAACTATCTCGCCGCGCTGGGACTGGTGCAGGCATGCAGCCGAGAATGGTCTGACTTTCGTGGCCTGTGGTCCGACGGCGAGTTTGTGGCGGGATCCGCAGCATTAACAAGCGAAGCTCTCCAGGAGTTCCTTGCAAAAGAGTGGCAGCCAACAAATTATGAGCGCTGGTGGAAGGGCTCCAAGGAAATCGCCAGGCTGAGGTCGTGGGAGCCGAGTCTTACGCGCGTGAAACTTCTGGATGCCCATATCGTCGCGAAGAAAGAGTCGAATGTTTACAACGACATCTTGGGAACCGGAGGGAACGTCGGGAAAAGAGATTTCTCAAAAGTCTCGGAAGTCTGCAGAGAGTTGATCAGGAAGCCTGAGGCGGTGGCGTGGCTCAGCTACACCTTGTTTGGCGTTTCCGCAAATGGTGGGAGTCCAACGGAACTGCCTGTTCTGCCATCCACCGGAACCTGGTTCGCGAACGCGAATAAGGCGTTTAACAGCGGCTACAGCGTGGCGCGGGAAGGGCAGTTGTCGCCGTGGTCGTACCTGCTCGCGCTGGAAGGGGCGATTCTGCTCCGTGGGGGATCAGCAAAGCGGCTTAGCGCGAGAGCAACGCGGTATGCGACCTTTCCGTTCATGAGTGAGGCAGCTGCTCCCGAGACGGCGGGCGGGGTGGATAGCGAGCGTTCGGAATTCTGGGCACCTGTTTGGGACAAACCGGCAACGATTCTCGAATTGCGAGCCCTGCTTCAACGGGGGCAGGCGAGGGTCGGTAAGCGGGCGGCGCGCGCGCCATTTGATTTCGCGGCAGCGGCCCTGACGTCTGGAGTGCAGGCCGGGCTGGCCCGTTTCGAGAGATTTGGTTTGCGGCAGACCACGAGTGCCAACACCTACGAAGCCATAAGTAACGGAGGAGCGGTTGTGTTTACCGGAAACCCGTTGACCGATGCCACCGTACAGATTGCGAACTGGGTGGACTCGTTGCCGCGGGAGAAATCCTCAACGCAACAATCCTTGTTTTACGGGTTGCGGGCTCCGGTTGAGCGGGCTCTGGTGCGTCTGGCTCAGAACCGTGAGGCGGAGCGATGGCGCGAACTGCTGCTGGCAATCGGACAGACGCAACGCCGTGTGGACCAGAACCAGAATTGGCGGGGTTCGAAGGCGATATCCAAGTTACCAGCGGCGTTATTTGAGAAGGCTTGGCCGGACGCGACTATTGCCGAGGTGGCGATTGCCAGAGCGATCGCCAGTCTTGTGCCAGCAGAATATGGCTTGCGGCACAACATCTTCGGTCTAAACAGGGTAAAGAAGACGCGCCAGGAGAGCTTTGCTGATCCACGCCCCGCATCTGTCGTTTGGCACGACGGCGATCCCGTGCGTTTGCTGGCCGATATCCTGGAGCGCAGGTTAGTTGATGCAGAGAAGCTGGAGGGCAGGGGTGCTAACGCCCCGATACCGCCGCTGCGAGGGCTGCAGTTCTGTTCACCTGTGTTACTCGACCGGTTTGCGAGGGGCGAGATCGATGTCGCTGCGATCACGGCCTTGCTGCCTGCTCTTTCACTCCTCCAGTGGCGGCGAGCCGAAAAACGAGACACGGCCGGGGAGTTACCGCCCGCTTCGCCGGAGTTCCTGCTGCAGGGTTATTTCCGGCCTCTGCTTATGGCCCGGTTGATCCGATTGAGAGAAGGCTCCGAGATTAATCCCGATGCGATGCGAGCGCGCGCGCTGGTAAAGATGATTCGTGGCGGGATGTGGCAGCAGGCGTTTGCATTAGCTGAAAGGGTCTATCGCAGTTGCGGTATTGACGTTGTGAGGCTGCCCGAAAACATTTCCGTGCCGGGCGACCGAGTCGCGGCATGTTTCCTGATTCCTGTTGAACTGGCAGTTACACGAGCAACGTTCCGGCGGTGGACGATTCAGACCAAGAAAGGAAAACAATGACCACATTAGAGATTCTGCAAAGCAAGAAGCACTGCCTGACGCTGAAGGCGGTGCTCGAACCAGTGGGTGGGACGAAGCGCTTCCAGCCGGCTGGGTTTCCTGAGATCGGCCACGTCATATACAAAGCGCCTGTCGGGGACGGAGAGACCGAAGATGTCTGCATCATTGACAGTGCGGCCAGTATGGCGAATCATCTGGAAACTGTGTGTCTGGCAGGTGGCGAATCGGTGGAACTGCACGAAGACCTGACGCGACTGCCCTATGTGGTCTGCGTGACTAAGGACGGCGATGCGGAGCGGGTGGTTTGCACGACGTTTACGGAGGGCCACAGGCTCGCCTCGGATTATTTTCTGAAGGGGACGCTCGGCGAGAAGAGCTTTCGGGATGTTCTGAGAGAGAAGATGCAGGTCAAAGAACTCGCTAAGGACAAGAAGTACTTCTTCTATCCGGATTCCTGGCCGGCGATTTACGAAACCGTTTTCCGGTATGATCCGAACTCACTCGTGCACGGGCTGCTTTTCGCACGGGAAGAGATCAAGATCAGCAGAGTGCTGACGGCACATCACGAGGGGCACAAGGCCCAGCGCGTTCTAAGCTCCGGCGTGAAGTTCGACCGGCTGGGGAAGACGTTGTCCGGACAGCCGATCTTCTCCGTCGATGAGGAGACAGCAGACCAAATTGTGGCGACGTTCACCATCGATCTGGGGCTGATCCGCTCTTATGGACGAGGAAACGCAGGCTTGCCGGAGAAGAGCAAACATCTGCTGCTGGAGCTTGCTCTTTGGAAAGTACTTCAATTGACCGGACAGCCGTTCCGGTTCCGCAGCGGCTGCCATCTGAAATTGAAGGGCGAACTGATCTGGAATCTGGATGACGGGAAGATCGAAGCGCCGACACTCGATGTGAAGACCCGCATCGCGGAGTGTGCGGACCAGTTTGAAGTCTCCCCTACAAAGGTGCTTTATCCGGCTTTCGAGCTGTTCCGCGTGGAATCCCCGAAGGACAAGAAAAAGAAGGGCGGCGAAAAAACGGAAGTTGGAGAAAGCGAACAGGATTAAATGCCTCTCGTGATCGAACAATTCTTCCCGCAGGGAAAATTCCATGCGACGCGGTGGCGCGAGAACCCGTTTGCAGATGCCTATGGCGAGTGGCCGCCCTCGCCCTGGCGGCTGCTACGGGCGCTGGCGGCGCGCTGGTTTCAGTACAGCAGGGAAACGGGGGATCGGGATGAGGCGGCAGTGGAGAGGCTCCTGCGGACACTCGCCGCGGAAAGGCCACAGTATTATCTGCCACCTTCCGCAATGAAAGGAACAACGTTAAAGCAATACCAGCCGATCAGCGAGCACTCGTGGTCCGATCCGAGTGCCGGATCGGGTGCGGTGAAGAGGGCGAAGACCACGCTATTCCCAGATGCTTATTTCGTGGTTGACCCGAAACAGTCTGTGATCTGGCACTGGCCAGGAATCGATCTGAGAGAGCGGGATCGAGAGTTACTAACGCAATTGCTGGCACGAATTACGTACTTCGGGCGGGCTGAAAGCCGCAGCCAGCTATCGCTTGCGAACCCGTGCAAGGAACCTAATTGCATGCCAAGTCCCAATGGGGGTAATGGCAGTGCCCCGGTTCTTTGTTTCGCAGAGGGCACGGAATTGAATTTCGACGCGCTGCTGGGAGATTCGGATAAAGACCTTCTGGAGGGTGCGCCGGTTCCTCCCGGGACCGAGTGGGTCGTCTACCGGCGACCGGAGCCAGAGCCGATGCGGATGAGGACGGAGCGACGAAAATTTGAGCCGGTTCCGTACGTTCAGTTCGCAGTAGGAGGGCATGTTCTGCCCAGGATTCCACTTTGGATCAAGGTGACGGAACGGTTCCGTGGCAGGGTACTGCGTGAGTTTGCGGGAGATCCCGATCTGCAGCAAATGTTGTCGGGAAAGGCGGATCAAGGACAGCCTCTTCGCGGAGCGCATGAACATGCGTTTTACCTTTTGTGGCCGGATCAAGATCCAGAGAGCCCTTCCAGGCTAATCGTCTGGAGGAGAGACGAACATTTTCAAGAGGACGAAGTCAACGCGATGATGCTTGCAGCAAAGAAGCCGATTCCGTGGACCAGCGAGAAGGAAGGATGGACCGCGCAACTGGTTCCCTTGCCGCGCAACACGTCTTTACCGAAACCATTTCAGGCGAGAGCGCGGATTTGGGAGAGCGTGACGCCGTTCGCACGTCCGCATAACCGGCACTTTCGCCGGGCAAATGGAAAATCGCGTCCAGAAGAAGAACCGGAGACGATGTGCGCCAGGCTGATCGAAAAAGTTTGGGACGTCCGTCCGGAGCGAGTCGAGCAGATGACGACTGACGCACCGTGGGTCAAGTTGCATGAGACAGCAACGATGCGCCGGGAGCGACGGACTGGCGGTAATCGGACGCCGCATGTGGGACCCGGGCACTATTTGCGGGTCACCTTTGCTGAAGACTTTCAAGGCCCGCTGATCGTGGGGGATTCGGCGCATTTTGGGCTTGGCGTATTTCGGGGCATTCCGCCAGAGTGATTGACAATGCGACAGTCCTATCTCGTTTGTTACGACATCTGCGACGACAAGCGCCTGCGCAAGGTCTTCAAAACGATGCGCGGTTACGGCGACCATCTCCAGTACTCCGTCTTCGAGTGCCAGTTCACGACACGCGATATTATTCGCTGCCGCACTGAACTTGCCCGCATCATCAACCACGACGAAGATCAGGTTCTGTTCGTTCATCTCGGGCCTGCCGAAGGGCGCGGTGATCGTGTCATCACGGCGCTTGGTCTGCCGTATACGGCCATCGACGCACCGTGCTTTATCGTTTGAGGACTAGGGTCACATGAGCGCACTCCCACTGCCGTTACCGGAACCGAAAGAAACACCCGTCGCATCACGCCCGCTGCTGCCCGATTATGTCCCGGCGCGAATGGTCAACGAGTTTGTCTACTGCCCTCGCTTGTTCTTCTATGAATGGGTCGAAGGTGTGTTTCGCGAGAGCGCCGACACGCTCGAAGGCTCGGCACAGCATAAGCGTGTCGATGCGCATGCATCCGAACTGCCGCAAGCTGGCCAGAGCGAAGAGAAGATCCACGTGCGGTCCATTACACTTTCAAGCGAACGGCTGCGAGTGATCGCGAAGCTCGATCTGGTCGAGGCGGAAGGCAGCACGGCGACTCCGGTCGATTACAAACACGGCGCACCGCGCGAAGGAAAAGACGGCATCGAGATGTGGCCCGCCGACCGCGTCCAGATCGCGCTTCAGGCCATCGTGCTGCGTGAGAACGGCTACGAATGCGATGAGGCTGTCGTCTTCTACCAGAAGACCCGGCAGCGCGTGAGGGTACCGGTGGACGCGACACTTATCGCCGAAGCGGAGGAAGCCGTGGCGCGCGCCTGGGACCTCGCGGCGTACGGCGAGATCCCGGCGCCGCTCGTCGATTCTCCGAAGTGCGTCGGCTGCTCGCTGAACACGATCTGTCTGCCCGATGAGACGAATCGGCTGACCAGCATCGACCTTAGTGGTGCGGCGCAATTGGGGCTGTTCGACGGTTCCGGAGACGGGCTGGTTCGGAAGCCACCCGCTAGCGAGGGCATTCAGCCGCAGATCCGGCAACTGATGACGCCGCGCGACGATCTGAAGCCTCTGTATCTGAACACGCAGGGGTTCAGAGTGGGTAAATCGGGTGATGTACTGCAAGTGAAGGATAAGGACAAGACCGTGCAGGAGGTACGGATCGGCGAGGTCTGTCAGGTGAATTTGCTCGGCAACATTCAGATTTCGACGCAGGCGGTGCACTCGCTGTGCGAGGCGGGCGTGCCCGTCACGTATTTCTCGATGGGCGGGTATTTTTATGGGATCACGACCGGCCTTAACACGAAGAACGTAGCCTTGAGAAGGTCACAGTTCCGCTTGGCGGATTCGGAGTGGTTTCCGCTCTCGCTCGCGCGGGCGCTGGTGGCGGGTAAGATTCGCAATCAGCGAACGATGCTGCAACGGAACCATATTGAGCCGAAGAAATCGTCATTGGGCGGGATGAAGGCGCTGGCGGAGCGGGCCGAGCAGGCGGAGAATCTGGAGTCGTTACTGGGATTCGAGGGCTCGGCGGCGCGGCTGTACTTCGAGGAGTTTGCCGGGATGATCAAGCCCGGCGATGAGCCGGATTCGGGGGCAGGTGGATTCTCGTTCGATTTCGAAGGGCGGAACCGGCGTCCGCCGCACGATCCGGTTAACGCGCTGCTGTCGCTGGCATACAGCATGCTGGCCAAGGATCTGACCGTTGCCTGCTATGCGGTGGGATTCGATCCATACATGGGCTTCTATCACCAGTTGCGGCATGGGCGTCCGGCTTTGGCTCTGGATTTGATGGAGCCGTTCCGGCCGTTGATCGCAGACTCGGCGGTGTTAAGCGCGATAAACACGCGAATGGTGACGGAGAGGGATTTCGTGCGTGCGGGCGAATCGGTGGCGCTGACGCCTACGGGACGGAAAGGGTTTTTCCGGGCCTATGAATTGAGGATGGATTCGCTGGTGACGCATCCGCTGTTTGAGTATCGGGTCAGTTACCGGCGGCTGTTGGAAATTCAGGTCCGGCTGCTGGCGCGGGTTATCGAGGGCGAGATTGCGACCTACCCGGTATTTGTGACCCGGTGAGGGTCGCGAGAGGTGAGGTGAGGCGAAAAGGCCGGGGATCGCTCGCGCGGCTTAAGCTATGGAAGAATTGGAAGATCGGCGGTGAGGGCAGTAGTTGGATGATGGATTGAGCAGGGCAGCATGGGACCGCTCGTGATGGCGCCCGTAGGTAATTGATAATCGAATAGGTTGTGCGGTAGGCTATTTCCGCCCCTGATCAGGGGCGGCCTCATTGAAGCAAGACGGCGCTCGAAATGAATGGTGCTGGGCTGTGAAATTTCCGCCCCTGATCAGGGGCGGCCTCATTGAAGCCTCAGGCTCCATTTGATGAATGGTGGGGGCCATATCGCCATTTCCGCCCCTGATCAGGGGCGGCCTCATTGAAGCTTTCCTCCGGCGGGAGAAACGGCGCAGTTTCGAACGATTTCCGCCCCTGATCAGGGGCGGCCTCATTGAAGCAAGTAACCGGCGCGTTCGGATGCAACGG
>JBEKTF010000213.1:0-13769 GCA_049516355.1 Bryobacteraceae bacterium | reverse complement strand
CAGAAATTATCGCCACTGGTGCGACAGAAGCCAGCGCGAGAGCCGCCGGAGAGGCCGGGATGCGGCTTCGCGGCAGTCTGCCGGTCTTTCTCTTCCGGAAAAGCGGTGGAACCGACGCGGTGCCGCTTCAGTTCCAGTTGTCAGATCACGATGCCTTTTTCCGGGGAGGCCGGCTGGCTGATTTTTGGACTTGAACCCTGCAGATGGCATTCGAGATACTCGATGAGGAGCGCGTCCGCCGTGCGCATCCACGCAATATGGCGCCCGCCAAAGGCGACGGCTGGTTTCGGTGAGCGGATGAGCACTGCCTTTTGCGATTTCATCCACTGGATCTGTCCTCGCAAATCATCTACCTCGTAACAGATGTGGTGCAAGCCACCGCCCTTTTCGAGAAAGCCCGCCACGGGCGAATCAGGTGAAGCCGGCTGGATCAATTCGAATTGCGCCGGCCCGGCGCCCGGCAGGTTCAAAAATACGACGCGGGAGCGCTGAATCGGATCCTCGAAGATTTGGGACACGGAAATCGACCCCAGAGCGACCCTGTAACCCTCGATTTTTGCCTCAATTGAGTCGACTACGCAGCCGATATGGTGGAGAGAAAGGCCGCTAGGGCTGAGCATTCACAGTTCTCGCTCGAACCAGATCCAGGATGGCAGCGAAGGAGGTCGCGCCCTCAAAATCTTCAAAATCGATGTCGATACCGAATTCTTGTCCAATGACGCTCAGCAGCGTGAGCTGCGCGATCGAATCCCAGGCGCTGATGTCATTGCTACTAGCCGTGGGGATGTCGCTCGGGCTCAGGTTTCTGAAGACTTTTTGGAAGCAGCTTACCAACCGCTCGAATTGTTCGTCGTGCATATCAGGTTTCTTGTATTATCCAACTCACCCTCGATTGCGTGAGATTCCTGGTTAGCGGCTTCGCGAGGTGCTTCATCGATCGGATCAGTCGCCTGATATTAGCATTGAAACGGAAGCCTTGGTTACGGACTTCGAGTCTCAGCTTTTTCGCATGCCCGCGGCTTGCCAGCGGATGCCATCGATGACCTGGCACCCGCTCGACTCATTCCAGGTATGTGTGCCCACCAAATCCCTGCTCCACGCCGGCGGAATCCAATTGACGCGGCGCTCTTCAAACTCGGTTGGCGTCAACCGGATGACCTCGTTCACCTGAGGCCGGTAGATCCGGCCATTCCTGCAAAAAAGATTCCCGGCGGAGCGGCTGTTTCTCACGGAACAGGAGACAGGGCTCGAAGGGTGCAGGTTCCATCTGCCATCCAGCCGCTCCGACCAGAACAGGAGCGTTTCCATAAATGGCTGCAAAGTCGTCGTGAAGAAGTACCAGCGGCCATTCCAGAACAGGGGCGTCGTATCGACAACCGCCAGATCCTCAACCAGCGTCGCAACCAACTCAACTTCCCATGGAAAGCGGGAAAACCGGTAGAGTTCCACTCGGCCCGCTTCGGAGGTCTCGGGCAGCAGGAACAACTCGCCGCCGGCCGGCACTACACAGGGATACGACAAGTGATAGGGTTGCTCCAGGACGGTCTTGATCTCCGAACAGGAGCCATTGTCGAACAGCTCGACGCACCCAAGCCGCCCCTTGCGCGACCCTGCGATGATCTCCTCGAAAAACAGATAATGATGTCCGCCGGTGTCCCACAGGAAGGGATCGGCAGCTTCAATTCCGTCGCTGAAGGGGACATCCCTGAATCCCGACAAATCCAACCGGCCGGGCTCGGTAATGGAATGGCCGGAGTTGGGCCGCGTTGCTATAAACCACCTGGATTCTTTGCCGCGGGCCTTCCAACGCAAGTACCCGCTTCTTGCGAGCTTGCTCAGGACGAACCGTCCCGTTTCCAGGGTTCCCGGATAGCCGACGGAAGAAAAAGCTTGGAGCGATTCCTCGGGAAAACCGCGCAACTTTTCCTCAAACTGCCGGTTTCCTTCGCGGATTTCCAGGCATAAGCTGGCCAGCGTCCGAATAGCCGCAGCCAATGGTTCCTCCGCGCTTAAGGTAATGTAGAGCCCCGGCACGGTGGATGTCTCCGCTGTTCGAACAGCCCGCCCGCGGGCGAACGAGGATTCATGCCAGTAAACGGTTACCACTGATGTCACATCGTTGTCGGCTACTTCGTCCCAGAAGGGGATTACCCTGTCCCGTTTTCCAAAACGGACAGTCAGGACTCCGTGCTTCGCGACACCGCCAAGGTCGATGTTAGGGCCTCTGCCTGCCAGCCAGATGAGGACACCGCAATCGGCGTTGCGAATTCCATCGAGGGACTCGATAGTGGCAGGTTCAGTCTGGTCAACGGTGATATCCCCGAATGGATCGAATTTCGCCTGACTGGCTGAGTAGAGACGATTCAGCAACCAGGAGGGCCGCTTCAATGCCGCCGGAGACCGCCCTGTGACCGTGAAAGGAACAAGGTCGATTCCAGGAAGCTGTTTGATCAATGACAGGAGGGCCTCTTTCCAGGGCGACGTGCGGTCGAGAACTACCCCCACCCGCAGCGGCGCCTCGTCTGACACCGCCCTCCTGAAGGGTAAAAGCAGCGTCGACTTTTCCGGCAATAAAGTCATGATCCAGCCTGGGCTAGAGAGGCATCTGCCCGTATGCACCAAAATACGCCGAATATTGTAAGCCGTGTGGGACGCAAATCATCTTCCCTAGGTGCAGTTACGGCGAATCGAAAGACGCGGAAAGAACGATTTGCAAGCATTTCGCCAGGCGTTTTGTCAGGCCGTGCCCTTGTCCCGGCGAATCCGCCTCTCGAGATAGTAATCCCAGGCGCGCATTCCGGCGGGCAACACCCAGGGGAGAGTCCGCAGCAATGAGAGTACCCCCCGGGGTTTCCCGGCCGGCCGGTATTGCTGACAGTATTCGAAGCTTTGAAGGGCGTCCTTCCAGCGCCGTTCGCCGATTGCGCGCTTGCCGCGCAAGGTTTCGACATCGTTCCGCACCAATTCCGTCCGGCGCCGCAGAGCGTCGGTTTCTTCCGGTGAAAGATCGAACTCACGCGCGGCTTTTTCGAGAACGGTAAGCGCGTACTCCATGTACCGGGAGTGTTTGGTGAGACTGTCAATTCGCTGGCGGTAGCGAGTCAGAGGACGAGTATTGTAGCCAATTTTTCCCGGCGGGTCCGCCTTCAGAATTCTGATCCAGACATCGAAATCTTCCCACGAGCGCAGGCTCTCATCGTAGAGGCCAATGCGCAGCAGGGTGTCGCGGCGAATAATGGATCCCGGGTTCGTGGGGCATGTTCGGCTCTCCATTACGGACACAAATGATACCTGCCCGGTCGAGGGATACACATCCATCCATTGGCGTCCGGCCAGCGGGCCTTCGCCGAACAGGAAAGAGTTACAGTAGGCGGCATCGTAATCCGGATGTTCGCGCATGAAACAGACTTGTTCCGCGAGACAGGAGGGTTCAAGAAGGTCGTCCGGATCGAGATGCAGGATCAGCGGTGCGCGTGCCGCCTGGACAGCCGTGTTGCATGCGCCCGAGAGACCTTTGTTCGGCTGTTTGATATATCGGATGCGTGAGTGCCAGGGTTCGAGCACGCGCTCGAGAGCCTCGGTGTCGGGACAGCCGTCGTTTACAACCACGATTTCAAAATTCTGAAACGTCTGCGACAGGACGGAATCGAGGGCGTCGCCAATGTACCCGGTCACATTCCAGGAGGGTAGGATAACACTAACTTCAGGGAGTATTTCGCTCATCGTTGGATGAGTCTGGCGTCCTGCGGACGTGTTTTCTTCCATCGCGAAACACCCACATTATAGCGTTAGCGTTATTTCATCAATAACGCTGCGTCGGAAACGTGCACTGTACAACCCACTCGAAGCGACGACGTCGGATTCGCCGCCGTGGCAGCGGGGTAATGCGGATTCAGGCCTTCTGGAGTGCTGGAGCGGTACGGCGGAATTGCGCCCTGGCCACAAGCCAGCACAAACTGGCGAGAAACACAGCAGCCACCAGGTCGAAAGGAATCACATGAAAGTCCTTGTTGAGCAAAAGCAGCGCGAACTGAATCAGGAAAATTACCTGGAAGTCCTTCGCGCTGGCTTCGAGGCGATCTGCCAGCACTCGGATGCCATTCAAGCCTGCCGGAATCAGCACGGGAAATAACGACCCTACCCTCCGGTCCGCATTAAGCGCATTAAGCGCAATCAGCAATGAGCCAGTAACCGGCACCCAGTAGGGAGACCAGCGCAACAGGAGTATTCGATTCGTCCTTATATCAAAAAGAGGCAGGAAGAGACTGATACCAAGCGACCCCGATGTAAACAATCTCACCAGATCGATAGCCCGCATCCCACGATACGTGCGCAGCACGCCTTGAAACGACCGGCCCAGCTACCATCTCTTGCTTATATCACGATCATCCGGGCAGCAGTCGTGGGGCTCTTTGTCTTGACACATTCAACCTGTGACGCTGTCGAAGAGGGACTCGTATCGGTCGATAACCTTGTCAGTTGAATAGTTGTCCACCGCTCGCTGGCGGGCCGCACTCCCCATTCGTCTTCGCAGCCCGGGATCGCGGAACAGTTTTACAAGGGCTTCTCCAATAGCCTTTTCGTCGTTAAATGCGACTGTCAGTCCATGGACGCCCTCGTCGACCAGTTGCAGATTTGCAGGAATCGAGCTGACTACCGACGGGAGACCCACCGCCATCGCTTCCAGGAGCGCGCAGGGGAATCCTTCGCTCGGAGACGTCAGGGAGAAGATATCGCTTGCTCCCAGCCAGAACGGTATCTCCGCGGCGGGGACTCGTCCGGCAAACCGGATCTGCGCTGGATTGATATCCAGGTTGCGCGCCAGCGCCTCAAGTTCTGGCCGCAAAGCCCCATCGCCCACGAGGAGCAGCAGCGCTTCCGGAGCTTGCCTGGCGGCGCAGGCAAAACCGCCAATCAGCGATTGCAGTCCCTTTTCATGGGATAAACGCCCGACGTAAATCACCACATGCGCGTCAGACGGGATCCCATGGCCTTCACGCCAGGCTTCGGATTCGCCTGGCTGGGCGGGGTGAAACTCGTCGGGATCGACCGGGTTCGGCATCCAGACGATCTGATCGCGCACGAACCCGTCGGCCAGAGCTTCCCCGGTCATTCCCTCATTAAGGACCATGACCGGCACGCGCCATCGCTGCATCCAATCCAGTTCCCAGTGTCCGGCCCTTGACGCGCGCATCGCTGGAATGACGTTACTGCCGGCAATCTTCGCGACTATTGGCTTCTTCAGGAAATGCGCCACAGGGAGGCCCGCGGCAAGATGCAGACCCTGCATCAGGAAATAGACGACATCGTAGCTCCGCCGCCGCCTCCAGATGGCGAGGGCGACCTCACAGGCAAAAATCCAGTCCTTCAACTTTCCCCGCGACCTGTGGGTCAGAATCGTGACGGGCACTCCCACCGGGTCGACCCAATTCCTCAGGGTTGGCATCGGAGGACCTCCGGCGCAGAGGACATGGACCTGGTGCCCGCGCCGAATCATGGCTGCACTCACGCGCTGGGCTTCGATCTCCGACCCTCCCATCACCGGCGGGTAGGAATCGCAAATCAACAACACGCGGACGGGCTTCCGCGCACCCGGAGCAGTCATCGGGAAAGACCCAGCGCCATCTCTTCCAGTTCCCAGCCGCTTCCGATGCGATCCAGCACTTCCCAGCCGTGTTCGGCTCTCCGGAAAAACGTTGCGCGGTTGGTCAGGTCTTCCTCCAGGGTTCGGCCCACAATCCAGATACCGCCAGGCTGAAGGCTGTCGAAAATGGCCCGATACCCCTCTTCCAGGCGTTCCGCGGAGAAATATGCCCGGTTAAATATGTTCATCGTGCGCAGCACATGACACGGAGCGGGAGTCCGTTCGAAAACCGAGCGGCGGCGGAATTTAAACCGCGGGTCCGATCGCGCCAGCGCAGCCGCTTCGGGATGAATATAGGGAATGGGGCGGACCCTGTAACCGGCTCCCTGTGAGTGTTCGACCCAGGCGGCCGGCAACCTCAAAGTATCGAAGCGCTTTCTGGCGCGCGCGGCGATCCAGCGGCGCAGGGGATTGCGCCATGATTCAGGATGATGCAATGCCACCACGAAGGGTGGCTTGATGTATTGCAAGGGAGTGCCATCCGCCTCCGTGATGAACGTCTCCCCGCCCTCTACGGACAGCTCGAGCAATTGCAGAAGCAGGTCCGAGGCCTCGATTTCAGCCGCGGGAAAAACCGGCAGCAGCCGTTTGGCCCATTCGCAGGATGTCAGACCGTGAGATACAGCGCGGTCTTCCACGCGAATTGCCGATGCTGCCGGGAACAACCGTTTCAGCAGAACGATGGAGGCAGCGTCAACATCCTCGAAACGATTACGGAACGAGGTTCGGAAGGTTCCGTTCGATGTCCGCAGCGTGACGCTGATGTCTTCGAAAAGCTTAATCTCATCTTCGCTCGGATTGTCGCCGATCCGGAGAAGGTTGTAGGCAACCCGCGGCCCGGAGAAACGGCGCTCGCTGCCCATCCGCATATACTGCTCTTGTTTGTGAATGCCAAGGCCGAACATGCGTGCTATGCCAGCCTCTCGTGAGTCCTTCCGACTACCCGCGCCGGGTTTCCCACGGCGACGGAACCCGCAGGCACCGGGTGTACAACCACCGATCCCGCTCCGATCGTGCTACGATCGCCTACCTCTGCCAGCAAGATCGAACCCGACCCAATCCAACAATCCGCGCCGATCCCGACGGTCTCAAAAATACCATGCTCCGATCCCATAATCCGGCCTTCAGCGTCCCGCGGATGCTGGCGCTTTCCGCTGACGATCTGTACGCCCGATCCGATCTGAGTTCTCTCGCCGATCACAGTTCTCCCTAATACGCAGTAGCCGCCAATATAGACGCCCCGACCGACCGTTGTTTCCCTGTACACAAAGAAAGATCCAAATTGAACACGACTTTCCAGGGAACACTCCTCCAGAGTGAGCCGGTAATAGGCAATTCTCAGATAATCTCCTGGCAAACCAGGCGCCAGAGCGCAACTCTGCGCCCAAAACCTAAACACCGATGCGAGGCGCCCGAACCCCGAAGAAAGGGCCAGAGGAAACGCGATGGCGAGGAATACGGCGTGAAAAAAGCTCTTCAGAAAAGTCTTCAAATCTCATCTTATTCGGTAACGAGCCGATCTGTGCGATTAGACGACATTTCATGCGCGCCTCTATCCGACGGAACTGCGTGCCCCAGGTTTACTTTGGTTATATAGCGCGCACTTCCTTCCAGGCTGTCTTTTAGAGGTTTCATTGCCCGCAGCTTCTCCTTCTCATTGAGGCACGTAAAGCGGGATGTTGTCGCCCGGGGCCACCATCGTGCCGGACGAATTCAGGTAGTCCATTTTCATCGGCACGGAACCGGACCGCGCGTCCACGGTCGCTGCGCAGGGCGAAGCCGCACAGATCAGGATTGCCGACGCCCCGTTCGGCTGCGTAATCGTCAACCGCACCTTCGCTGCATTGGCCGTACCGGAAAGAGTGAACGGAACATATACTGTCCGGTGGTCCGCCGGATCGACTCCGCCCAGCCTGACTGCCGGCCATCGATGCAGCATCCCCATCCCCGCGAAAAACCCATACCACTTACCCGCGTGGATGTAAGCATCCAGCATGTTGGTGTAACCGAGGTTCGCGGCATCCGACGCGTCATCGGCATAGGCCCCACCAGTGTTAAAAGCCGGGTTCCCCCAGACCGCCCCGTAAAGTGAATCTCCCCAGGCTTTATTCGCAGCGCCGGGATTATCCAGATAGAAATCCGCTATTGCGTTCCCCGGCTCCTGGTTTTGTTCTCGACCAACTGCTCTTCCGATTACAGAAGTTCCATAGTTACAGCCTGGTCTGCGTACGTCGAAGCGGCCTTTGGGCCGCCTTCCGGTGATCGTGTCTCACTCGGGCCGATTGGGAGAACCTTCCCAAAATCAACCTGTACGTTCTATAGCAGGCAGCGTCGGGCGATCCGCCGATGTAATGGTCAACTAAATGAAATTAAAGCAACTAAAGATTGTGACTGATATACTAATGCCTTCAGAGGCCCAATGATTCGCGGCATGTTGAGGACGTTTCATAAGCCGATTTATGAACATCGCCAGAACACGCTGGTGCGTCTCATCTCTCCGCATCTGAAACCAGGCGCCAGAGTTCTGGATGTCGGTTGCGGCTTTGGCCATTTAGGCCGCGCCCTGATGGATGCTTCAGCGGACGTCGCCCAGGTGGAAGGCGCTGAGAGCGTCCGCCGCGGAAGCGAACTGATCCCTGTCACCGCCTTTGATGGAATCAGGATGCCATGGTCCGACAAGACTTTCGATGCTGTGATTCTTGCCGATGTCCTTCATCACGATCACAATCCCGAAAGGCTGCTTCGGGAGTCCGTCCGGGTCTCGCGGCACCTCGTGATCGTCAAAGATCATCTTCGCGACGGATTACTTGCCCAGCAACGCATCAGCCTTCTCGATTGGGCTGCGAATGCCGGCTATAACGTTCCGGTTCTCTACCGGTACCACAACCTCAGGGAATGGCGCGGCCTGGTCGGAAAAGTCTCGACGCGCGTCGTGGAGGAGCGCACGTCGATTGATATTTACCCGCCCGTGTTCAACAGGCTGCTCGGAAAAGGGCTGCATTACTTCGTGGTCTTCGAGCGCCACTGATCACTTTGCCGTTACTCTCCGCCAGAACGACGAACTGAACCGCCGGTCGATAAAGGGTAACAACTCCTGCCATTGCGGAAAGTACCTGCGAAAGTTCGCTCCCGACATGCGGGCGTCCTTCGCCGGGTACAACCGTCCTCCCGCTGCCGCCACGATATCGTCCAGGCGGGGAAGCGTCTCCAATACGTTTCGGCTATACGGAAAGTCCAGTGAGATCGTCACTCCTTTTCCCGAGAACGACATCAGACCAGCCGGCGCGCGGTTCCCCATGACCTTCAGGACCGTAAGGAACGAACCGCCCACCCGCGTTGAAGCGGTCAGCACTTCACGGACAGCGTCCCCCGACGGAATGAGTCCCTGCCACTGAATCATTCCTTGAGGACCGTAGATCCGGTGGTACGCTCCAATCGAGTCGAGCGGGTAGAAGAATGGTCCCAGAGGCACGACCGCCTTCTTTCGGCTGGGCCGCGCCCGGTAAAACGTACTGTTGAAAATCTTGAGTGTTCCCCGATTCAACAAGCTGAACGGAAACACTCCGGGAATGCCGACATAGGGGCCGGCCGGAGGTTTGCGTTCCCGCCTTTCCGGGTCGGTATTGTGATTTCCCCGAATAAACAGCCCCCGCCCGAGTCCTTTGCGAGAGAGAGTATCAGTCCATGCAACCACGTAATCGTATCGGGACACGGACTCTTCATTGAGCGCATAGAACTCGTCTATATCTCTGTAGCGGATCGTCTCGCTGTCAATCGACGAATTCGCGATGGGCTTCAACCGTACCTCTACCCACTCGATCAGCCCGGTTAATCCCAGCCCGCCGATTGTTGCCCGGAACCAGGCCGCGTTCTCGTCGGTCGAGCAAATCAGCCTGCTTCCGTCGCTCCTGCGCAAGCTGAATCGCACGACGTGGTGCCCGAACGTTCCGGCGCAATGATGGTTCTTTCCGTGGACATCGTTCGCTACCGCCCCCCCCAGACTGACAAACCTGGTTCCCGGTGTAACCGGTAAGAACCAGCCTTGCGGGATGCTGAGACGCATAATCGCGTCGAAGGTTATCCCTGCTTCGGCGACCAGGCGCCCGCGGTCCGCGTCAAACGCGATAATCCGATTGAGCCCACGGGTTGTCAGTAACGCATTGCCATCGTTCAGACAGGAGTCTCCCAGGCTGCGCCCCATGCCATGCGGCAAAAAGGAGACGTCCAGCCGATCGAACGGAATTTCCTCTTCCTGTGAATTCACCGGAATGAGGATCGAACGGGAACGGGGAAAACGCGCCCAATTCTGCACCTCGCTAAACATTCGGGGACAATCCCAGTAAGACCGCGACTACAATCAAAAAGCCCACAATGTAGCTCACGCGGTCGCGAAACGCGAACAGGATTGGATCTTCGTTCATATTCCCGCGATGCGCGATCAGCCAGACGCGGATAATCCAGTAAACAAACAAAGGGCAGACTCCCCAGAGCATCTCGGGGTGTGGGTATAGCCTTTCGATCTCCCGCCCGTTCACATACAGGGCCAGTACCAGGCCCGCCAGCAGACCGGAACCCACCCCTGCCTGACTGATAATACTCAGATCCTGTACCCGGTAACCGCGTCCGTGGACTTCCAGTTGCTGCTCCTGGCTTGATCTTTGCAGCTCGGAGTAGCGTTTCACGAAGGCGAGGCTCAGAAACAGGAAAATCGAAAATTGGAACAGCCAGGGAGAAACGTACGCTTGGCTCACCAGGCCGCCGGCATAAACCCGCAACGTATACAGCATTGCCAGCGCAACCACGTCGATAATCGGTTTGCCTTTGATATATGAGCTGTAGAGTATGGTCAGGACCAGATAGACCAACAAGCACGCTACCAGCTGCACACTAATTGTCGAACCCAGGAGAATTCCCGCCGCCAAAAGGCCCACTGCCATCAAAATCCCCAGGACGACGGCGACTTGTCCGCTCGCCAGCGGTCTCCGGCATTTCCGCGGATGCCTTCGATCCGCGTCCAGATCGAACAGATCGTTGACAATATACGTGCCGGAGGCGACGAACGAGAACCCGAGAAACGTGACCCCCAGTGCTTTCAGTATTTCCCCGTTCAAATAATGGTTCAGCAACGCCGGAACGAACACCAGAAGATTCTTGATCCATTGGGATACGCGAATTTCGCGCAGCAACGTCTTTATGCCGGGCCGACGCCGGGAAAACCCTTCACCTTGCTGCACGCCTGCTCCCAATACGGAATTGGGCAATCGGCGTATCCCGCCCGCGACATGTCCGATGCGGCACGCGGCCCAGACCGGTATGTCCTTGCTGCTGTCGCCGACATAGTCGAAGCCCCTCAAGCCGTAAAGTCTTACCAGCGCGTCGCGCTTCGATGTTCCTTTGAGATTCACGGAATCCGTGCTGGCCAGTACTACATCGAAAATACCGAGAAAGGCCGCTACCCGGTCGGCGGTCGTTTGGTGAGCCGCAGTCGCGAGCACGAGCCTTCGCCCCTTATGACTCTCGCTTCGCAAATAGTCCACCAGATCCCGGCGATAGGGCAGGCTTTCGACGTTCGGCGTGAAGCGTTTCGCGATTTCGGATTTCAAGACGGTTTTGCCGCGGAGGAGCCAGACCGCAAACAACAGGATCGACCAGGGCCTTTGGCGGATCAGAGACAACGCGGATTCAATCAGCGTGTCGGTTGCAACCAGCGTTCCGTCCAGATCCACGGCAAGAGGCAGGAGCTCCAGCTTGTCGTTTCCGGCAACCGTGGCTGGTCTGTTTTCACCTGAGGACTCCTGTCTCGAACGATCCACTTACAGGACTCCCTCCTTATTGCGGAATCCGGCTGGCCCCGCAAATCCTTCCAGTCAGTACAAACTTGATTCCAGAAGCTTCTTGTATCTTAATTCAGCCGCATCGGCTTGCTCCGGCCTGCCCGCGGCCCGGTATGCCTTTACCAGAGATACATCGACATTCCGGTCCTCACCCAGTCTGCCGGCGTCTTCCAGAATCCGGATGGCCGAATTCGGATCGCCCTTCGCCAGCAATTGCTCAGCTTGCTTTGCCGCTGCTCTGCGTTGTCGAACCTGGGTCAGCCGCAGTTTATCCGTGAACAGTTCCGAGAATGTCAGCGGTGTTTCCGTGGGCATCAGATCCAGGCGAAACTGGACGGCAAATAGAGAGGTGAAAACACAGCAGACTGCGCAAAGAACTGCGACGGTGCGTCGTACCCACACGGCGGAAATGCCAAAAATCGTAATGATGCCGAGGCCAATCAGCGGCGTGTTGGAGAGCATGTAACGCGCCCCGAAAGATTCTACCCCACTCCAGAACGATACCGACCCCACGACCGCAGCCTGCAGCGTGAGAACGATGATCCAGGGAAGATAGATACGTGTTGCCCTGACTGCTCCGAGAAACAAACCGGCTACGCCCAGGATCGTAATCGGAGTCCAGATGAACCACCCGTTCTGGCTCGAGACAAGTACTTGCAGCATGTGAGCCGGCGGGAATGAGAAAATTCCACCGCCCTGTGGAATCGTGACGTATTTCCCGTAAATCGCCTTCCACTCCAGCACCTGCGGAATCCAGCAAACTCCTATGCCCACGCCGTACAGTAACCGGCTTCGCCACCAGGCGGAACGCTTCAGCCAACTCCCGCCAAAAAGGTCGTAAAGCAGCGGACCTCCCAGATATAAAACGTCCTGCCATCGGCAAATTGAAAGGAACCCGCCAACGAGGCCCAGTACCAGCCAGTCTCGCCGCGATTCCGATTCCCGTACCCGCCACCAGATCGTGAGAAAGAGACTCGCGAACAAAAAAGTTGACGAATGAGACATCTCTGAAAACGCGTAGTATCCGACATTGGTGCCGAAGAAAATAGCCAAAGTGACAAACAACGCGTATGCCGATTGGTGGTCTTCGGACATGATTCCCCAGTATTCCCCCACCGAACGCAGCAGGAGAAACAGGGCCGCCATCCCACACCCCACCATCAGCAGGCTCCCGATGCAGTAAAAGAAAATCGCCCAATGCGAGTAACCGTCGGCTGGATTACCCACGAGAGCATCGACTCCCGTCCCCAGCGCCAGTAGAGGAATCTCCAGAAAGGAATATCCCAGGCCCCAGGGACTACCGGGCAGTCCGGTCCCCGGCTGGTTCGCAGTCCAGAACCTCCCGTCCGGTGGCATTCGTTCATATTCGTTGTTGAGGTTGAAATCGTGATCGAAGAGCACGGAGTGAGCGATACCGAAGTAGTTAACTGGATCCTCACCGCGAATCTTTATGAGCCGTCGTCCGGCGGGCGCGATTTGATCCAGCGTTATAAATGCGATCAGGACGGCGATTGAGAAAGTAAAGATGATCCAAAGGCCTGCTTTGGGAGACATTCTCAAACGCATCAGGCAGTCAAGCATAGCATGGCTATCCGCTTCTATGGGGACCAGAGCCTGCCAGGTGGTGGCGCACTACTACTGACGCTCTCTCGACATTCCGCGGGGGCCTTCGGCATCTTGAACGCTTGGGGGGATTCCCGATAGCCCCGAGAGAACGATGAGACCCCTCCACGGCAGGCTCCGTGACGGTGGCGAGGCTTTTCTAACATGAATCTGCCTTGGCGCCTGATGAAATTTCACCCGCGCGCACTCATCGACGCATTCCTCACGTACCCTCGTTTTCAATGATGAAAAACTGTGGCCGTATTCGGCCCTGCTGTCCCGTCCACCCCATTTTTCCTATCGATGGCGACGAGCGGGTCTGTCTTGAGATCCAGGGTTGGTGCTCTACAGGATTTCGGGTTCTTCCCGGTTCTCAACTGCCTCTATTTGCATCGTCCGCCGGAGCTCAATCATCTTCCCAACGGCGCGGGAAAGGCCCGTCTGTGTCGAGCCGAGCATGTATCGCTCGTGGTGGAAACTGCCGACGAATATTCCTGAGATTACGCGGATGCTGGGCTTGGCATTCAGCTCGGCAACGATCCCCGCAATGTTCAGCTTATGTACCTCGGCGAATTTCCGCGGTCCGAGTTTGTGATAGCAGTCGTTTGCGGTACGGTGATGCTTTACGCACAAGGGAATGGCCGTGGAGTCCGGAGCTTTCTGACCCAATCCGTGAGCACCCGTGTGTG
>JBEKTF010000212.1:0-9609 GCA_049516355.1 Bryobacteraceae bacterium | reverse complement strand
TATCTACAAGTGGCTGGCCACCTGGAACGGTGAACCCACCCCGTTTGTCTGGAAGGCCTCGGCCGACGTCATTCTCGACAAGGTCCGGCGTTGTAAAGAATTATCTGAGACAGGAGACTAGGTCTCATTTCTGACAACTACGAGCGCAAGGCCCGACTGTACCCCGCTCTAATACTCGTGCTCCCGATCGTCTTGGTCGCAGTAGCCGCTGTTTCAGTGAAGCTTTCGACGGTCCAATCTATCAGCGCGACGATTGCCGGCTGCGGCGGTGCGTTCCTGCTAAGCCAGCTTGCACGCGACGCTGGCAAAAAGGGCGAGAAAGCACTCTTCGAAAGATGGGGCGGTATGCCCTCCGTGGCCATTTTGCGGCACCGCGACTCGCGCTTAGACACAATTACGAAAGCCCGGTACCATAAAAACCTAACCAAGCTGGTGCAAGGAGTGAAGGCACCGACTGCCGCTGAGGAAGAAGCAAACCCTTCTTCTTCAGATCAAACGTACACGGCGTGGTCGACGTATTTGCGCGTAGCGACGCGGGACACGAAAAAGTACCCTCTCGTGTTTAAAGAGTTGGTTAACTACGGCTACCGACGTAATCTCTGGGGCCTGCGCCGTATGGGAACTATTACGAGCGCGTGCGCCTCTGGAATTGGTGGGCTATGGCTATACCTGCAATACACTCGGACTGGATCGATCAGCCAAGAACTCCTCGGCGCGTGCATGGTATCACTCCTGTTTCTTTCCCTGTGGGCCTTCCGCTTCTCCTCTGATTGGGTCCGGATTCCGGCTGACGCATATGCAGAACGTCTAGTTGAGGCTATCGACACCATCGACGCCAAACCATCGAAAGCAAACAAAGCCGCAGCCCGGTAACATCTGTTAGATACTAATTTCACGGACGGAAGTCGGTCTGTGGATAAGCTGTCTTGCAACCGGAATCACGGCTTATCTCGAAAATGGCGGGACGATCGAGAACGCGCACGCGATCGCCGCGCACGAATCTCCGCGGACAACGAAGCTTTACGACCGCACCGGAGACGAAATCACGCTCGACGAGGTCGAGCGGATTGCGATTTAAAAGAATAATCCAACTCGACGCTAGATGGCGTTAGGGCGGAGGTTTGAGTCCCCTGTGTCGCCAGAATCTTACCTGACCTGATCTCCAAGCCTCGCCAACAAATGCCTTCCCGATGCACAAGACTTCAGTACTTTGAGCTATCCTTCTTGATGATGGCACAAGGCACCTGAATGAAGAGAGCCAAAGTCGGCGTCAAAAAGCCGTACGTCCCTATCTTCGTCGGATCAACCTTCTCCGATATGCAGGTGTATCGGCGTGCCGTCCGCGACGCTCTCGCTCAACTGGAGACCATGGTGCGCGGAATGGAGCAGTTCGGTTCGAAACCCGGCAGCCCCGTTGACGAATGTCTACAGGTTGTCCGGTCGTGCCAAGTGTATGTCGGTTTGTTCGGCATGAGATACGGGAGCGTTCCCGATGGTAACGAGAAATCCATGACGCACCTCGAATATGAACAGGCGCAGGCCATAAAGCTTCCCTCCCTCATCTACCTTATCGATGAGGAAAATCAACCTGTTCTTCCGAAAGACGTTGAGTTTGGACCGGGCGCTGAAAAACTGCGCTCCCTGAAAGAAACGCTGAAGCGACAGCACACGGTCACCTTCTTTACTACTCCCGAGAGTCTTCGCGCAGGAATATTACATGATGTTCCGGAACTCCTCAAATCGATGGGCGCCGAAGTCGGCGATGAACTGGATCTTGAGGCAGCACAGAGCGACGCCGAAACGCTAAACCAGTTTCGAACCCTTCCGAAAATGTTCGCGGGTCGCCCGGTCGTAATCGAATTCGCCACTCGAGGCAGTTTTCACTCAGCGTACCCTGACGCGTGTTCGGCGCTGGGCTTGGAGATTGGAGCCACAGTCGTCGATAACGTCAAATTAAGCAATGGCATCGATATGCTTGTCTTCGCGGAACGGGACCTAGCTCTGAAGCTGTGTAGGATACCGAAAGGCTCCATAGTTCAGGCTAGTGCTGTCACTGCTTTTGGAGCCTACCAGCAGGTGTTCTTTACGGAAGACGACGCCGTTGTGAAACCGGACACGGAGATCGGTCTAATTATCAAGAATGTGCTCGATATCAAGTCCCGAAAAGAAAAAACCGCGGAATGATCGGCAACGCTCCCAGAGCACGCACGCGATGGAGGTTAGCTCGCCATTGGAACGGCACCATAAATACTAGTACTGTGTTCAGGGAAATATGACGGTCATCGAAGAGGCTCTCCCGAAGGTTTTCTATATTCTTAAAGGGCCTGCGGCGGCGGCCGTCGGCACTGGCAGATCGGCTTACAAGCAAGTAGGAGAGCTTTATGGTAAGAGCGCTATATTAGCCGCCGCGCTTGATTGCAGAGACAGATACCCATACACCTTGCGGCCCTTTGTCAGAGCCGCCGTGCATCACACACGTTTATCGGTACTCAGGGCGGTTTCATCGGAGAACTTTCCTGCCTAAGCAGGCAGCGACCGCGAGAGAGGCGCCGCATTCCCCTCCCCTATTTCACGCACGCCTGGTTCTTTGTGAAGAAGACGTTGCCACTCCAAAAGTCCGTTCCGCACGGCGGGACGAAGGTGTCGTCCGCCAAATCCGTGAGCACGTTGCCGACGGATGAAAGGTTACTGAAGATCTCGTTCCCGAAGGAGCCGGGAGACACCAGGGACAGCACCTCGATTCCGGATTTGCCGTTCCCGTTTGTGGTGTTTGAGGAGACTCGTGAATTGGTTAAGGGAAAAGCAGCCGTGCCAGGCCCTAGTACGATACCCGATCCGGTGTTCCCGCTCGCCACATTCCCGGTGAGTGAGTTGGAGTCTCCCGAAGCCAGGGAAATCCCCACTGAATTCCCCACCGCCTGGTTGCCGCTCACTTGAGCTCCGGTCGAATTAGTCAGCGACAGACCGCCGGAAGGACCCGGGCTCCCGACAATCACGTCTCCGGCCACAATCAACTGGGTAACACTTGTAGCCATGATGCCGGCTGTGTTATCCGCCACCGTCGTCTGGGTCACCTGCACATAATCGGAGTCCTGGATGGAAATGCCGATGCTGAATCCCTGGATCAGGCCAGGACCTGAAATGCCGATCTGGTTCAGGTGGGGGATTGCGCCGGGGTTAACGGAAATCCCATTCCCAATGGGTGCTGCGGGTGGCCCCGTGATAATGTGCCCATTCAAATTCACGCTCACATTGCTCGCCTGGATGTATATCCCACCGTTCAGGCACCCCAGGAGGTCCTTGGTGACGACGTAGTTGCCTGGCGCTGGAATAACGAACGGGCAGGATGCGATCGGTGTAACTGCCCACGCCTGCGCTCCCGCCAGCGCGGCCAAAACTCCGGTCAATACAACTTTCCTGATAGTAGTAAGCATTGGTTCTCCTTTGTGACGCATACTTTTCATTGTTCTTCGTTTCGTTCGTACTGATGTCTTGTCTGCAAGGTTTCCCTGGCTCGCGCGTCTGTCAGACGAACAATTTAAGGAAGCGGCGGCGACAAAAGCGCCGCACTCTTCCCCTGCTATTTCACGCACGACGCCGGACTCTTTGTGAAGAAAGAGTTGCCGCTCCAGAAGTCTGTGCCACAAGGCGGCGGCGCGTTATCGTCCTCCAGGTCCCAGGTCTTGTTCCCAACGGATGAAAGGTTACTGAAAATCTCGTTCCCGCTGGAACCGGCAACCAGAGATACTACCTGAATTCCAGATCCTGTTCCGGATGTGCCGTTCCCGTTTGTGGTATTTGAGGACACTCGTGAATTGGTTAAGGGAAACATGCTGGCGACAACACCCAATACGATACCCGATCCGGAGTTTCCGCTCACCACATTCCCGGTAAGTGTGTTGGAGTCGCCCGAACCCAATACAATCCCCGTTGTATTCCCCACTACTTGATTACCGGTCACTTGAGCGCCCGCCGAATCGACCAGTAACAGACCGCCAAAAACTCCGTTCTGGGCAATCACGTTTCCGGCCACGGTCAACCCGATAACATCTGCGGCATAAATGCCCCCATATAAGTTACCCGCCACCGTGGTCAGGCTCACCTGCACATAATTAGCGTCTTGGATGGTGATGCCTTCGACGAAGCCCCGGATCTCGCCAGGACCTGAAATGCCGACGTGGTTCAGGCGGGAGTTCGGGGCAAGGGACGCCACGTTAATCCCGGTCCCAAGGGGCGCCGTGGAACATGCAGCAACAGGACAACCATTGATAATGTGACCATTCAGATTTACGCTCACATTGCTCGCGTAGATGTCTATTCCATTGTCATCGCCCAGGCCCGTGCAGTTCAGGTCTGCAGTGACGACATAGTTACCTGGCGCGGTGATGAGAGACCCAGCCGGTGCGGCAGCAGCCGGATTGCAGGTACTGATCGACGTAGCGGCACGTGCCGGAATCGCGGTTCCAGCCAACACGGCCAAAATTCCAGTCAATACAACTTTTCTTATAAGCATTGTTTCTCCTTGTGATCTCCGGACAGTCCAGGTCTATCATGATTGGGTTTTTTTTAGTACCAGAAACTTGTTAGTACTGTAATAACTGTAAGTACCGTAAGTACCGTACCTGGTAGTAACTGACCCCTCGCGGGGTTGGAGGGGCTGAATCGATGCCTGAGGAGCCGGCGGGCGCCATACGCTTCTGGCGGATAATCACGCAGACTGGCAATGCCTTAGCCATTGGCATCTAACAGGCTGCTGAAAAAGTCCCAAATGGCTTGCAAGATCGTGGAGTAGGCCTTTTGGCCTGCCAGCCGCTTTTTCAGCACCCTGCCGAGTTTCGATTCCCGCTACCGAAAATCGGGAATTCCGAGGGGTTCTGCCGGCAGATCGGCCTTTATCGGAATATTATTCGGCGCCTCGCAGCGCCTGCTCTGCGGGAGTTGGCTTTCCCGCCGCGGAAGTCTCCGGAACACGTCCCTGAGTCGACAGGCGCGCCCATACGCGTTTACCGCAAAGGACGCACTGAAATCGGCGGAGATCGTTCGTCCAGCAGGTGAGAAGACGCTGGAGGATGCTGCGCTCGACCCGCGACAGTGCGTTTTTCCCGCACTTTGGACACCACTTCACCCCTCTATTTCAGACCTTCCCGGTCAGGCTGTAAAGGGCAAGAGTCCTAGTAGTACCCCGGTAGGCGAGTCACGCCGCCTGACTCGACATTCCCCTGATTTCCACGACTCAGAAACAGAAGCCCCGCGATGAGCGAAGACCTCAAACAGCCAGCCGAAACGTTCGAAGCATTGATCGGCGCAATGATGACTTGAGCGCGGGGAACATGGGCTATTACATCCTCGAAAGCATCCGGCTGCATGAAGGAGGCCTGGTATCGGTGGCAGCCGACGTGCGTTGGGATTTACGTTGGGATTTACGTTGGAGCATAAATTGGAGGATAAATATGATCCGCTTGAAGACAAAGCTTGCGCTTCCCGTAATCGCCGCCATGTTGGCCGTTGCGGGGCAGGCCCAGAGCGGTCTCGTCAGCCGTGGCAAGGAACTGACGGAGCAAGTGGCCAAATGCCAGGACTGCCACACGCAACGCACGGCGACGGGCGAGTTGGATAGAAACGCCT
Source organism: Bryobacteraceae bacterium (assembly GCA_049516355.1). Taxonomy (GTDB): domain Bacteria; phylum Acidobacteriota; class Terriglobia; order Bryobacterales; family Bryobacteraceae; genus BOG-234. Next base: position 3,984 of record JBEKTF010000212.1, on the reverse strand, counting down.
GGTTGAAAGGCGTTAAATCGGAACCGTCTGTCTATATTCCGGACATAACGGCTGGGGGTACCCTCTGGATGGAGTGGGGCGAAAAGGGCATGCTGCAATTCCTTGAGAAAGGGACCAGCCCTTCAGGTACCACACCATCCGTCCACATGCCTGCTTACAAATTGCGGCATGATGACGCCGAAGCGATCGTTGCGTATCTCAAGTCCCTGCGCTAATAGGCTGCGGGCACGGTGCTGTTTGTTGCGTCATTCAGCGCAACCGTGCGCGATTCGCCCCAGGCGACGGTCCGGCCGGTGCGCCCACACAACGCAATCCATGGAGCTAGTTTATGGAATAACGCTCCACTCCCAATCGCTGTTGGCCGGGGGGCACCCACACGGCTAATTCGACTCCCAGCTTCGCCGCGGCGAGATCGACGAACGCTCCCAGGTATTTGAAGCCTTTCGAAGCTCCGTCTGAATGAGTCGCGTCGTACGCATGCCACTGTTTCTTCTTGATTACATGTCCGAGATGACGGTCAGTATCGGCCAGGGCGCAAACGAATTCGGAATTGCGCCATGATGAACCCTCAGGACTCGGAATGTAATCTTTATCCGAAGCTCTCGTACCTTTGCTTATTCGCTCCATTCGCATTGCTTTCCCCAATATCCAGTAGGCAATTGTCCTGCCAGATTTCGGGGCGGCTGCGTCCAGAATCCACGAGCGTCAGTCAGTCGATCCGAACCCACTTTGTTTGCTGCCGCGCGGGAACTCCCGACGCCACTGGAGAACAAGCTTCGGACCTCGGCATAAAGTTTCTCTGGCAGGTTGCTGAAAAAGGCCCCGGCAGGCTGAATGCCTGCCCCACCAAGGCCTGCAAACCATTGATTGTCCGTGGTGGGGCAGGCGGTTTCGCCTGCCGTTTTCAGTCATCAGAGCCTTTTTCACCAGCCTGCTAGCGTGATGTATCCGAAGTGTCGATATCGATCTTTCGTACACTCGATTGCATTTTCCGAGCCGCGCGTGTCAACAAGCGGTAACGATACTTCAGATACAGGAGACTAGCGGTTGGTGAAGCTCAATGCTGAAATGCAGACCGGTGACGCGTTTTGCGCTAGACTTAGCTGCATCGGTCACTGGCCGCAACGTCTGGGCTGCTGACATACTTTTACGGGCCAACACAAAGAAAGGTCCACGAAAGGGGACAGTCTCGATGGCTAACACGATAGAAATGATTCCTGAGAGAACCAGGTGGGAGATTGCAACGAAAGGATTGACCGGCGCATACATTGCAATTTCCAATGCCTTAAAGCAGGCTGTGGGACAGAAAAAATTCGAGGAGTTCAATGGGCCGCTCTGGCATGAGGCAGGAAAGGGAGCAAAGGAATTTGCTCATGCCCTCGGATTAGCCACTGAGAACGCCGGCGATGTCGAAGGGGTTATCCATCTCCTTGCTCAAACGTCAATGGGGCCGGAGTTTAAATTCGAAATTGTGGAAGCTACGAAAGACAGATGTGTGGGAAAGACTACTGAGTGTCCATGGCACAAGAGGTGGAAGGAGTTAGGCCTTGACTTTGATACTTGCGGCGCAGGGCATCAAGCATGGGGTGATGGAGCTACCGAAAGTTTAAACCCAAATTTTACTTTCAAACTTACGAAGAATATGGTCCGGGGCGACTCGCATTGCGAGTGAGTAGTAGAGCGGAAGAAATAGCCGCAAAAGTAGCCGATAAGGTCTTTGCAGGTTCAAGGGCGACCTCTCGGGGTCGCCCTTTGCGTTTCTAATCCTGCTGCCGCACATTATGCAATCCACGCGCTTCCATTAATTTCGGGCTGCCACAGAAGTGCGTGTACCGTTGGAGTCCGCGACATGACCGGGGATTTCTGTACCAGTCAAGACGAGAGACTGGGAGACCGAACGGACCGGCAAACGCCGAAGAAGACGTCCACGCCGGAGCAGATTGTGGGGAAGGTGCGACAGATTGAAGTGCTGGTGAGCCAGGGCAAGAGGGTGCCGCTACGGCACCGGTCCTGCTGACTCAGCCGGCGCCACTCCCGCCGATCACAACAGATCACGGATGATTTTCGTCGCAGATTCAGCAGTTAGCCGCGCCATGGACCAGAACGCCCTGCGGGCAATGGATAATACGAGGCGTACCGGATCTTCGCTTTGAAAATACTCTTCGGCCACCGGGAATCATTCGAGTCTTGGTTTTTGTTTTGTGCTGATTTGGCGCGTTTTGATTCAGGCCGTCCCTGTGAAGGGGCCCCGGCCGCCTGCTCTATGACAACCGAATATCCATCGACAGCCGGGCCGCGCTGTTTCGGTTTACCGGGGGCGGCATGTGTTTCCGCTCCCGAATGGCGCTGGGGAGCAAAATTTCTGCGAACGAAGTGAACCCGACAGAACGAAGTGAACCCGGGAAAGAGTCCCCTGTGGGCGCGGAACGAGGCGTTCCAGTGGCGGGCGCCAAAAGCAAAATTTCCAAACGAAGTGAACCCAGGATAGGAATTCTACTGAGAGAAAGGGCCTTTTGGAGTGACCGTCTGCCCGGCAACCAGAGCTCGGAACCTCATCGGGTTGGAGTTCCACGCCGGTCAAAAAAAAACGCGGTCGGACCTTTGGCCCGGCACGCGTCTTCTCCTGCGGTTCGCCGTTTTTTGCGGGTTTTTGCGGGTTTGCGAGGCGGCTGATTCCAGCGTCTCGGTGGGCCCCTCTCGCCGCGCCTTTCGTTGTTGGAGGCACCGGCGCTACGAATCCTAGTGACCGGCGGACCCTACCGTATCGGTGACGCCGGTGAAGCCGGGTCCGCCGGCTGCGACGTAGCCGTTGCTGGCGCCCTGCGCACTGGGAGTGACCCAGAAGGAATACAGTTCCCCATTAGTCAGGTAGAACTTAAACTGGACATTCTGCCCGGCAAGCGATCCAATGCTCGCGCCGTTCCACGTCACTTCCTGCATCGTTTTATTGACGCTGAGAGGTACGCAATTACTGGCGGCGAAACCGGGAATCACGTTGCCGTTTGCATCCAGAACGTCGACCGTCAATTGCCCCGAGGTGTCGTTGACGTTGACGAACAGGTGACTTCCGGAGAAGGTCAGGGGATGGGTGACGAGTGTGCCCTGCGTGGATCCCGCGTCCATCGAGTAAAACCCGTCCCGCCGCAAGGTGGCGAGGCCGGTCGAGAATGTTCCGTTGTTCGGTTTCGGCTGAGAGCGGCCCGAGAAGTAGAACCACAATTCGTCGCCGACAACGAGAAATCCTCCGCCGACCGATTGCGTGTTGTAGCCATTCCAGCTACCCGCCATGTCGCTGGCCGGAATAAACGCGCCGCCCGGGAGGGGACCGGAGCCGCGGGTGGGACGAACCCAACTGAAACCATCGCGGCTGAATCCCACGCCCAACTCCACGAGGACAGGACCCGGCAGCGTTTCGCCATTGTAACCATTTCCCCCATAAAACCAGCTGAAGAGCCCGACCATCACGCTTTCATACGCGACGGAATCCAGATTGTACAGCTCCGGAGGCTGGCCGCCGGGGTTATTCAGATAATAGGGCGGGTCGTGATCGTCGGCGCCGGTCCAGAAGGTGTTGGCCGGAGTGGCCGGTGTCCAGGTAGTGAGATTCGGACTTTCCGAGTAGTAGCGAGCGCGAGTGGCCTGAGCCGCCTGGAGCGCCGTTGCCGGAAATCCCGCGGTGCCCCGGTCGCTATTGACCCAAACCTTGCGGAACGGGTTCCAGAACACGGTCGAACGATCCGACAATGAGATGATCCCGTAGTCGTTGGGTCCGGTCCAGTGAATCCCATCCGCGGAGAAATAGACGTAGATCTTACCCGCGCCAACATCCACCCCGAAGGATTTGTAGCGCCGCGCGGGGTTCGTCTCTTGCTGATCCAGCCAGATCGTGTCACCACCGGTCACCACTTCATTGGTATTCGGTACGAGGACATCGGGATAAGTAGGAAGCGTCCAGTTCATGCCGTCCGTCGAGTACGTATACCG